>NZ_JADBQZ010000009.1:0-191483 GCF_014896175.1 Enterobacter cloacae complex sp. I3
TCTTAGAATCTTACTTTTATGTTTGATTACCATTATTTCTTTAGGCACGATACTTTTTGTGATTTCATTTATTTCAACTGGAATGCAGGAAGGTTTTTTTAGACGGGATTTTTGTTTTCATAATTCCTGCATTTTAAATTTCACTAAAGGTTACTCACAGTCAATATTAATATTGCAAGCAACTTTTATATTGTTGGGGTTAGTGGCTAGCATAGGTGGAATAATTGTTGCGTTACTTGGATATACCAATAGTGTCAGCGTGTCAGCCCTCGGTAACCATATATCGCACTTTAAGATATTTCAAGAGTACTTATCATACGAAATAAATAAAAGAGATCGTCTATCTGCATCTTCATTTGACATATTCAAATGGTATAATATTATTTTTAATAAGTCTCGTTCTGGCTCTACATCCATATCTCAAGACTACTGCAATCTGATTTTAAAAATAAACAGTACCATAAGTGATTCAAATACTGCCTGTTCACAAGCCAAATCAGGTTCTTTCTCTTACGTAAAACATCAAAATAAAATCACAACGTTGCTTCGAGATTTTGGAATAATTCAGCCTCGATTGCCTAGAAATGATTACTATGAGGTCGAAGATCAAGTTTTTGAATTGATAGACAATATAAATAGAGAGTTTTGTTATTCATCATCTATAGAACCATTAGTGAAAAGACTGTATAGATAATGATTGCGGATTAACCAATACAATGGCGGTGGATAGCGAGACTGATGACAATTGGGTTAGCAGTATTTAATAAAAGTCATCAAAAATATGAAAGCGTCATTATAGGTAGCTGACATATTAATCTAAAATGACAATGTCGGCTTTTGCCAAAGAGCAGAAATTCATATCCACCGCCCTTCGCCTTCCCTCCCTTTCGCCGCCACTCTCAGGTATGAATGCGTTTATCACCTTGTTTAGAAAAGCGATGGGCAGCATGGCCGCCCATTACTTTGCCGAACTGAAAAACAGTGGCCGTTAACCCGGCCCCTCACTCCCCGCCGCCAGCAGCGGCACCACCACGTCGCTGATGGGCACCGCAATGCCGTGTTTGCGGCCGTAGCGCTGGATGACGCCGTTGCGGATATCCCACTCCATCGGGCGATCCGCCTGGCGGTCAGCGAGAATCGACGTACCCAAATCCACGGGCGCGCGTTGGAAGTTCGCCAGGATCTCCTGCGCTACGTCATCGTTCAGCTTCGCCCCCTCAGCGCGGGCGACGGTCAGCCCTTCGCGCAGGTAGGCCAGCGCCAGCTCGCTGACATCCTCGCGCCTGAACATCCCGGCGCGGCGGTTGGCCAGCACCATCAGCCCGGCGACCGCGTTTTGCAGCAGCTTGCGCCAGGCGACGGTGGCGAAATCTTCCGAGAGCTCAACCGCGCAGCGCGTATCACGAAGCGCTTCGACCACCCGCTGCGCCTGCGGAACGTCCGGCAGCGTCAGGTGCGGCTTCGCCCGGAGCCAGACGGAGGCATCCGGCTCGCGCTGCGCCGGGAACCAGACCACCGACGGCAGCACCGTTGCGCCACTGACCAAAGGCTCAAGCTGCGCCTTCTGCTCTACGCCGTTTTGCAGCGCGCAGACCACGGTGTTTTCATCGCACAGCGCGCGCAGCCATCCGGCGCTGTCGGAATTTTGCGTCGTTTTTACCGCCACAAAAACAAGATCTGCGGGGCGAGTAATGACGGACGGATCGGTGAATACCGGACCGGGCACAACCGTTTCCCCCTCGTCGTAACGCAGGCGTAATTCCGGATGCGCGGTGCGTCCGCAGAGCAGCGGCATGCGGCCAGCGTCATGCAGCACCGCGGCAATGGTGGTGCCAATCGCACCGGGACCAATCAGCGCAATAACTGGATTCTCAGACATGGTTAACCCCTCTTTTCGCTAAGCCTGCTAACAGTTATACCACCCTGAAAAGTGAGCGCCACGTCGTTGTCTATACTCAACACACAACAGACAACGGAGTGCGCCATGCCTTTACCTGATTTCAAATCCTCTGAACCGTTCACCCTCGGCATCGAACTCGAACTGCAGGTGGTTAACCCGCCGGGCTACGATCTGAGCCAGGACTCCTCTGCCCTCATCGCCGCCGTCAAACACGACATCAAAGGCGGTGAAGTCAAACACGACATCACCGAAAGCATGCTCGAAATCGCCACCGGCGTGTGCCAGAACATTGACCAGGCGGCGGCGCAGTTCTCGGTGATGCAGCAGAGCATCCTGCGCGCGGCGGCGGAGCAGCACATCCAGATCTGCGGCGGCGGGACGCACCCGTTCCAGAAGTGGCAGCGTCAGGAGGTGTGCGACGACGAGCGCTATAACGTCACGCTGGAGCGCTTTGGCTACCTGATTTTGCAGGCAACGGTGTTCGGACAGCACGTGCACGTCGGCTGCCGGACCGGGGATGACGCCATTTATCTCCTGCACGGCCTGTCGCGCTTCGTGCCGCACTTTATCGCCCTGGCGGCCGCCTCGCCGTACATGCAGGGCACAGACACGAAGTTCTCCTCGTCGCGGCTCAACATCTTCTCCGGGTTCCCGGATAACGGCCAGATGCCGTGGGTTAACAGCTGGCAGGAGTTCGAGGGGCTGTTCCGCCGCCTGAGCGCTACCAGCATGATCGACAGCATTAAAGATCTGCACTGGGACATCCGCCCCAGCCCGCACTTTGGCACCGTGGAGGTACGGGTGATGGATACCCCGCTGACGCTCGGCCACGCGATTAATATCGCCGGGCTGATCCAGGCGACGTCCCACTGGCTGCTGACCACGCGGCCGTATAAGCATCAGGAGCGGGATTTTCTGCTGTACCGCTTTAACCGTTTTCAGGCGTGTCGCTACGGGCTGGAGGGGGTTCTGACGGACGTGCATACCGGCGAGCACAAAACCGTGGCGGAGGATATCGCCTGGCTGCTGGAGCAGGTTGCGCCGTCGGCCGAGAAGCTCGGCGCAACGAGCGCAATTAATGAAATTGCCCTGCTGTTAAAGCAGGGCAAGAGCGAGGCGCAGCGCATGCGGGACTTCATCGCCGACGGCGGCTCGCTTATTTCTCTGGTTCAGAAGCACTGCGAGCTGTGGGCGACGAGTCCGTAAGGCCGTGGCCCCACTCGCGCAGGCGCTGGAACAGCACGAACAGCGCGGGGATAAACACAATCCCTACCACGGTTGCCACCAGCATGCCGCTGAACACCGTGGTGCCAATGATGCGGCGGCTCTGGGCACCCGCCCCGGTCGCCAGCATCATCGGCAGGACGCCGATGATGAACGACACGGCGGTCATCATCACCGCGCGGAAGCGGCGCGATGCCCCTTCCCGCGCGGCATCGACAATCGCCATCCCGTCCATCCGCCGCGCGCGGGCGAACTCCACGATAAGAATCGCGTTTTTCGCCGCTAACGCGATCAGCAAGACCAGACCGATCTGCACGTACACGTCGTTGGCGTAGCCCGCCAGCCACAGCCAGACCAGCGCCCCGCCGATGGCGAACAGCACCGAAAGCATCACGCTCGCCGGGAGCGTCCAGCTCTCGTACTGGGCGACGAGGAACAGCCACGCCATCACCACCGCCGCCAGCACAATCCATACCGCCTGGTTGCCGGTCTGCTGCTCCTGATACGACATGCCGCTCCAGGCGTAGTCGTACCCGGCAGGCAGGCTCTGCGCCAGAATTTCGCCCATCGCCGCCATCGCGGTGCTGCTGCTTACCCCTTCCGCTGACGAACCGCTTACCGATACCGACGGAAACTGGTTGTACTGCTGAATAAATGGCGCGCCAACGGTCGGCGTGATGGTGACGAGGTTGCTCAGACGCACCCGCTCGCCGCTGTTGCTGCGCACGAACAGCTCGCTGATTTGCTCCGCGCGCTCGCGCCACTGCATCTCGTTCTGCATCACCACGTGGTAGACGCGGTTGTTGACGCTGAAATCCCCGGCGCGGGTGCCGCCGAAGGCGGTTTGCAGGCTGCTGAAGATGCGCGACACCGGCACGTCGAGCCGGGCCGCACGCTCGCGGTCAACGGTCAGCGTCAGCTGCGGCACGTTGCTGCTCCAGGTGGTGAACACGCGGCTCAGCTGCGGATGCTGGTTGGCTTTCGCCAGCACCTCACGCGTGACGCGCTCCAGCTCCGCCGGGCTCTGCCCCGCCTGCGCCTGAATGCGCAGGTCGAAGCCAGATGCGTTGCCCAGCCCCGGCAGCGTCGGCGGCGCGAAGGTCATGATGGTCGCTTCCGGCAGGGCCAGCAGCTGGCGCTGAAGCGTGCCCATCACCTCGTCCAGCGGCGGGCGCTCGCTCCAGTCTTTCAGCATGATGGAGATAAACCCGCCGTTCGACGCGCTGGTACCATTGAGGATGTTAAACCCGGAGACCTGAATGACGTCTTCCACCGCCGGGTTTTTAGCGATCAGCGCGCGCGCGGTAGCCATCACCGCTTCGGTGCGCTCCAGCGAGGCCGCCTCCGGCAGTTGGACGCTGGCGAAGAAGTAGCCCTGATCTTCCTGGGGCAGGAAGCCCTTTGGCATCGACATAAAGCTGAACGCCACCACCGCCGCCGCGCCTGCGGTGGCCAGCAGCGCCAGCCACGGACGCCGGTTGAATACGCTCACTATCCGGGTGTAAAGCGTGCGCGTGGCGTCCAGCCCACGGTTGAACCCACGAAAAATGGCGGCAGGCTTCGCCGGACGCGGGCGCAGTAGCATCGCACAGAGCGCGGGCGTCAGGGTCAGCGCCACCAGGCTTGAGAGCGTGACGGCGGTGGAGAGCGTCACCGCGAACTGGCGGTACAGCTCGCCCACGATCCCCGGCAGGAGCGCCACCGGCACAAACACCGCCAACAGCACCAGCGTGGTAGCAATCACCGGCCCGGCAATCTGGCGCAGCGCCAGCGCGGTCGCCGCCGTGCGGCTCTGCCCTTCCGCCATCAGGGTTTCGACGCTTTCCACCACCACGATGGCATCATCCACCACCATGGTCAGCGCCAGAATAATGGCGAACAGGCTCAGCGTGTTGGCGGAGTAGCCGAGCGCGTAGAGCACCGCAAAGGTGCCCACCAGCGACACCGGAATGGCGAGGGCGACAATCAGCGTCGCGCGCCAGCTTTGCAGGAACAGGGAAACGACCACCACAACCGCCAGCATGGTCAGCGCCAGCGAGACGCCAATCTCTTTAATGGTGGCGGCAACAAAGGTGGTGGTGTCGAATTTTACCTCGTAGACCAGGTCGTCCGGGAAGCGCGTCGAGAGACGCTCCAGCTCCGCGCGCACCGCGTCGGCCACGCGCAGGGCGTTGGCGGACGGCGTTGGGTAGATGCCAAGGTAAGCAGAGTCATGCCCGTTCAGCTGTGCGCCCGAGCTGTAGCTGCGCGAGCCGAGCTCGATGGTGGCGACGTCCTTCATGCGCACCAGCTGGCCCATCTCCCCGGCGCGAATAATGATGTCGGCAAAGTCTTCGGCCTGGCTTAAGCGCCCCAGCCCGTTGATGGTCAGCGTCTGCTGCTGGCCGTTGAATACCGGTGGCGTACCGATCTGGCCCGCCGCCCCCTGCACGTTCTGCTCGCGCAGCGCCTGCGCCACGTCATCGGTGGTCACGTTCAGGGCGTTCATGCGGTCCGGACGCAGCCAGATGCGCATGCTGTAGTCCCGCGCGCCGAACATCTGCACCTGTCCCACGCCCGGCAGACGCGACAGCGCCTCGCGCACCTGCGTGCTGGCGTAGTTGCTGACAAACAGCGGCGTGTGGGTGTTGTTCGGTGAGTAAAGGCTTACACCCATCATCAGGTTGGTGGCGCGCTTGCGCACCTGCACGCCGTTTTGCTGTGCCTCGGTCGGCAGCTGCGCCACGGCCTGCGCCACGCGGTTTTGCACGTCGATGGCGGCGAGGTCCGGATCGGTCCCCGCCGCAAAAGTGATGTTCAGGCTGTAGGTGCCTTCATCCGAGCTGGTGGACTCCATATAGAGCATGTGATCCACCCCGTTAAGCTGCGTCTCCAGCGGCGTGGCGATGGCTTCCGCCACGTCAGCCGAGCTGGCGCCCGGCCAGCTGGCAGAAACATTCACCACCGGCGGGGTGATCTGCGGATACTGCTCTACCGGAATAATCCTCAGCGCGATGGCCCCCAGCAGGGTGATGACCAGCGCAATCACCATCGCGAAGCGCGGGCGTTTGATGAAAAACGTCAGCATGATGGCTCCTTAATTGAGTATCTGGACGGCAGCGCCGGGCTGCACGCGCTGCGCGCCGTCGGTAATCGCTCGCTCACCGGGCTTCACGCCGGAGGCAATCTGAAACTGCTGGCCGATATGCCCGGCCACGTTCAGCGGGCGCCTTTCGGCTTTGCCGTCGACATTAACGACCCAGGCAAAGTAGCCGTCGCCGTTCTGCTGAACCGCAGCGGCAGGCAGCGTCAGCACCGGCTGCTCGCTCGCCGGACGCAGATAGACATTCACGTTGCCGCCGGGCAAAAGCTGATGGCGCGGGTTAGCAAACTCGGCGCGCAGCATCACGCTGGCGGTGCGCGGATCGATGCGGTTGTCCACGGAGGTGAGTTCCCCGCCGACGCGCTGGCCGTTGCTGTCGATCAGCGCCTGCCAGGCCTGCTTCATGGCGCTGATATCCGCGTGCTGTCCGGCTTTGGTGGCAAACGCCCCCTCTTCCAGCGCAAAGGCGATGCGGATGGGATCGAGCTGCACCACCTCCACCAGCACGCCGCTGGCAGGATTCACCACGCTGCCCACGTGGAACTGGCTGTGGCCCACGCGACCGTCAATCGGCGAGGTGATGCGGGTGTAGTTCAGGGTGACGCTGCGGGTGTCGAGCCGGGCTTTCGCCTGCTCCAGCGCGGCGCTCGCCACGTCGCGCTGCATGCGGGCGTTGTCCACGTCGTGACGGCTGATGGCGTTGCTGTTGCCCAGGCTTTCGAAGCGGGAAAGCTGCTGCTGCGCCTGACGCAGCGTGGCTTCAGCACTTCTCACTTCGGCCTGCGCCAGACGCAGGGCAGCGCGCGGCTCGGCGTCGTCCAGCTCGAACAGCACGTCGCCTTTTTTCACGTACTGCCCGTCGCGGAAGTTGATTTTCGTTATCACGCCTTCCGTACGCGCGCGCAGCTCAACGGTGTGAATGGCTTCGATGCGGCCTGGGATCTGGCGCTCGGCGGCATGGGCGGTCTGCTCCACGGTGGCGACGCGAACGGGGACCGCGGCGGCGAAGACGGGTTGCAGGGTACTGACAAGAAGGGCGAACAAGAGTGGAAGTTTCATGGGAGTACCTCAGCGTTGTTTCTCCCCCCACCCCGGCCCTCTCCCCAAAGGGGCGAGGGTTAGGGTGAGGGGTAAGATTTTCGTTATGCAGCCTTACGGAACCTGCGGGTCAGTCGCTTCTCGATTTCGACGACGAAGAACATCCCCCCAGCCACCGCCAGCGTCACGAACCAGTAGCGCAGCGGCAGCGCTTCGGTGCCGAACAGCATCTGCATAAACGGCAGGTAGATAATCGCCGCCTGGAGCAGGAACAGTACGCCCGTCACCAGCCAGATCCCTTTGTTCGCCAGCAGGCCGCGGTTGAGGGAGAACCCTTCGGTGTTGCGGCAGTTAATCATGTACACCCACTGGGCGCAGACCAGCATCTGCAGCAGCACGGTGCGGATGAACTCCGCGCTGTGGCCACGCGGGGCCAGCCAGGCTTCCAGCGCAAAGGCGGCGATGGCAATCATGGTGCCGACGAAAGCCACGCGCCACACGGCGTAGGCGTCCATCACGTGCTGCCCGGTCTGGCGCGGCGGGCGGCGCATGATGTTGCGCTCGGCGGCCTCAAAGGCCAGGCCGAAGGAGAGCGTGGCGGAGGTCGCCATGTTCATCCACAGAATCAGCACCGGCGTTAGCGGAATGATGTTCCCCGCCAGCAGCGCAATCACAATCAGCAGCCCCTGCGCCAGGTTGGTCGGCATGATGAACAGGATGGTTTTCTTCAGGTTGTCGTAAACGCGACGCCCCTCTTTCACCGCGCTGGCGATGGTGGCGAAGTTATCGTCCGTCAGGACCATGTCCGCCGCCTCTTTGGTGACTTCCGTGCCCTTAATGCCCATCGCGATGCCGACGTCCGCCTGGCGCAGCGCCGGGGCATCGTTTACGCCGTCGCCGGTCATGCCGACGATCTCGCCTTTATCCTGCAACGCTTTCACCAGGCGCAGCTTATGCTCCGGGCTGGTACGGGCGAAAATGTCATATTTCACCGCCGCTTCCGCCAGCTCGGCGTCGTCCATTTTCTCCAACTGATAGCCGGTGACCGCCTGCTCGCTGTTGCTGATCCCCAGCATCTGGCCGATGCTCATCGCCGTCTGCGGGTGATCTCCGGTGATCATCTTGACGCGGATCCCCGCCTGCTGGCAGGCGTTAATCGCATCAATCGCTTCCGGGCGCGGCGGATCCATCATTCCGGCAATGCCGAGGAAAATCAGGCCGTGGCTCAGGTCGTCGTGCGTTAATGCCTGCTCGCCGTTCGCCGGCTTGAACGCCGCGGCGACCATGCGCAGCCCCTGACGCGCATAGCGCTCCATCTCCGTTTCCCAGTACGCGCGGTTGAACGCTTGCGCACCGTTACGCGTCTGCTGCTGGTTGCACAGGGCGAAAATGACGTCCGGCGCGCCGGTAATCAAAATCTGCTCCTCACCGCCAATCTGGTAGTGGGTGCTCATGTACTTGTACTGAGAATCGAACGGGATCTTGTTAATCAGCGTGGTCGCCACCGGCTCGAGGTGGGCCTTGGCCGCCAGCACCTTCAGCGCGCCCTCGGTTGGCCCGCCGGTGATGCCCCACAGGCCACGCTCGTCCTGAATCAGCTGGCTGTCGTTGCACAGGTCAACGGTGCGCAGGTACTGCTCCAGGACGGTGCCCGGCTGGATGTGAACCGGCTCGTCGCTGCCTTCCAGGTAGATATTGCCTACCGGCTCGTAGCTGTTGCCGTCCACGCGGTAGCAGACGTCGGCGGTGATGATGGCTTTTACCGTCATCTCGTTCATGGTCAGGGTCCCGGTTTTATCCGAGCAGACCACGGTCATCGCGCCCAGGGTTTCAACCGTCGGCAGCTTGCGGATAATCGCCCGCTTGCGCGCCATCGCCTGCACGCCCAGGGAGAGGATGATGGAGATAATCGCCGGCAGGCCTTCCGGTACGGAGGCGACCGCCAAGCTGATCAGGGAGAGCAGCAGCTCGCCCATCGGGATCTCGCGGAACATCAGGCTGAAGACGAACAGCGCGGCCATCATCGCCAGAATAATGACGAAGATGGCTTTACCCAGCTTGTCCATCTGCACCAGCAGCGGGGTGCGGTGCTTTTCAATGCCCGCCATCATCTGGTTGATGTGGCCGAGCTCCGTATCCTTACCGGTGGCAATGACCACGCCGATGCCGCCGCCCGCGCTCACGGTCGTTCCTGAGAAGACCATATTGGTGCGGTCGCCCAGCGGTAATTCGCCGCTCAGCGGATTCGTGTGTTTATCCACCACGGTGGACTCACCGGTGAGAATCGCCTCCTCCACGCGTAAATTATGCGCCTCGATTAAACGCATATCCGCCGGAATACGATCCCCCGCGCGCAATACAATAATATCGCCCGGAACTATTTCCGTCGTTGGTATGGTTTCATGGTTGCCGTTGCGAATAACGCGCGCCTCGCTGGAAAGCATATTGCGAATACTCTTCAGCGATTTTTCCGCGTTGCTTTCCTGAATGTGGCCAATTAGCGCATTGATGACCGCCACGCCCAAAATTACCAGCGTATCGACCCAGTGACCCATTACCGCCGTTAATACCGCGGCGGCCAGCAGGACATAAATCAGCACATCGTTAAAATGGGCCAAAAAACGCAGCCAGGCGGGTTTACCTTTTTTCTCCGGCAGCGCATTCGGCCCTGTTTTTTGCAGACGCGCCTGCGCCTCTGCACGATCCAGACCGCTGGCCTGGCTCTGCACGTGGGTAAGCACCTGCTCTGCGGTCTGCTGGTATGCCAGCCCGCCGGAAGGCGGCACGTTTGGGGAGTATTTTTTTTCAGTCATCATATTTTTCCTTCAATTTCCGGTGAACAGAAGCCTGAATTCCTTTCTGGCTTAAATAAATTGATTTTAAAGTCTTGCGGGTAAAATTGATCTACCGCAATATATTTACCACTGGGTTATTCAAAATTGATTAAAATTATTTCGACGAGCTGATTTTTACAAAATATTTCTAAACCAATCCTAAACGAGGGGGAACCATGTTTGGTATTTATCGCGGACGGCGCCTGGCGTTATACATTGTCGCAGCCATTGTTATTGCGACGTTAATTGGATATAGCACCTATATGTTTGTAAAATTATTTTCGTGATGCAGACATTTATTTACATAGCGCGATATTAATTTAATCATCAGGATTAAATTATTCTCCTTTCGCGCATTATTCTTCGGGGGAAGGAATTATTTAATTTAAAAAGGGCCGACGGGTTGATATTGCTTTACGTTAAAGGATGCCGGACAATGACATTTTTAACTGACGATTAACATTACGATGAAACACCCGTTGGAATCGCTGCTGACTGCGGGGGGCATTTTATTGATGGCCCTCATCTCTTGCTTACTGCTACCCGCGCCGTCGCTGGGTCTGGTGCTGGCGCAGAAGCTGGTTCAAACCTTTCATATGGTCGATCTGAACCAGCTCTACACCATTTTGTTCTGCGTGTGGTTTTTACTGCTCGGCGCTATCGAATTCTTCATCCTGCGTTTCGTCTGGCGCCGCTGGTTTTCACTGGCGTCGTAGGCCAATAAAAAAGCCGGGTAGCAGCGATGCCTTACCCGGCCTTTGTTTCGTCAATTTCAATGCGCCCGACTATGGTTCTCTTTGCGGTAAGCCCCGGGCGGCTGATGGAAGGTGCGGGTAAAGATGCGTGTAAAGGTCTGCTGCGATTCAAAGCCGTAGCGCAGGCAGATTTCGTACACGCGCTCGTCAGATTCACGCAGATCCCGCGCCGCCAGCAGCAGCTTGCGCTCGCGGATGTAGCGCCCCAGGCTTTCGCCTTTGTACTGCATAAACAGCCGCTGTAAATGCCACTTGGAGTAACCCGCGTGGCGGGCGATCTCTTCGATGCGTAGCGGCTGGTGTAGGTTGTCATCGATCCATTCGACAATGGTATCAATGACCTGAGCGGAAATCGTCATGCTGCTCTCCCCCTCTGTTTCTTGGTTCAACATTATTCCCACCACTCACGAAATTGTTGCGTGCTATCGCTCACCCGGACCGGCTCACCCAGCTCCGGCGTCAGCAGCCGATAATTTTTGTCCTTGCTGGCCCGCGCCAGCTGGATCAGCGGATCGTTCCAGGTGTGTTTCGCCAGCACGAAGCGTCCGTTATGCCCCGGCACCACCGCTTTCGCATTGAGGTCCGCCGAGGCCTGCGCCGTTTCATCCGGCAGCATGTGGATGTACTTCCAGTCCTGGTCGTACTGGCCGTTTTCCATGATGGCTAAATCCACTTCGCCAAACTGCTCGCCGATGGCCTTAAAGTGCGGGCCATAACCGGAATCGCCGCTGTAGTAGACCTTCTGCTCTGGCGTGACAAACATGAAGCTGCCCCACAGGGTCTGGTCACGCTTAATGCCGCGCCCCGAGAAGTGGCGCGCGGGCAGGACATGAACCGTCAGCGCATCGCTGATATGCACCGACTGGTTCCAGTCCCGTTCGTCGATAATCTCAGGCTTCATTCCCCAGTAGCGCAGGTGGGATCCCACGCCGAGCGGCGTAACGACGCGCTTCACCTTCGGCAGCAGCGCCCGGATGGTGGCGTAGTCCAGATGGTCGTAGTGATCGTGCGAGATAATCAGCAGGTCGATTTCCGGCATGCTCTCCGCGCGCCACGGATACTCTCCCGCAAACGCTTTATTGAGGAACGAGAACGGCGCGGCGTAGTTGCCGAGGACCGGGTCGATCAGAATGCGTTTTCCCGCCAGCTGCATATACCACGAGGAGTGGCCGAGCCACACCAGCGTATCCTGCTCCAGAGGCAGGCTCGCCAGATCGGTTTTCACCAGCGGCAGCGGCTGCGCCGGACGAGCGTTTTCGGTTTTACGGGTCAGGAACTGCCACCACGCCACCAGCATGTTTTGCTGCCCGGTAAAGCCAGGCGTCGGGAGCGCGTTGTGGAACTTCCCGTCGCGATAGTGCGGAGAAGCCTCCACTTCGGTGAGCTGCGCACCCTGCGGCGGCTGGCCAAATCCGGCATTCAGAACAAACGGTAAACTCGCAGCTGAAGCAATAATCATGAGGAACACCACGCAGATGAAGAGAGGCTTTTTCATATCCTGACCCGAAAACGCGCGCCATCCGATGGTTTACGCGAGGGAAACTTGATTATGAGTGAGTAAGCACTCATTATAGATATGATGATAAAGTCGTCAAGACGTTTTCGATCTTTGACATTCCGCGTTGCAGCGTGTCAAAGCACGTGTTTCAATCAGGGTTTTTATAATTGAAAGGGGGAAAAATTTAGTGGCACGTCCGAAGAGTGAAGATAAAAAACAGGCCTTACTGGAAGCCGCGACGGTGGCATTTGCACAGTCAGGTATTGCCGCCTCAACGGCGTTAATTGCCCGTAATGCGGGCGTCGCTGAAGGCACGCTGTTTCGCTACTTTGCTACTAAAGACGATCTGCTGAATGCCCTTTACCTGCACCTCAAGCAGGATCTCTGCCAGACCATGCTGGCGAACCTCGATCGCACCCTCACGCTTCCTAAAGAGCATACCCGCAATATCTGGAACAGCTACGTGGACTGGGGGATTCGTAACCCCGTGGCGCATGCGGCGATCCGCCAGATTGGCGTGAGTGAAAAGCTGAGCGCTGAAACGGAACAGGCGGTGAAAGAGATGTTCCCGGAACTTCACGAGCTATGCCGCCGTTCGGTGCGCCCGGTGTTTATGTCCGATGAATTCAAAACATTTGGCGATGCGCTTTTCTTATCGCTGGCGGAAACCACCATGGAGTTTGCCACCCGCGATCCGTCCCGCGCCACCGATTTTAAAGCGCTGGGTTTCGAAGCCATGTGGCGCGGGCTGGCTCAGGAGGATAACGATGGACAGTAAATCCCTGCAGGCGCACGCAAAACGCGTCGCGCTGGAGATGCCTTTCACCGAACACTGCTGGCCGTTTGGCCCCGAGTACGACGTGTTTAAGGTGGGCGGGAAAATTTTTATGCTGATGGCCACCGCGCACGGACGCCCCCACGTTAGCCTGAAATCCGACCCGGAAAAATCCCTGTTAAATCAGCAGATTTACCGTGGCGTTGAGCCGGGCTACCACCTCAATAAAAAACACTGGATTTCGCTCTACGGCACCGAGGACATCACGCCAGAACTGGTCGCCGACCTGATCGAGGATTCGTGGAACCTGGTCGTCGATAAGCTGCCGAAAAAAGACCAGAAATGGATACGCCCTGCCTGATTGTTCGTCTGTGCCGAACAGTATAACCGCTCGAATCGCACTTATCTTTTGCCGCTTCGCGCGGTAATCTGCTCTCCTTTCGCGCCCGCGCACGGGCGAATTTCATTACCAGGAGTAGTCATGGATATCATTTCTGTCGCCCTGAAACGCCACTCTACCAAGGCGTTCGACCCAACCAAAAAACTGACCGCTGAAGAAGCAGAGAAAATCAAAACCCTGCTGCAGTACAGCCCGTCCAGCACCAACTCCCAGCCGTGGCACTTCATTGTGGCCAGCACCGAGGAAGGTAAAGCCCGCGTGGCGAAATCCGCGGCGGGCACTTACGTGTTCAACGAACGCAAAATGCTGGACGCCTCTCACGTGGTGGTGTTCTGCGCGAAAACCGCGATGGACGACGCCTGGCTGGAACGCGTTGTCGACCAGGAAGAGGCCGATGGCCGTTTCAACACGCCGGAAGCTAAAGCCGCGAACCATAAGGGCCGCACCTACTTCGCCGACATGCACCGCGTGGATCTGAAAGATGACGACCAGTGGATGGCGAAACAGGTTTACCTGAACGTCGGTAACTTCCTGCTGGGCGTGGGCGCGATGGGTCTGGACGCGGTGCCGATTGAAGGCTTTGACGCGGCGATTCTGGATGAAGAGTTTGGCCTGAAAGAGAAAGGCTTCACCAGCCTGGTGGTGGTCCCGGTCGGGCACCACAGCGTGGAAGATTTTAACGCCACGCTGCCGAAGTCTCGTCTGCCGCTGAGCACGATTGTGACCGAGTGCTGATTCAAACGGGCCGCTGCACGCGGCCCGTTACGTTTTACTGATAACCAGCCTGCGGTGTGGATGTACATCGCGATCGCTTCCCCAGGCAAAGGCAATCCAGCGCTCTTCCAGCTCGGCGTAAGAGTTTACGGGCGTTAACGTCCATTCTTCTCCCACTGTACCGTCTGCCACGCTAATGCGATAGTTCATGGTGAACGCCCAGTCGATCATGCGCAGCCAGAACCGTTGCCCGTCCCCCGTTTGCTCGCTGTCGGAGACTACGATGTCGTATTCGCTGAGCACCCACTGGAAAAATAATTGCGGTAATCCGCTTATTACGCGCTGGTGGACGGCGCGCGGGGTGCGCCATACCATCACCTGCGTGGCGGCACCGTGGGGAAAGGTAATTTCTTTATGAAATGTAAGCTTCACGGCATACGCCGTATAAGGCTTACCGTCATCGGTAGTCACGAGACGATATTCATCACCATAACGCGATTTTAAAAGCCGGTATCCGACAGGCAGCAAGAACCCCGGCAGATGAAAATCCGCAGTACCCCGCGCCAGAAATGCTTCGGTATGTTCGACGTTTCGGGAGATAAGCCCGAGTTTTTGGCTGAACTCTGCGGAATCAATCATTAGTGGCGACATTAGTTGTTTCTCATCGCATAAGTATAGTCAACTTAACTTCCAATAGAAATCGCGTAAATTCAGCAAGTTGATTAAGCGTCAATAGAGCGTAATCTGCGGATGCTTTATCCCGCACACCAGCGCATAACGCGTTAATGTATCGAGACTCGCCCGGGTAATATTCGCTTCCATTCTTGATACCGTTGGTGCGCTGACGCCCATCCGCTCCGCCACCTGGGCGCGCGTCAGGCCAGCATGATTGCGCCATTGCGCCAGCATCTCCCGCAAACGCTCCTTGCGCTCTTCTGCATCAAAGGAAGCCTGAACCTCTGAATCGCTTAACAGTTCAGCCCTGAGTTCATCCCAGTCAATAATCTTCTTGCTCATCCAACATCTCCTGTTGTCGCTTCAGTGCCAGACGAAGTTCAGCAGAGGGCGTTTTTTGCGTCTTCTTAACAAACACGCGCAAGAGAAAAATCGTGTTTTCCCGCTGGTAAACATAGATACCTCGGGTATGGATCAGCCCAACGGTCCATATTTCAAACAGGCCATGCGGCAATGGTTTGCTGTCAGGTTCCCGAAGAACCGTCGGGTTTAAACGCAATTTATCAAGCTGGCGAATCAGCTTCGCCTTCACCCCAGCAGGTAGTAAGAGAATCTCTTCCCTTACCGCCTCATGAACGATAAGTCTGAACACAATATTTCATCCCTGATGATATTAGCATATAAGGCAATTTGCATTAAAGGCTAATTTAGCTTTTCGTGTCCCACCTTACCCATTTTTAACAGGAAGAACCGGAGCCGCTTTGATTACCTGAAAGCGCCTCGCAAAAAACTTACTTCCCCTGCGCCGCCAGCCATTCCATCGCCCTTTCCCCCGCCTCATCCACCGGGAGATACACCAGTAGCCGCGATCCGTTTCGCGGCGCGGAGTACCAGTACATCTGCTGCAGCGTAAAATCTCCCAGTTCTGGATGGGTAAACAGCTTGAGCTGGTTCTCCACGCCGCGCACGTCGTTGCGCTGGTGCCACAGGGTTTTGAACTCTTCGGACACCGCGAAGAAGCGCGCCAGTTTGGCTTCCCACAGCGGGTCGCCCCGGTGCTCGGCCATCGCCGCGCGGAAATAGGAGACGAAAATCGGCAGCACGTCGTCGCGTCTGCCGAGACGCGCGCGCCACGCCGGATGGGTAAGGAACAGGTAAATACAGTTGCGGTCTTCCGGCGGGATATCATTGAAATCAACGCCCATCAGGTGCCCGAAGCTGTCATTCCACGCGACGATGTCGAAGTTGGGCTTCTGAATGCTGGCGGGTTTAGGCATCAGGGTATCGAGCAGGCGGCGCGTGCCTTCGCTGATACCCTCGCAGCAGACCGCCTGCGGGGCTTCACCCGGCGGCAAGCCGGCGAGCACGAAAAGATGCCGGGCCTCGGTCGGGGTGCACTGCAGCGCTTTTGCGATGGCGGCCATCACTGCGCTGGAGGGGTTGACGTCCCTGCCCTGCTCAAGCCAGGTGTACCAGGTCACGCCCACGTCAGCGAGCATCGCCACCTCCTCCCGGCGCAGGCCCGGCGTGCGCCGTCGACCGCTGCGCGGCAGGCCGAGACGCTGGGGATCGAGGCTTTCCCGCCGGGCACGTAAAAATGCCCCCAGCTGTTTTCGGGTGTCATCCTGAAGTGAGGTGACGGGTTCAGACATCAAGGCCATAAATCCCCCTGCATGGTAGTGCCAGTACCAGTATAAGCAAGAACTGGTACCCGTTTATCAGATGGTTGATGCTACGACCATCTGATGAATGACGCAATGGAGTTACCATGAATACGTCAGTTGTTTCACCGGGTCGCGCAGGCCTGATATTGCTGTTAACCGGCCAGATGCTGCCGATGATTGATACCTCAATCACCAACGTGGCGCTGGACGCCATCACCCACTCGCTGCATGCCACCGCCACCGAGCTGGAGCTCATTGTCGCTCTCTACGGCGTGGCCTTTGCCGTCTGCCTTGCGCTCGGCAGCAAGCTGGGGGATAACCTTGGCCGCCGTCGCCTGTTTATGTGGGGCGTGGCAGTTTTTGGGCTGGCCTCGCTGCTGTGCGGGATGGCGGGAAATATTGAACAACTGCTGGCCGCACGCATCGTTCAGGGCGCGGGGGCAGCGCTCATCATGCCGCAGATCCTCGCCACGCTGCACGTCACGCTAAAAGGTAGCGCCCACGCGAAAGCCATTAGCCTGTTTGGCGGCATTGGCGGGATTGCGTTTATCGTCGGGCAGATGGGCGGCGGCTGGCTGGTGTCGGCGGATATCGCCGGGCTGGGCTGGCGTAACGCCTTCTTTATCAACGTGCCGATTTGTCTGGTGGTGCTGGCGTTAAGCCGCCGCTACGTGCCGGAAACCCGTCGTGAAACACCGTCGCGCATCGACTGGACAGGCACCGTGCTGCTGGCCCTCATTCTTTGCTGCCTGCTGTTCCCGATGGCGCTCGGTCCCCAGTGGCACTGGCCGTGGTCGCTGAAGGTTATGCTTCTTGCCATTATTCCGCTGGCCTGGCTGATGGCGCGGAACGCGCGCAAAAAGGAGAGAGAGAATGCCCATCCGCTGATCCCGCCACGCCTGCTTCAGCTTCGCAGCGTTCGCTTTGGCATCGTGATTGCGCTGCTCTTTTTCAGCGTCTGGTCCGGGTTTATGTTCTGTATGGCGCTGACCATGCAGACCGGTCTGGGGATGGCGCCATGGCAGTCCGGGAACAGCTTTATCGCCCTGGGCGTGACCTATTTTATCTCTGCCTGGTTCGCGCCACGGTTGATTGCCCGCTACAGTACCAGCACGATTCTGCTGACGGGTCTGGCAATTCAGATAATCGGCCTGCTGGCGCTCATCGCGACGTTCCGGATTTGGGGCGTAAACAACACCGCGCTGACGCTGACCCCTGCCACCGGGCTGGTGGGCTACGGCCAGGCGCTGATTGTAAACAGCTTCTACCGCATCGGGATGCGCGACATCCAGCCTGACGACGCAGGGGCCGCAAGCGCCATTCTCAGCACGCTGCAGCAGGCCGCGCTGGGTCTGGGACCGGCCATTTTCGGGGCGATTTTGCTGCACGGGCTGCAGCATTACCACGGGGATTACGCGCAGGCGATTACCCTTTTCCTGGCGGTGGAAACCGGCCTGATGGTTATCCTGGCGTTGGCGACGCTGCGCATGCGTCATCGTCTCTGCCTGCCGGTAGTGAAGGTCTGTGAGGCCGCCAAATAACCCTGTGAATTTGCATAATAGATCCGCAGCCGCCATTATGGGGCTGCAACAATACAGGAGACGTTATGCAGGAATTAATTGCTCAGGTTGAAGAGTTAGGGATTGAAATTAATCACACCACCTCTTTAGTGATTATCTTTGGTATTATTTTTCTCACCGCCATCATTGTTCATTTTATTTTGCACAAACTGGTGCTGCGCGCATTCGAGAAACGCGCGCAGGCCAGTAGCCATTTATGGCTGCAAATCATTACCCAGAATAAATTATTTCACCGTCTGGCCTTTACCCTGCAGGGGATAATCGTCAACGTTCAGGCGGTACTGTGGTTGCAAAAAGGCAGCGAAGCGGCGGAAATACTCACCACCTGCGCGAAGCTGTGGGTGATGGTGTATGCCCTGCTCTCCTTCTTCTCGCTGCTGGACGTGATATTTAATCTGTCGCAAAAGATGGCGACCGCCTCCCAGCTGCCTCTGAAGGGGATCTTCCAGGGCATCAAGCTGGTGAGCGCTATCCTGGTGGGGATATTGATTATCTCCCTGCTGATCGGCCAGTCCCCGGCGATTCTGATCAGCGGTCTGGGTGCGATGGCCGCCGTCCTGATGCTGGTGTTTAAAGACCCGATACTCGGCCTTGTGGCGGGTATTCAGCTTTCCGCCAACGACATGCTCAAGCTCGGCGACTGGCTGGAGATGCCGAAGTACGGCGCTAATGGTACGGTGACGGACATCGGCCTGACGACCGTTAAAGTACGCAACTTCGATAACACCATCACCACCATTCCGACGTGGGCGCTGGTCTCCGACGCCTTTATCAACTGGAGCGGGATGTCCGCCTCCGGCGGGCGACGCATCAAGCGCAGCCTGAATATCGATACCACCAGCATTCATTTTCTCGACGAGCAGGAGCAGCAGAAGCTGATTCAGGCGAAACTGCTGAAGCCTTATCTGGCCGCGCGGCATGAGGAAATTAGCCTGTGGAATCAGCAGAACGGCGAAGGGGAATCGGTATTAAACCTGCGCAAGATGACCAATATCGGCACCTTCCGCGCTTACCTGAATGAATATCTGCGTAACCATCCGCGTATTCGTAAAGATATGACGCTGATGGTGCGCCAGCTGGCGCCGGATGCCAACGGGCTGCCGATTGAAATATATGCCTTTACCAATACGGTAATCTGGGCGGAATACGAAGATATTCAGGCCGATATCTTCGACCATATTTTCGCGGTAGTGGATGAGTTTGGCCTGCGTATTCACCAGTCGCCTACCGGGAACGATATTCGCTCCCTGGCAGGCGTTATTGCCAGATAATCAGGTGCTGGCGCGGGAAATAAAGCGCCAGTCCATCATTACCCTTTCCGTGGGCGCATCCGGGTTGTCGATTTTGTTTAAGAGAAGATTGACCGCCTTGCGCCCGATATCCCGCGACGGCTGTTCGATGGTGGTAAGTGAAATCATGTCCGCCAGCTCCGTACCGTCAAAGCCGACCACGGCAATATCCTCTGGCACCCGCAGACCTGCCTGCTGAATGGCGCGCAGCGCGCCCGCCGCCAGCGTATCGGAAACGGCAAATACCGCATCCGGCGGATTAACTTTTAACAGGTTTTGCATCGCCGCCATGCCCGCCCCGGAGCTGAGATCGCTGGCATACTCCACCGCCTGATAGTCCAGATCCCGCAGGTGGATCACGCTCTTGTAGCCGCGTTCGCGCAGGCGGGCATATT
Organism: Enterobacter cloacae complex sp. I3; assembly: GCF_014896175.1. Taxonomy (NCBI): domain Bacteria; kingdom Pseudomonadati; phylum Pseudomonadota; class Gammaproteobacteria; order Enterobacterales; family Enterobacteriaceae; genus Enterobacter; species Enterobacter cloacae complex sp. I3. The sequence continues at coordinate 19,824 of NZ_JADBQZ010000009.1, forward strand.
TGTAGCTGAGATCGTGGTTGATCATCGCGATACGCTTGCGGCCTCCATCGGCCAGCTGGCTGACGGCATGCTGTGAAGCGTCCACATCATTGATGCCGACGCAGGAGACCGCGCCCGCATCGGCGTATTCGGCGCACTGCACCCACGGTGCAGAACCAATCAGCGCGGCAAGTTCCGGCAGCTTCGAGAAGGCGTCCATGGTGATAATGCCGTCGACGATTTTGCCGGAGAGCAGGCTTAAGCCCGAGCGGGAGCGCTCGATGTCCGAGCCGGAGTTGCACAGCAGAATGCGGTAGCCGTTTTTCTCCGCCTCGGCTTCGATGCCCTTCACCACTTCGGCGCAGAACGGGTTGGCGATGTTGGACACCATCACCAGGATCATATAGCTGCGGGCGGTGCGCAGCTGACGGGCGAGCAGGTTTGGCTGGTAGTTGCTCTCCTGAATCGCCTGCAGAACGCGCTCGCGGTTTTTCGCCTTCACGGTGTCGCTGTTATTCAGCACGCGGGAGACCGTCGCCACGGAGACCCCGGCCAGCTGAGCGATTTTCTGAATTGACATAGCGACGATACATCCTGCGGTTAGCGTTTTGTGCAGGCTACCATAAATTTGTTGCCCGGCGAACCGGGCAATGCGTCAGCATTCCACGCGCACCCAGCGCTGCTGCTGATGGCTTTTCACAATGGCATCAATGATATACATCACGTTTGCGCCATCGTGAAACGTCGCAAACTGCGGCGTCTCCGGCATTGTGCCCGCCTGCACGGCGCGGTAGAACTGCGCCATCATATTTTTGAAGGCATCCGGCCAGCCTTCAATGTGCCCGCCGGGGAAATGGGCGCTGTCGGCCACGTCAGGGTTCATCAGCCCCGGATCGTCGGTGAGCGTCTGGTTTGCCTGCGCACGATGGCCGATCCACAGCTGCTGCGGCACCTCCTGGTCCCACGCCAGCGAGAGCTCGCTGCCGTTGATCTCAAACGTCAGGCGGTTTTTACGCCCGGCGCTCACCTGCGAGACGCTAAAGCAGCCCTTGCTGCCGTCGTCAAAGCGGAACAGCACCGAGCCGAAGTCTTCGGTCGTGACCGGTTTGTCTTCATACTCCGCCTGTTCGTCATGGGAGAAGGTTTGATTCCCGCCCTTGCTGGCCCTGCGCGTCGGCCAGACGATGGATAAATCAGCCATCACCTCGGTAATGCGCCGCCCGGTGACGAACTGCACCGTGTCGCACCAGTGGGAGCCGATATCCGCCACCGCACGCGATGCGCCGCCGAGCGCGGCATCCACCCGCCAGTTGTAGTCGGTTTCCAGCAGCATCCAGTCCTGTAGGTAGCTGCCGTGTGAGGCAAAAATCCGCCCGAGGCTGCTTGCGCGCAGCATGCTCGCCGCCTGACGCACCATCGCAAACTGGCGATAGACGAAGCTCACGCCATGCACCACGCCCGCCTGCTCCGCCAGCGCCACCAGCTCGCGCGCCTCCTCAGACGTCATGCACAACGGCTTTTCGGAAAACACGTGCTTGCCCGCACGCAGGATCTGGCGGTTAATCTGTGCGTGCAGGTGGTTCGGCGTGCAGTTGTGCACCACGTGCAAATCAGGGTGCGCGAGCAACTCCTCAACGCTGCCGTACGCGTGCGGTACGTTTAGCAGGCGCGCCTTTTCCTGCGCCTTAACGAGCGAGCCGTCACACAGCGCGACCACCTGAACAAACCCGAGGCGCCTGAGCGCCTCGATATGTGCCGGGCCAATAAACCCGCTGCCGACGATCCCGACGTTAATCATGACTGCCCCCTGCGGCGAAATCATCAAACGCCCGTCCGGAAACGGGAATGATATGGCGGCGGATAAATTCGCTGCCTTCACTCGCCCCGGTATCGCCGTCCTTCAGGCAGCACTCCCACTCCAGCACCGCCCAGCCGTCGTAGTCGTACTGGGTCAGCTTGCTGAAAATGCCCTTAAAGTCGATCTGCCCGTCACCGGGCGAACGGAAGCGACCGGCGCGGTTGATCCACGGCTGGTAGCCGCCGTACACGCCGCTGCGCCCGCTGGGGCGGAACTCGGCATCCTTCACGTGGAACGCTTTAATACGCGCATGGAAGATGTCGATAAAGGCCAGATAGTCCATCTGCTGGAGCAGCATATGGCTCGGATCAAAGAGGATGTTGCAGCGCGGATGGTTATCCACCAGCGCCAGAAAACGCTCGAAGGTCACGCCGTCGTGCAGATCTTCCCCGGGATGCAGCTCAAAGCAGACGTCCACCCCCTGCTCGCCAAAGCTATCCAGTATTGGCCGCCAGCGGGTTGCCAGCTCCTCGAACGCTTCCTGAAAACGCTGCTCATTATGCGGCGGCCACGGATAGAAAAACGGCCACGCCAGCGAGCCGGAGAAGGTGGCGTGCGCTTTCAGACCTAATCTTGCCGAGGCGACCGCCGCCTGCTTCAGCTTCTCCGTGGCCCACGCCCGACGCGCCGCATCGTTACCGCGCACGGACGCGGGCGCGAAGTGGTCAAACGCGTCGCTGTAGGCGGGGTTCACCGCCACGAGCTGCCCTTCCAGATGGGTAGACAGTTCGCTAATGACCAGCCCGTGCGCGGCCAGCGTAGCGGCGATGTCATCGCAGTAGGCCTGGCTCTCCGCCGCTTTCTCGACGTCAAAGATGTGCGGATGGTTGCAGGGGATCTGCACCGCCTTATAACCTTTACCTGCCGCCCATTCAGCCAGCCCGTCGAGCGAATTAAACGGCGCTTCTGCGCCAATAAACTGCGACAGAAAAATGCCGGGTCCTTTCATTGTCCTCATACCACCTCCTGAACGTTACGCCTTGTCATCGTCATACTTAAACGTGAGAAGGAAAATCAGCGCGATCGCCGCGGCCGCTACCGCCGGGATCCACCAGAATGTCACCCACGCCTGCGGCACGGTCTGCCCTGCCACCAGGCGGTTATAGAGCGCGCCGGAAATCTGCGAGCCAAGCAGCATGCCGATGCCATAGGTGAACATCACGATCATGCTCTGGGCCTGGCCTTTCACCTTTTCGCCTGCCACCCGGTCGGTGTAGATAAAGCCGACGACAAAGAAGAAATCGTAGCAGACGCCGTGGAGCAGAATGCCGAGATACAGCAGAATGCGCCCCTCCTCGCTGACGCCCAGCGCGAACATGGCGTAGCGCACGAACCACGCCAGCATGCCGATCAGCAGCATGACCTTCACGCCCAGACGGCGGAACAGCAGCGGAATGACCAGCATGAAGAAGATCTCGGACATCTGCCCGAAAGACATGGCGGTGCTGACGTCGGCAATTCCTGCATCCGCCAGATACGAGGCGGTGTAGGCGTAATAGGTGCCGAGCGGGACGGAGATCAGCATCGCGCAGACGGAGAAGACGAAAAAGTGGCGGGTTTTGAGCAGCGCAAAGGCATCCGCGCAGAAGAGATCCCGCACCTTCACCGGCAGGCCTTTCGCGGGCGCAGGCGTGTGCGGCAGCGTCAGGCTGTAAAGCGCCAGCAGCACGGAACTGGCCGCCGCTACCTTAAAGATGGTAACGCTGGACGCCACGCCGGTGACGCCGATGAAAATGCCCGCCACGATCCAGCCGATGGTGCCGAACACGCGCACCACCGGGAAGGTTTTATCCACGTTCGCCAGGCTATGGAACGCGATGTTGTTGGTCAGCGCCAGCGTCGGCATGTAGCAGAGCGTGTAGCCAAACAGCAGGCCAATCAGCAGCGCGCCGTTCTCGGCAATCAGCGCCCCCGGCACGAACCAGAGGATCGCCGCGCCCGCGAGGTGCATTACCGCCATCACCTTCTGCGAGGCGAAGAAGCGGTCCACCAGCATCCCGAGCACGAACGGCGAGAGAATGGAGGCGATGGGCCCGGCGGAGAACGCATCGCCAATCAGCAGAGACATGTTGTGCTGGGTCATCACCAGGCCGAGCGTGACCGACCAGCTACCCCAGATAAAAAATTGCAGAAACATCATCAGCGACAGCCGCGGCACCAGTAGCCGGTGCTGTGTTATCGCCTTTTCACTACTTTCAGTTGACACCATGATAAGCCTCACCCGGAAAAAGTAATCGATTACAAAACAGTTCAAATGAAAAGTAATCGATTACAAAATAAAGATCCTGTGGATCGTAGAAGATTTGGGAGGGGAGTCACGATAAAGATGAAGCAGTGTTTTGTAGGCCCGGTAAGCGCAGCGCCACCGGGCGTGAAGGCAGGTGCGGACTGGTTTGGTGCGGTCTGTTGCCCTCACCCCGGCCCTCTCCCACAGGGAGAGGGAGAAAAACGGGCTACTTTTTGCGTGAGAGCTTAAACGCGATAAACAGGAACACCACCCATACCGGCAGCAGCATTGCTGAAAGTCGCATCTCATCCATGGTGCACATCAGCACCAGAATCAACGCCAGGAACGCGATACAGAGGTAGTTCCCCGCCGGATAGAGCAGCGCTTTGAACTGCGTCTCGCGCCCCTTGCGGCGCATCGCCGCGCGGAAACGCAGGTGCGCCAGGCAGATCATGATCCAGTTCAGCAGCAGCGTGGCGACAACCAGCGCCATCAGCAGGCCGAAGGCCTGTTTCGGCAGCAGGTAGTTAATTAGCACTACCAGAGACGTAATCGCGCCGGAAAGGAACAGCGAATTGACCGGCACGCCGCGGCGGCTGACGCGGGTAAGGAACTTCGGTGCGTTGCCCTGTACGGAGAGGCCAAACAGCATACGGCTGTTGGAGTAGACCCCGCTGTTGTACACCGACAAAGAGGCCACCAGAATGACGAAGTTCAGTGCCGAAGCGACCACGTTGCTGTTGAGATCGTGGAAAATCATCACGAACGGGCTGCTGTTGGACTTCACTTCCACCCACGGGTAAAGCGCCAGCAGCACCACCAGCGAGCCGATATAGAACAGCAGAATACGGTACACCACCTGGTTGACCGCTTTCGGAATGCTTTTGTGCGGATCGCGCGCTTCGGCCGCGGTAATGCCAATCAGCTCCAGACCGCCGAAGGAGAACATAATCACCGCCAGCGAGAGGATGAGCCCTTTCCAGCCGGTCGCCAAGAAGCCGCCGTGCTGCCAAAGGTTGTCCATAGTGGCACGCTCGCCGCCGTGGCCGGAGAACAGCAGCCACAGGCCAAAGCCGATCATGCCGATAATTGCCAGCACCTTAATCAGCGCAAACCAGAACTCGGTTTCACCATACAGACGCACGTTGACGAGGTTAACGGCGTTAATAATGATGAAGAAGGCCGCCGCCCAGATCCACGTGGGCACGTCCGGCAGCCAGTACTGCATGTAGATGCCTGCAGCGGTCAGCTCCGCCATCCCCACCAGCACGAACATCACCCAGTAGTTCCAGCCGGAGAGGAAGCCTGCGAACGGGCCCCAGTATTTATAGGCAAAGTGCGCGAAGGAGCCTGACACCGGCTCTTCAACGACCATCTCGCCGAGCTGGCGCATGATCAGGAAGGCAATAATCCCGGCGATAGCGTAACCCAGCAGAACCGCCGGGCCGGCCATCTGAATGGCGGGGCCGATGCCGAGAAACAGCCCGGTACCGATTGCGCCGCCGAGGGCAATTAACTGAATATGTCGATTTTGCAAACCACGTTGCAGCGTCGGATTCTGATCCGACGAGGCTTCAGCGCGACCATGGCCTGAAGCGGATGACGCGTCTTTCACGCCCTACCCCTGTCTCTTTTTTAGAAGGGGCACGTTTTAACACTTCATGCTGGTGGTAGCAAGCTTAACGCCGGGCCAGCGCGTGCGCCCGGCGGATAAACGTCACGACCCGATAATTCCGCCGTCCGCTTTCACGATCACCACCGTGGACGATCGCGGGCGTCCGTTCGGGCTGGCGTCCGGCCAGTTAGAGACGGCGCGCGGATTGGCCGGGTCGGTAATATCATCCCCGCCCTCCCCTGGGTGCTGAATGTTGATAAACAGCGTGCGGTTGTCCGGCGTAAACGCAATGCCGGTGATCTCACACCCGCGCGGCCCGGTCAGGAAACGGCGATACTCGTTGGTGCCCGGAATGGTCGCCACCATCTGGTTATTGCCCATTCCCTCGTACGCTTTCTTATTGATGGTGCTGGAGGAGACGTCGGTCTGGATCCACAGGACGCCCTGATGATCGAAAGAGAGTCCGTCCGGACTGCCGAATGCCGCGCCCTGCATGGAGCCTTTGGCCTTCGGATCGTCGCCGTCGGTGCGTCCGGCCATGACCAGAATATCCCACTTAAAGCGCGCGGCAGCAGGATCGGCCCCGTCTTCGTGCCAGTGCATAATATGCCCAAACACGTTGTTGGCGCGCGGGTTGGCGGCATCCACCGGCGCTTTCCCCTCTTTCCCGCGATCGCTGTTGTTGGTGAGCGTACAGTAGACGCTGCCGCTGGCGTGCGGATCGACGGCTATCCATTCGGGGCGATCCATTTTGGTCGCCCCCACCGCGTCGGCCGCCAGGCGAGTTTTAATCAGCAGATCCCCCTGGCTTTCAAACCCTTTACTCTTATCCAGGCCGTTTTGCCCGTAGATCAGCGGCAGCCAGTCGCCGCTACCGTCCTCGTTGAACCTGGCGACGTACAGCGTGCCGGAGGTCAGCAGCTGCATATTGGCTTCACGGTTCGCGGGATCGTATTTTTTGTCCGAGACAAACTTATAGATGTACTCAAACTTCTGATCGTCCCCCATGTAGACCACCACGCGGTTATCGGCGGCGAGCGTGACGGCTGCCCCCTCATGCTTGATGCGGCCCAGGGCGGTGTGCTTGCGCGGTGTGGAGGTGGGGTTGTAGGGATCGATCTCCACGACCCAGCCGAAACGGTTGGGTTCGTTAGGGGTTTTATCGACGCTGAACCGCTCGTCCACCTCGTTCCAGCGGTAGGATTCATCGCTGTCGCTGATGCCGTAGCGTTTTTCCAGCGGATTGAGATCGGCTTTTTTGACAAAAATATCCGACCAGTTTTCCTCGCAGGTGAGATAGGTGCCCCACGGCGTGTGGCCGTTAGCGCAGTTTTGCATGGTGCCCAGCACGCGCTCCCCCTGCGGGTCGGCGGCGGTTTTCATTAAGTCCTGATGCCGCGCCGGGCCGGTAAGCTGCATCGGCGTATTGACGGTGATGCGGCGGGCATATGAAGACGGGCGTACCACCTGCCAGTCGCTGCCCGCTTTTTTCACTTCCACCACCGAGACGCCCATCGCGTTCTGCCCCTTGCGGGCCTTGTCGAGGCTCCAGTTCGCCGTACCGTCGGTAAACAGCATCCCGTTGTCGATGTATTCATGGTTCATCGCCAGCAGGCCATGCTCCGGGTTTTGCTCCCCCTGCGGCAGGCTAAACCACGCCATGCCGTCGTGGTGCATACCCGCCTGCACAGCCTGTTCGTCCGTGGTGTTGCTGGCGTCCGGCTTAAAGGCCGGCATGTTGTTTTTGATCCCCGTCGGGTCACCCCAACGATAGAACGGGCGGGCAATATAGCCTTCCGGCACCCTGACCGTATCTTCGGTAGAGACGTCGATGCTGGTAAAGCCCAGGGAAACCGCTTTTGCCAGCGCGGAAGGCTTCGATACCGCGGCAATGGCGTTCTCAGGTTTGATCAGAAACGGGAATGATACGGCGGCCCCCGCAACGGCCCCCATCTGGAGAAAACGGCGGCGGGAGAGGAACACCTCCGCCACCTCGGAGAATACCGGGTTTGCGCTGCGGTTAGCGATGTCGTCGCGATGTTCTTTTTTAAAAACGGATTTGAGGGGTCTGCCCATAGCGGCTTCCTGTCATTGGCCAAGAGGTAAAGAGTTGGCGACCAGTGTAAGAAGCTTTTATTACAATTTTATAACACGATGACGGAAGGATGGGGGCATCCGTGCCCCGGATAACGAGGTGGAACGCTTAGAACTCGTAGCCAACCGAGACCTTAAAGGTACGCGGTTCGCCCTGAGTGATGTAGGTACCGGAATCGTCCACGCTGGCCCAGTAGTTCTCATTGGTCACGTTGTCGATGCCCGCGCGCACGGTCATCTGGTTTGCGTTGTGGTTCACCGCGAAGCGATAGCGCATGCCCAGATCCAGCGTGGTGTAGCTATCCAGCTTTTTGCTGTTCGCGAGGTCGGCATACTGCGTGCCGGAGTGGTTCACGCGCGCGGTCGCTGTCAGGCCGTCAACCGGCTTGATGTCGTACTCCGCGCCCAGCACGGCGTAGAAGTTCGGAATACCAATTGCATCGTTGCCCTGGTTCACGCCGTTTTTGGTTTTGGTTAGCTCCGCCTGCAGCCAGGTGGCGCTGGCGTTCAGACGCATCCCGAGCATCGGCTCGCCGAAGACGTTCAGCTCCACGCCACGGTTGCGCTGTTCAGCGTCCAGGCCGTAGTGATTGTTAGCATCGAGGATCGCCGAGGGCATTTTAATCTCAAACAGCGCCAGAGAGCCGCCCACGCGCCCGAAGTCCGCCTTCACGCCCACTTCGTTCTGCTTAGAGTGAACGATGCCGGTGCTCTGGCCGTAGTTGGTGGCGGTGTTAGGTGCGGTTTTGCCCGGCTGCAGCGCTTCGGTGTGGTTGGCGTAGAGGGAAATTTCTTCCCACGGTTTGTAAACCACGCCGTAGGTTGGCATCCAGCGGCTGCCGTCGAAGCCGTCCGCGTCGTTCTCTGCGCCGGTAATTTTGTTATACCCGCGAACGACCACTTTCTGATGGCGCGCGCCTGCGGTGAACAGCAGCTTGTCATCAAGCACGCCCAAGGTATCGCTCAGCAGCCAGCCCTGGGTGCGGGTGCGCCCGCTGGTCAGCGGATCGCTGTATTTACCGCCGGAGCCGTTGAAGTTGGTGCTGTCCGGCATATCCACGCCGGTGTTGTGGTAGATGTTGGTGGTCGGGTTATCCGCCGTCGCCGACATTTTCCACGCGATTTTTTCGTTTTTGGTCATTGCGGAATACCCGACGTTGACCTTATGCGAGACGAAGCCGGTGTTGAAGTTGCCGCGAATGCCCGCCATGCCGCTGACGGAATCGCTGATGCGGTTGGTATCCAGTCGGCTGGCCGTCGCCTTGCCGCTCTTGTCCACCAGCTTCGGTGCGCTGTAGATCCCTTCTTCATGCGCGTGCTGCGCGCCCAGGCCGGTATAGGCCGTCCAGCTGTCGGTGATGTCGTACTCGCTGCGCCACATCCCGAACTCGTTTTCGATATCGCTGTAGGCCCACTTCTGCGAGAAGTTACGATCGTTCTTCGGCGGTTCTGGCACAAAATCCACCGCCGAGATGTTGACGCTGGTCGGGCTGCCGTGGAAGGTTTTTTTCTGATAGCCCAGATCCAGCGAGGTGCGGAAGCGGTCGCCTTTGTAGTCCAGGCCGGTGGAGAGCAGCGTGGTGCGGCGGCGATCGTTCGGTACGCCGGTTTCCCCTTCACGATGCACGAGGTTCACGCGCGCGCCGAACTGGTCGTTATCGCCAAAGCGACGCCCCGCATCCAGCGTGGTGCCAATCTGGGAATCCGAGGTGTAGTCCACGCCCACTTTCGCCTGCGGGGTGTCGCCCGCGTGTTTAGGCTCAAGGTTAATCATCCCGCCCACACCCGAGCTTGCCGCGCCGTTCATCAGGGAGTTGGCCCCTTTGAAGATCTCAATGCGGTCAACCATCTGGGCATCCACCACCTGACGCGGCAGCACGCCGGAGAGGCCACCGAAGGTCATGTCGTCGCCGTCAAACTTCAGGCCGCGAATGCGGAAGGTTTCTGCGCTGTTGCCGTAACCCTGAACAAACTGCACGCCCGCGTCGTTGGCGACCACGTCAGCAATGGTTTTCGCCTGCTGATCTTCCACCAGCTTTGAGGTGTAGCTGATGATGTTGAACGGCACGTCCATGGCGTTCTGCTGGCCGAGCATCCCCATTCGCCCGCCGTTCGCCACCTGTCCGTCAAGGAAGGCCGGCACCAGCTGGTCGCCACCGGGTTTAAAGTCGCCGGCAGGTGCAGACTGCACAACGATGGTGTCTTCTTTTTTATCCTCTGCCGCCCAGGCGGAATGTGTAACCGCGCCAATGGCGAGCGCCAGCAGCGTTTTATGCATTTTGGTGTTGTTCATCGTTAACTCGTTTGAAAGTGCGCGCAAAAATAGCCCGTGGACGGGCCTTAGAATATATTGGTTGCAATGCAAATGAGAACTATACGCATTATCTATGCTTTGGCAAGCGCAAATCTCTGCAGGATCCTGCTCAAGTTAATGCGTGATAAAAGGGGATGCTCACCTTGCGCTGAACCATTTAAGTGAACACGCACGGAAAATGGATGCCATTTTGGCAACCATGACGCAAATACGACACAAGGAGAAAATCAGGATGGTTTGAAACTGGCGTAAGTGCCTGTTTCTAAATGGCACGCCCTGTAGGATTCGAACCTACGACCTACGGCTTAGAAGGCCGTTGCTCTATCCAACTGAGCTAAGGGCGCACTGAGAAGAGTGAACTTCGCGGTGGTGAAACGCGAAGAATTATACGGTCAATGGCAGGTGAGTCAATGCCTTTTCCGTTTTCGGGGGCAATTACCGCTAGCCGATTGTAAATACGGCTATTTTCTCAACATTTCTCGCTGTTTCACCGTAAAATTTAGCGCTGCGAAAAGGCTTAGTTGCATTTAAGTAACGCCTGCTGTTTTCCTGCTCGTCGGCTCGTCACACTAGAGCGAGGTTTCCCGGCCGCCTGGAGGCTGACAGACAACAGGACAATGGAGTGACAGCGCACAACCCGTTCGATACGCCCCCCCGGTTACAGTTTATGTCTCAGGACATCGTCGGCATCAAACTGGAGCCTGTCGTCGCCCTCACCTCTCAGCGTCAGGTTGGCGTGGAGGTGCTTAGCATTCTGTCCGAAACGCAGCACAGCGAGGATTTTTTCCGCCATCAGTCGGCAGGCTGGTCAATGACGCTGCTTGAAGCGCAGCTTGCTGCACTAAAAAAGACGCCGCACGGTAAAAATCTTTTTATTAATCTGCCGATAACCGTTCTGACAGAGCCAGCGTCCTTTCAGCGGCTCATCAATCTGAAAAACACGCCGCTGAATATCGAGATTGTTGATCTCTCTGTCTTTCTGGCTTTCTCTGCCGCACAGAAGCAGCGCGTCATTCAAAACCTGTCGAAACTCCGGGAACAGGGGCACAGTATATGGCTGGATGACATCGACGAAACGGTTATTCAGCCGTTTTTATTTTGTCGATTACCGTTGAACGGCATCAAAATTGATAAGGGCGCATTCTGGCGTTTACGCGCCACACCCGCGCTGAGGCAGCTGGTTTCACGTTGCTTTCAGCTGGCCGGGAGCGTGCTCATCGAAGGTATTGAGACTGAACGCGATCGCACCTGGGCACTGCAGGCAGGCGCAGATCTCGGCCAGGGATATTACTGGCCGTCCTGGACATGGCCGGAGGATTAAAGAGCCATTTCCAGGAGGGAGACCATGCGAATGACAGTGCGCCGTTACCGGCGGCGGCGTACAGGAAGTGATGCACTGGGATTTACGCGCTCACCTTTTGCTCCCCCCTTTTTCGACCGGCTCGAGTTTTTGAGCCAGTCCATCAGCCAGCCCCGAAAAACCGACGCTCCGTTTATCATTCTGGTCACGGAGGATCATTTTCTGCGCACCGGTTTTCTCAATGGGCAGTTTCCCCTGAGCAGCTGTTGCGACTATATCTCACTGGATGATGCGCTCGGTGCTCAGGCACAATGGCCTTCAGCGCGTCTGGTGGTGGATGTAGAAAGCCGTTCCACCGGGCTGATTGATCAACTGGATCAGTTAAGAAGGCATAGCCTGTATCCCCCCTTCCTGACGCCGTGGCTACTGGTCCGGGCAGATAATTATGATACCCGCCTCTTCTGCAAAGCTGCGGGGCCTTTTCACGTGCTGGAACGTCAGATGAACGCGGCAGGGCTTCAACACAGCCTGATGGATGCCCGCCCACCGCAGGGGTCCGATAAAGACTGGTTTTCCCGCAATGAATGGCCCATTTTGCAGGAGCTTGCCCGCGGTAAGACGCTGCGTCAGATTGCCCTTCTGCAGAATCGCCCCTATAGCCGCATTATCTATCGTCTCAGCTGCATCCTGCTTAAGCTGGGGCTGAGCCATCGCCAGGAATTGTTACACCTTCTTAATAACCTCTCTGACTGCACGTTTTAACTTACGCACTAACTTCTTATTTCCTAAAGCGCTTTAGGAATTTACTTACCACGCATGTTATGAAATGGTTAAATTTTAACAATGTATTCGATTTTATAACTATTCCTAATTTATGGTTCGGAACCATGTGAAATGTCACAGAATGAACCAAAGGCAGCACTTTCCTCCATCCGTTAAGTGAATGCAGAAGGCGTTAATAAGATGATAATGATGTAAAAACAAGCAGCTTCGCTTCACTCTCCAGGAGCGGAAAGCAAAGTGAATAGCATGTTCTCCTGCGCGATGATGGCGTGACGTTGATGCGCCTTAAGCACTTTCAGATGAAGGTTTGACACCTTGCGAGGGCACTTTTTCGCCTCTTTGACCCTGGGTCGCCCGCCGAATCGACGGTCTTTTTTATTAACAATTACGCAACATAAAGTGACATCTGTTATTTTTTGTTATTACATAAAGATGAAAAGATGCGGTAAATGGGATAACAGGATATTTCCGCTAAATTTAAAAACATAGCCATTAAGATCCAGAAGATAATACAAACCAATAAGCGGAGACTAATTTACAGGGTTTTCGGAAAAAACTTACTCTGTATAATAAGATGCGTACCAAATCTGAATAAGAAAAATCTTTTTGCCAACACCAGCCAAATGAGATGACCGCGCTGAGGCACTGTTCTTTTCATTACGTAAACAAGGATGCTTTCGCTCTTTCCAGGGAAATACTACGGTATAGGGATCTGCACTTTATATCCTTCCGGCATTTCGAGAGTTTTACAAAACTCTGCATAACGCTTTTAACAATCTGAGGCATTAAAAATGAAACCGGCATCCGTTATCATTATGGACGAACATCCTATCGTCAGAATGTCGATAGAGGTCCTGCTACAGAAAAATAAAAATATCACAGTCAAGCTTAAGTCTGGCGATAGCCATGAAGTTCTTGACTGTATTCGCAATCATCCTATCGATTTGGTGATCCTTGACATCGAACTTACGGGCACAGACGCCTTCGCTTTACTGAAGAGAATCAGAAACTTAAACAAAGACATTAAGATTCTGTTCCTCTCCTCTAAATCAGAGTTATTTTACGCGGGTCGTGCGATTCGCGCCGGGGCCAACGGCTTCGTCAGTAAACGAAAAGATTTGGGTGAGATCTACAACGCCGTAGAGATGATTCTGATGGGTTATTCTTTTTTCCCGTCGGAAACGCTGAATTTTATAAACCATATGGGTTCGGGAAAAGGGATGGCAGCGGATATGCCATTATCGAATCGCGAGGTCACGGTATTACGTTATCTGGCGAATGGATTATCCAATAAGGAGATTGCTGAACAGTTACTGTTAAGCAATAAGACCATCAGTGCGCACAAATCCAATATTTATTCCAAGCTTGGCGTACAAAGCATCGTGGAATTAATAGATTACGCCAAAGCGCACGAGCTGCTATAACCTGAATTCACTCCCTGCAGTTTATCCGAGCTGCAGGGAGTGCGGTCAGTGCTAATTATAATTAATCATGAAGGTAGCATCCGCATCAGCCCGTCCGGGCTGAGGGTTATCGGCCGTAGCAATATAATTGGCATAAAATGATAGGGTCGCATTCCCCTGTGCATCAACCGTGACCGGCTGGCTGACCTGCTGAAGCGCCAGACGCGTTTTATCCGCATCCCTGATTTCGACGGCGACGTGGCTCGCTGTACTGGCATCATTCAGCGCCAGCAACCCGCTATTGCTCCCGTCAGCCTTACCCGAGAACGTAATGGACGCCGCCCCGGGGGGACAGCCGGTCAGCTTCAGCGTGAAGGGCATAGGCTGCGTGCGGCTCCCCGTGGTGTTGAGTTGCTTAGTGGGCCAGGTGCCCAGCGTGACCGTTTTGTCGCTATCGTTACCCTCTGCCACGCAGGTGAAATCGACAATATTGCCGTAGAGCCGAATATTAATTTCTCCCAATGCGGTTTCCGCCTGAGCCTGGGTGCAAAGCGCAAAGAGCGCCACGGTGATAAAACGGATCCCGTTTCGCATGTCTGCTCCTTAGTCGTAATCCACACGCAAATATCCGCGTGAGGTAAAGCGTCCTTCCGCTGGCTTGTTGCCCGTCACGCTCACCGGCCAGACCCGGATCCCCACCTGCGCCTGCGCGCTGTCGTCCAGGCGGAACGGAATTTTGCTCGTCAGGTTGTTAGGCGTGAGCGGCGCACCGCTCTCGTTGGCAATGATAAACCCCACATCCGGGTTATCCGACACCACCACATTATTGGAGACCTTTTCAGCCTCGACGCGCATCGTCAGCATGGCGTTTGCCTCCACGTTGGTGCATTTAATCGCGATGGTTTTGCTTTGCGATGAGACGCCCTCCGGCTTGTTACCCACGCCCGCCTTGCTGAACAGGGAGGCGCCAATGTCGCCGAAATCAAATTCAACCACATTGCCGGCGTTGATGGCGCAGCTCTGCGGCACCTGAATGGTTCCGCTGTAGCTGATGGTGTAGACCGGCGTGGTCAACGGATCGGAGGAGGTGGTAGTGACGTAAACGCGGAACATGGTGGCACGCGGGATCACCACCATATTGATAAAGCGTCGGGTCACCTTAAGACGGAAAATAAGGCTGGAATCCTGCACGCCAAACGGTTTGTTTTTTGAAACGTTCGGATGGCTCCCCATCTGGATATAGCTTTTGGGTGGATAAAACGCGCCAGCATAGCTGTCCGTGATCTTCATCGCCCCGTCCAGATAGTCGTTAAGCTTCAGATACTGATAGCCATCGCTGGTCCCGGTGATCGGGTAATCCGTCACGTAGCTGCGCTTGGTGGTATTCCCGACGGTGCCCTTCGGGCAGACGGCGTTGACCCCCACCCACTGCGATTTCTCGCTGAGGGTGACAACCTGCCCAACCTGGTTATTCGAGCTGTTGAATTTATCCGTCAGGTCGTAATGCACCTCCGTCGGCACGCCCTTTTCATTGACGCACACGGTGGCTAACGCGTTTGTCGCGGGCAGGAGTGCCAGAAGCGACAAGGCAAAGATATGGATTTTAATCACAGCGGATCCCCTTAAGTGTGATCGCCTGTTGCAGGCTCTTTTCAGGCAAGCTGTAAGGCGCACGGCACTGGGACTGCGCCCCGTTACCCCACTGGACCAGCAGTTCGCCTTCCAGCGGCAGCCCACTCAGGTAAATTTGCCCGTCATCCCCCACCATGCTGGTCACGCCGCTCTGGGTTTCGCGCACCACGGCGCCGAACGGCACCGGCTGGTTGCCGCGCGTTACCGTCAGCAGGGCGCGCACGCCAATGCGGGTATCAAAGCTGGCGCGGACCAGCGCGCCTTTGGTCGGCACCACGCTGCTCACGTTGTTTTCGATGTCGGTGTTGTTGCTCATGGTATTGGTATCCAGCGCCACGCGGTTGTAGCGGTAGACGGTGGCATACGGCATGACCGCGTAGCCTCGCCAGTCCGTCTTCACGCCGGTCTGGTTTTCCACGCTGACGCCTGATGCCCCCGGCGCCTTAATCAGCACGTTGGTATCGCCCAGCGGCTGGCTGAAGGTCACGCCGTCAGAATGGCCAACCACCCCGCCGGAGAGCTGCCAGTTGAGATCGTGCTGATCGCGGGAATAGTTGTAGCCCACGCCCAGCGTGCCGTAGGTCGCCTGCCAGTTGGCGCTGGCGCTTCCGCTTGAGCCGTTGGTGCTGGCGTGTCCCTGGGTCACGCTGTAGTTCAGGTTGCGGTCCTCAAGCAGCGTGCCGCTGACGCCGGTTTGCCAGCTCGTGTCGCCATCGCTGTTTCGGCTGGCGGATGCGGTGGCATAGGCGCGATCGATCGCGCTGTCCCGGCGATAGCCCTGGCGGGTAAAGAGGCTAAACGGCACGGAGACGTTAAACGACGCGATCCGGTCGGTACCGTCGATCCCGACGGATTTGTTCCACGACCATGACAGGGAGTAGTTGATCCCCTTCACGCCCCCCGCGTAGCCCAGCTGATACCAGAGGTTTGTTTCGTCCGTCCCCCAGTAGGTTTGCTCACTCCCGGAGATATAGACCGAGCCGTAATCCCCCAGCGACTGGGAAATGTTGAGCTGGAAGCGGCCTTTTTTATTCCACGTCAGGTTGTGATAGCTCTGCACGTCCGGCACATCGTTATCGTCCTGGCTATCGGCATACTGGTAGCCCTCCATTGAGCGCCAGGCCACGTCGTCCAGGGTGTAAAACCCCTTCGTTGAGTAGCGGTAGCCCAGCAGCTGGAAGTTGGTGCCAAACCCGTTCAGCGATTTTGCATACAGAAAACGCAGGGACTGACCTTCATGTTTGCTGTCGTCCGCGAGCTGGCTGCGGGCGTGGGTGATATCGACGGAGACTGCGCCCCAGTCACCGAGGTTTTTCCCGGCCCCGACGGCCACTGCGGTATAGCGTGACGCCAGCTGGGTGCCGCCATAGAGCGTAAAGCCGTTAGCAAGGCCGGTAATCAGGGTGCCCTGGGCGAAGAACGGTGTATCCTGGTCGCTGTTACCGCTGCGGTAATCCCCCGCCACGAGGTCATATTTCCAGCGCCCTTCACGCTGCAGGAGCGGCACGGTGGAGTACGGCACGGTGTAGCGCTGCTGGCTGCCGTCTTTCTCTTCCACCGTGACGTCAAGGTCACCGCTGGAGGAGGTCGGGTTAAGATCGGTAATGGCGAACGCGCCGGGCTGGACGTAGCTTTGATAGATAACGTAGCCGTTCTGGCGAACCACCACTTTGGCAGGCGTACGGGCAATACCGCGTACGGTCGGCGCGTAACCCTGCAGGCTGTCGGGGTACATGCTGTCAGACGAATAGAGCCGCCCGCCGCGAAAACCGACGCTGTCGAAAACGTCATTCCCGGTGTTGCTGTCGCCCAGCACCAGCTCACTTTTCAGTGGGATAACGGTGCGCTGCGCCCAGGTGCCAATATTCTGCCACTCGCTGCGCCGCTTCCCGTTATTTTGCGTGTAGCGCCATGCGCCGTTGTTGCGTAAACGCCAGGCACCATAGTTCAGCCCGCTCTGCAGGTTCAGGTAATAGCTGTCGTCTTCGCTTCCCCGGTTGCCCGTAAAGCTGTAGTTCACCAGCGCGGCGGGAATGCCTTCATCCCACTGTTCAGGCGGAATATAGCCGCGCGCGCTGTTTTGCATTGCCACCTGCGGCAGGCTGACGTTCAGGCGCTGTGAAGCAAAGTTAAATACCGTTTCGCTGCCGGGAATAGCCGTGGTCAATGGAACGCACGTTTCACCCTGCACCTTCGCCAGCTCGGGAAATGCGGCAACGTTGACGCCAAAGCGATCGAGCATCGCGCGCGTAATGCACGGCGACAGGCCGCCCGCCACCGGCGGCGTGTTCTCGGCCTGTTCAAAACGCACGTCCTGGGTGCCGATAAACTCATCGTTACGCCAGATATCCACGCGATAGATGCCGG
This sequence comes from Enterobacter cloacae complex sp. I3, assembly GCF_014896175.1. NCBI lineage: Bacteria > Pseudomonadati > Pseudomonadota > Gammaproteobacteria > Enterobacterales > Enterobacteriaceae > Enterobacter > Enterobacter cloacae complex sp. I3. The sequence continues at coordinate 37,396 of NZ_JADBQZ010000009.1, forward strand.
GTGCCTGCTGGTGCCCCTGTTCAAAACGCGACAAATCCGCCACGCTGGCGGTGTCGTCGGATAAGAAGGCCGGGTTGAAGTAGCTTTCGCTCCAGCCAGCCTGCGGCCAGAGCGCGGCCATCAGCGCCAGTGCAACCGGGCAGTAACGTCCCTGGTGGTTTTTCATCGCCCTGACTCTGCTCACAGGTTGACGCTGCGCGCCGGTGTAATGGCACCGTAGTCATTCACGCTCTGCCAGGAGAGCGTACCGCCAGCCCCGGCAGGCAGCACCTGCTGAGCCGAGTTTTTCGGCGCGACCATCAGGTTTTCCAGCGTCTGACCGCCCAGCTTCAGGTTGACCAGAGTGATGTAATACGGCGAGGCGTTGCTGACTTTGAGATGGTTCCCCACGCGCTCAAAGCGCAGCTGGGAAAGCGCCTCATCCGGCTGCATCGCCAGGTTATTCGGGCGCACAAACAGCTTGATGCGCGAAAGGATCGCCAGCTGCAGCACGTTATTGTTTTCCGTTTTCGCTTTGTTCACTGACGGGATCGCCTTCACGTTCATGTAAAAGAGCGATTCGCGATCGGCGGGCAGCGCGGGCCCGGCGTAAATAATACGCAGCGTGTTTTCGCTGTCCGGCTCGCTAACGAACAGCGGCGGCGTGACGGCAAAGGTTTTTTCCTTTTGCCCGCTGGCATTTTCGATCCACGCGTTAATTAAGTAGCGTTCTTGTTTATTGCTGTTGGTGATCGCCAGCGACGTTTGCTTCGCATCCGCCGGATAAATAACGCGCGTGGCCCCCAGCGCAATACCGCCGGAAGCATTCGCGCAAGCAGAAACCATCATTAAAATAAACGATAAAAGCAGTCCTGGTTTAATTAGCATATTCATCAAAACCGTACCTTTAATAATGTGTTCGCAGGTGTTATGGATAAATCAACGTAAACCAGACATCCGACTGAATATTGCCTGGCACGAGGTGTTCGGAAATAGCGCGATAGCGGGCGCTAAAATGAAATGCGAGCTCGCTGGTATTCACGGGCAACCAGCTGACGGCCGTCGCATTCGGGATAATCTGACGCTGCTGCTCATCAAAAAGCGCCAGCCCTACACCGCTGCTGACAGGCCTTTCACCTGGCCGCGATGTCGCCAGAAAAACCTGCGGATCTTCCGCGGGCGTCACGCCCTGAAATTGGATCCCCACGATGCGGGAGACATCCACGCTGCAGTCCAGCAGCCGCACGGTGAACGGCACATTAACCGTTGAAAAGCTGCCCACACCGGAAAATGAATTGGTTCGGTACTGCCCCATGTCGATGCGCATATTCTGGCTGTCGGGCGCCACGGCGCAGCCGCCGTTTACCAGCTCCCCACGAAGATGCACCTTGCCGCCTTCGATCACCACGGTATGCGCCGATGCCGGGCAGGCCATCGCAAGGGTTAACAGCAGTAGTGTTCCAGTCCTTGTCATCCTTCGTTCCTGGCAGTAGCGTATGACGGGCCTCGTCCCTGAGGCCTGAACATCCCTGTGCGAGGGTATTATTCGTATTTCATTACGAAGGTGGCGTCAGCGTTCGCCTGGCCTGGCTCGGTGGTTGCAGCCGTTGATTTGTAGCGCGCGGTGAATTGCAGGGTGTTAGTCCCTTTAATCAGGTCTTTCGCGGCAGAGAAGGTGGCACCGTCCGGGGTCAGCACGCTAGATTTGCTGTCGAGGATCTCGATACCCACGCCTTTCGCGGTGTTGTCGTTGTTACCGGACGTCACGGCCAGCAGGGTTTTGTCGGTCGCGTCGATCTGGCCGGTGAAAGCAACGGCAGCGGTTTTCGCAACCAGCGGATCGCAGTCATTCAGTTCAATGTTGAACGGAATATTAGAGGTGGTGTCGCCCACTTTGGTGAATTTCGCGGTACGATACTGACCGAGATTAACCGTCTGCTCGGAAGAATCGGTATTTACTGAACAAGCAGCATTAACCAGTTCACCTTTAAAATGCACGGTACCGCCATTTACGGTAACCGGCGTAACGGGATCGGCTGCATTAGCGGCACCCGCGACCAGGGCCAGTGTTGCAATAACAGAAGAAGCAATGTTGCTGAGTTTCATGTCTATTCCTTTAAAATGTAAATAACCCTTCCCGCGAAAAATCGGGAATAAGAAATACGTTCAATTGCATAATTGAAAACTTATTTCGGAGGAGACAAAGTAGCTCAGGATGTAATTTTTAAATATGTCAAAACACTGCCATTTCGCCAGGTCACATCCTAATCCCGTCTAAGAAATTGACCATCACTTAAGAAGGGTTTTTGCGCCTCACGGATGAAAACTCGTAAAGGGTGACTGACAGCGGCGCTCGCTTCTGACAAAATACAAGCAATCCCCCCTTTCAAACGTTACAGACGGAATCTTCTCTCTGATGGCAGCAAAGATTATTGACGGTAAAACGATTGCGCAGCAGGTGCGCTCTGAGGTCGCGGAAAAAGTGAAGGCGCGTAAAGCCGCCGGAAAACGCGCTCCCGGGCTGGCCGTTGTGCTGGTTGGCAGCAACCCGGCATCACAGATTTATGTCGGCAGCAAACGCAAAGCGTGTGAAGAGGTGGGGTTCGTCTCCCGCTCTTACGATTTGCCGGAAACCACCAGCGAAGCGGAACTGCTGGAACTTATTGACACCCTGAATGCCGATAAAGAGATCGACGGCATTCTGGTTCAGCTGCCGCTGCCTGCGGGCATCGACAACGTGAAGGTGCTGGAGCGTATCGCGCCAGATAAAGACGTCGACGGTTTCCATCCGTACAACGTGGGCCGCCTGTGCCAGCGCGCGCCGCGTCTGCGCCCGTGCACCCCGCGCGGCATCGTGACGCTGCTGGAGCGTTATAACATCGACACCTACGGCCTGAACGCCGTGGTCATCGGCGCGTCCAATATCGTGGGCCGTCCGATGAGCATGGAGCTGCTGCTGGCCGGCTGCACCACCACCGTGACCCACCGCTTTACCAAAAACCTGCGTCACCACGTTGAAAACGCCGATCTGCTGATCGTCGCGGTCGGCAAGCCGGGCTTTATTCCGGGCGAGTGGATCAAAGAGGGCGCGATTGTCGTGGACGTCGGGATTAACCGTCTGGAAAACGGCAAAGTGGTCGGCGACGTGGTGTACGAAGATGCGGCGGCTCGCGCCTCTTACATTACGCCAGTGCCGGGCGGCGTAGGTCCGATGACTGTAGCCACGCTGATTCAGAATACTTTGCAGGCATGCGAAGAGTACCACGATGTAGAGGAAGCATAAGATGGCCACATTTTCATTAGGCAAACACCCGCACGTTGAGCTGTGCGATCTGCTCAAGCTTGAAGGCTGGAGCGAAAGCGGCGCGCAGGCGAAAATCGTTATCGCCGACGGGCAGGTGAAAGTAGACGGCGTAGTGGAAACCCGCAAGCGCTGCAAGATTGTCGCCGGCCAGACCGTGAGCTTTGAAGGGCAGAGCGTGACCGTGACGGCCTGAGTCCTCCTCACCCTCTCCCCAAAGGGGAGAGGGGATCAAAAATCCCCCCATATCCATCACGGTTATTTATCGATCAACTTCAAATAATCACTATTTCATCTGTTGAAAGGTGAGATTTCAGTTGCGCGTTTTTCACTCTTTCCCCACGATAAGTAGAACGTTCTACTAAAACGTTCTACTTACAATAACAGCGCTTAAAAAGCGCTACTCGGGGGAAATCAGCATGAGTCTGATATCAGGGTTTGTTAAATCGCTGTCTAAGTTATCGATGATTGGTCGCGCCTTAATGCTGCCAATTTCACTGCTTCCCGCTGCGGGCCTCCTGCTGGCCTTCGGCGATAAGTTCCACCTGCCGCTGATGATGAACGCCGGCGGGGTTATCTTTGATAACCTGCCGATGCTGTTTGCCATCGGCTCTGCTGTCGGTCTGGCATCGGAATCCGGCATTGCAGCACTCTCGGCGGCGGTGTCGGTGTTTGTCACTAACATCACCATCAGTACCGTATTAAGCATCACGCCGGAAATGGCCTCACAGGGCGGAAAATATGCCATGGTGGTCGGCATCCCGACGCTGCAGATGGGCGTCTTCGGCGGGCTTATCTGCGGCATTCTCGCAGCCTGGTGCTACAACCGCTTCCACACCATGCAGCTCCCGGAATTCCTCGGCTTCTTCTCCGGGAAGCGCTTTGTGGCGATCGCCACGGCGTTTCTCTCTTTCCTGATGGGGCTGCTGCTACCGTACGTCTGGCAGCATATTCAGGCCGGTATCGACGCGCTCTCCGTGATCGTAAACGGTGATAACCAGGCGGCATCAACCTTTATCTTCGGGCTGGTGGAGCGCGCGCTGATCCCGCTCGGCCTGCACCACATCTGGTATCCGTCCTTCTGGTATTCGTTCGGGGATTACACCACCCAGGCGGGCCAGGTGATCCACGGCGACCAGACCATCTGGTTCAAAATGCTCGAAGAGGGGGTGAAATCCTTCAGCAGCGACACCTACCAGAACGCTGGTAAGTTCATGCAGGGCGAATTCCCGCTGATGCTGTTCGCGCTGCCTGCGGCATGCCTGGCGATGTACCACGAAGCGCATACGAAGAATAAGAAAATCGCGGCCGGTATTCTCTTCTCCGCTGCCCTCACCTGCTTCCTGACGGGGATCACCGAGCCGGTAGAGTTCACCTTTATCTTCGTGGCGCCGATTCTGTACGTCTTCAACGCTATCATGGCGGGCCTGGCGTACATGACCATGTACCTGCTGCACGCGCATATCGCCAAATCGTTCTCGGCGGGCTTTATCGACTACCTGTCGTTCGGGATCCTGCCGTCGTTTAACGGCTATCAGACCAACTTCCTGAGTGCCATTATCATCGGCATTCCGATGGCGCTGATTTACTACTTCACGTTCCGCTTCGTGATTCGTCGTTTCGACGTGAAAACGCCGGGCCGTACGGAGGTGACCGCCAGCGCGAATGACAAGTCCGATTCCGAACTTGCCACCGAAATCATCGGCCTGCTGGGCGGCGCGCAGAACATTGACTCCGTCGGCTCCTGCATCACCCGCCTGCGTCTGGAAGTGGCGAAGAGCGATGCGGTGGACAGGGACGGACTGAACGGGCTTGGCGCACGCGGCGTGGTCTTCGTCGGCGACAACGGGATCCAGGTGATTTTCGGTGCCAGAGCACAGTTTATCGCCCAGACCATGTCCACCATGATCGGCAAATAATAAGATGCCTGAACGACACGTCTCCTGTACGCTGGGAGACGTGTCTTATCCGGCTGATAATCGGTAAATTTCAGGGAGCGGTTTTGAAGAAAGTCAGCATCATTGATGTCGCAAAGCACGCGGGCGTCTCGGTCTCTACCGTGTCGCTGGTGCTACGTCAGAAAGGGAAAATCTCAGAGGCGACGATCGAGAAGGTCAATGCCGCCATCACGACGCTGGGCTATGTTCATAACGTTGCCGCTGCCAACCTCCGCGCCAACACCTCCAATCTTATCGGCCTGATCCTGCGCGACTTCAGCGACAGCTTTTCCATCAAGGTGATGGCGAGCATCGTTCAGGAGCTGGAGAAGCAGGGTTATATGGTGTTTCTCGGCCAGCCGCTGAACGACCAGGAACATCTGGAACGGACCCTGCTGTCGTTTAAGCAGCAGGGCGTCGCGGGCGTTATTTATCTGGCGTCTGACACCCGTAACGCCGCTTTACCGGAGCAGATCCGCCAGTGCCCGCTGCCGCTGGTGGTGGTCTCGCAGTCTCTGCTGGACGAAAAATGCAATCTGGTCATGCGCGATAATCGCCAGGCAGCGAACCTTGCCGCACGCTATCTTATCGAACGCGGACACCGCACGATCGCCTACATTGGCGGGCGCGAGGGCTGTCTTATCCGCGAGCAGCGCCTGCTCGGCTTTCGCAGCGCGATGACGCAAAACGGGCTGGTCTGGCGCGATGATTATTCACCGGCCTGCAGCGACGACACCCAGGCCGCCGCGATGGCAACGCGCCAGCTGCTGGAGAAAAACAGCTCCATCACCGCCCTGCTTTGCCACTCCCCGGATGCGATGATCGGCTCCATTTCCGGCATTCATCAGGTGGGCCGCACCGTGGGGAAAGACGTGTTCCTGACCCAGCAGGTGGCGCTGATCGGTTTTGAAGATATGCTCCACGTCAACCTCACCTCCCCTTCCTTCACCTACGTCTCTTCGGCCAGCGATGAAACCGGACGACAGGCGGCGGGGCTGATTATCCGCAAGCTGAAGGAGCCGGATCTGCAAACCCAGCGCATTACGCTGTCCGGGCAGCTTATCGCCCGCGAGTCGGCGTAAAATCAGAATTTGACACAGGTTTGCTGCAGCGAATTCGCTGCTATATTGCTGTGATTTGCCATGGATAATTGCAATGCCTACCGTTATCACTCACGCTGCTGTTCCCCTTTGCCTGGGCTTAGGTCTGGGAACGAAAGTCATCCCTCCCCGCCTGCTGTTTGCCGGGATCGTGCTCGCCATGCTGCCGGACGCCGACGTGCTGGCGTTCAAATTCGGCGTCGCCTACGGGAATATTTTCGGCCACCGCGGCTTTACCCATTCGCTGCTGTTTGCCTTTGCGGTACCGTTACTCTGCGTGCTGATTGGCCGACGATGGTTCCGGGCCAGCCTGACGCGCTGCTGGCTGTTCTTAACCGTTTCACTGCTGTCGCACAGCCTGCTGGATGCCGTTACCACCGGCGGAAAAGGCGTCGGCTGGCTGTGGCCGTGGTCAGACGAGCGCTTCTTTGCGCCGTGGCAGGTGATTAAGGTCGCGCCGTTTGCGCTATCGCGCTACGCCACGCCGTACGGGCATGAGGTCATTATCTCGGAACTGCTGTGGGTGTGGCTACCGGGGGTGGTGCTGATGGGGATGTTGTGGTGGAAAAGAAGGTAAAAGTAGGCCCGGTAAGCGTTAGCGCCACCGGGCGTTACAGACTTACTTACGACGCCAGGTCGTCCCCTGCGGGCCGTCTTCCAGAATGATGCCCATCTCGGTCAGACGGTTACGCGCCGCATCTGCCGCCGCCCAGTCTTTGGCCTGACGCGCTTCCAGACGCGCTTTAATCAGCGCTTCAATTTCCGCCACTTCACCGTCGTCCGCCTGCGCGCCGCTCTGCAGGAACGCGTCCGGCTCCTGCTCCAGCAGGCCAAGCACGGAAGAGAGCTTGCGCAGATGGGACGCCAGCGCATTCGCCGCCGCCATATCTTCTGACTTCAGGCGGTTGACCTCACGCGCCATGTCGAACAGCACGGAGTAGGCTTCCGGCGTGTTGAAGTCGTCGTTCATCACCTCAACGAAGCGCGCTTCGAATGCCTCGCCGCCCGCCGCAGGCACAGATTTGTCGGTGCCGCGCAGCGCGGTGTACAGACGCTCCAGCGCCGAGCGCGCCTGCTTCAGGTTCTCTTCGCTGTAGTTCAGCTGGCTACGATAGTGGCCAGACATCAGGAAGTAGCGCACGGTTTCCGCATCGTAATACTTCAGCACGTCGCGCACGGTGAAGAAATTGCCCAGCGATTTCGACATCTTCTCGCGGTCAACCATCACCATCCCGGAGTGCATCCAGTAGTTAACGTACTCGCCGCCGTGGGCGCAGGTGGACTGCGCAATTTCGTTTTCGTGGTGCGGGAACATCAGATCCGAACCGCCGCCGTGAATGTCGAAGTGATTGCCCAGCTGCTTGCAGTTCATCGCGGAACATTCAATGTGCCAGCCCGGACGGCCTTCGCCCCACGGGGATGGCCAGCTCGGCTCGCCCTCTTTGGACATCTTCCATAGCACGAAGTCCATCGGGTTACGCTTCACGTCAACCACGTCCACGCGCGCGCCGGCCTGCAGCTGGTCCAGGTCCTGACGGGAAAGCGCGCCGTAGGTTGGGTCCGTCGGGACGGAGAACATCACGTCGCCGTTTTCCGCTACGTACGCATGACCGCGTTCGATCAGCTTTTCGGTGATCTCAATAATTTCGTGGATATGGTGGGTCGCACGCGGCTCGCTGTCCGGACGCAGAATATTGAGGGCATCAAAATCTTTGTGCATCTCAACAATCATGCGATCCACCAGCGCAACAAAGCTTTCGCCGTTTTCATTAGCGCGCTTGATGATTTTGTCGTCGATGTCGGTGATGTTACGCACGTACTTCAGGTTATAGCCCAGGAAGCGCAGGTAGCGAGAGACCACGTCGAACGCGACAAAGGTACGGCCATGGCCGATATGACAGAGATCGTAAACCGTAATACCACACACGTACATGCCGACTTCCCCGGCATGGATAGGTTTAAATTCCTCTTTCTGGCGCGTCATTGTATTAAAGATTTTTAACATCGAAGATTCCATGTAAACACGTGTGTGAGTTGTTTGTTCCATATAATACCCATAATTCGGAATAGGATCAGCACACAATGCAAGGTGATCGCGTCCTGTGGTTATGCTATAACAAGCCCCTATATATGACCCGAAGGCGGGTCGACGTACCACAATAACGGAACAGGATGCAAAAATGGTTACTTTCCACACTAATCATGGCGATATCGTAATCAAGACCTTTGATGACAAAGCGCCTGAAACAGTTAAAAACTTCCTGGACTACTGCCGCGAAGGTTTCTACAACAACACTATTTTCCACCGCGTGATCAACGGCTTTATGATCCAGGGCGGCGGTTTCGAGCCTGGCATGCGCCAGAAAGAGACCAAAGAGGCGATCAAAAACGAAGCGAACAACGGCCTGAAAAACACCCGCGGTACGCTGGCAATGGCCCGTACTCAGGCACCACACTCTGCCACCGCGCAGTTCTTCATCAACGTAGCGGACAACGACTTCCTGAACTTCTCCGGCGAAAGCCTGCAGGGCTGGGGCTACTGCGTGTTCGCAGAAGTGGTTGAAGGTATGGACGTGGTCGACAAGATCAAAGCCGTCTCTACCGGCCGCAGCGGCATGCACCAGGACGTTCCTAAAGAAGACGTTGTGATTACAAGCGTGACCGTCAGCGAGTAATTCGTGGCGACACTCTTTATTGCGGACCTGCATCTGCAAACAGAAGAACCGGCGATAACCGCCGGTTTTCTGCGTTTTTTACGCGGTGAAGCGAAAAGCGCCGACGCGCTGTACATCCTGGGCGATCTCTTTGAAGCCTGGATTGGCGACGACGATCCTAACCCGCTGCACCGTGAAATGGCTGCCGCCATTAAAACGCTGGTAGATTCCGGCGTCCCCTGCTACTTCATTCACGGCAATCGTGATTTCCTGCTCGGCAAGCGCTATGCCCGCGAAAGCGGTATGACGCTGCTGCCGGAAGAGCAGGTGCTCGATCTCTATGGCCGCAAGGTGCTGATCATGCACGGCGACACGCTCTGCACCGACGATACCGGCTACCTGGCGTTTCGCGCTAAGGTCCACACCCCGTGGATCCAGAAGATGTTCCTTGCCCTGCCGCTGTTTATCCGCAACCGCATCGCCGCCAGAATGCGTGCGGGCAGCAAAGCCGCCAACAGCAGTAAATCCCTGACCATCATGGACGTCAACCCGCAAGCTGTGGTGAGCGTGATGGAAAAGCATGGCGTTCAGTGGCTGATCCACGGTCATACCCATCGCCCTGACGTGCATTCTCTGAGCGCCAACGGTGAACCGGCCCATCGCGTGGTATTGGGCGCATGGCACACTGAGGGTTCGATGGTCAAAGTCACCCCGGAAGGTGTCGAACTGATCGCTTTTCCGTTTTAACGTTTTCTCGTCGTTTCGCTTATTTCTCAGCCACGCAACCGTTTTCCTTGCCCGTATAACATGCTATTCTCTGTGCCCTCGAAAGCAGTGTGTTTCGCACCACAGGAGTTTTAAGACGCATGTCTTCCCGCAATAATCCGGCGCGTGTCGCCATCGTGATGGGGTCCAAAAGCGACTGGGCTACCATGCAGTTCGCCGCCGAAATCTTTGAAATCCTGAATGTTCCGCACCACGTTGAAGTGGTTTCCGCACACCGTACGCCGGACAAACTGTTCAGCTTCGCCGAAAGCGCCGAAGAGAACGGGTATGAGGTGATTATTGCCGGTGCGGGCGGCGCAGCACATCTGCCGGGCATGATTGCCGCCAAAACCCTGGTGCCGGTTCTGGGCGTCCCGGTACAAAGCGCCGCGTTAAGCGGTGTCGATAGCCTCTACTCCATCGTCCAGATGCCGCGCGGTATTCCCGTCGGTACGCTGGCAATTGGCAAAGCGGGCGCGGCGAACGCCGCCCTGCTGGCCGCGCAAATTCTTGCAACGCACGACAAAGATTTACACCAGCGCCTGGCGGAGTGGCGTAAAGCCCAGACCGACGAGGTGCTGGATAACCCGGACCCGCGGGGTGCGGCATGAAGCAGGTTTGCGTCCTCGGCAACGGCCAGCTGGGCCGCATGCTGCGTCAGGCTGGCGAACCGTTGGGGATTGCCGTCTGGCCCGTCGGGCTGGACGCCGAGCCGGAAGCGGTGCCGTTCCATCAGAGCGTGATCACCGCCGAAATTGAACGCTGGCCGGAAACCGCCCTGACCCGCGAGCTGGCGCGCCATAACGCCTTTGTGAACCGCGACGTGTTCCCGATCATTGCCGACCGTCTGACGCAGAAGCAGCTGTTCGACAAGCTGGGCCTCGCAACCGCCCCGTGGCAGCTGTTGTCTGATAAAAGCGAGTGGAATGACGTCTTCGCCATGCTGGGCGAACTGGCGATCGTGAAGCGCCGCGTGGGTGGCTACGACGGCCGCGGCCAGTGGCGCCTGCGCGCAGGCGACACCGCCGAGCTGCCGGACGACTGCTACGGCGAGTGCATCGTTGAGCAGGGCATCAACTTCAGCGGCGAAGTGTCGCTGGTAGGCGCCCGCGGGCACGATGGCCGCACGGTGTTTTACCCGCTGACGCATAACCTGCATCAGGACGGCATTCTGCGCACCAGCGTCGCCTTCCCGCACGCCAATGCCGACCAGCAGGCGCAGGCGGAAGAGATGCTTTCTGCCATCATGCACGAGCTGGGCTACGTAGGCGTGATGGCGATGGAGTGCTTCGTCACGCCGTCGGGCCTGCTGATCAACGAGCTGGCGCCGCGCGTGCACAACAGCGGCCACTGGACGCAAAACGGCGCCTCCATCAGCCAGTTCGAACTGCACCTGCGCGCCATCACCGACCTGCCGCTGCCACAGCCCGTTGTTAACAGCCCGTCGGTGATGATCAACCTGATCGGGACCGATCTGAACTACGACTGGCTGAAGCTGCCGCTGGTGCATCTGCACTGGTATGACAAAGAGGTTCGCGCGGGTCGTAAAGTGGGTCATCTCAACCTGAACGACAGCGATACCGACCGCTTGAGCGCCACCCTGGAGGCGATCGTTCCTCTCCTGCCGCCAGAATACGCGAGCGGGATTGTCTGGGCACAGTCAAAGCTCAAGTAAGACATCTGCGCCGGGGAGTTGACCTTCCCCTTCCCCGGCGTACAATCCCCGCCCATTGCTGCTGAGTTTTCTTCTGGAATCACCATGAACGATGGAACGGACTATCGCGCGATCCTCGCGTCTGATACCCCTTTAATCGACGTTCGCGCGCCGATCGAATTTGCCCAGGGTGCGATGCCCGCCGCACTCAACCTGCCCTTAATGAACGACGACGAGCGTGCCGCCGTCGGTACCTGCTATAAGCGCCAGGGACCCGACGCCGCGCTGGCGCTCGGCCATAGCCTGGTGAGCGGCGAGACGCGGGCGGCGCGCATTAACGCCTGGCGCGAAGCCAGCCTTGCGCACCCCGAAGGCTATCTCTGCTGCGCGCGCGGCGGTCAGCGCTCGCATATCTCTCAGGCCTGGCTGAAAGAAGCTGGCATCGACTACCCGCTGATCCGCGGCGGCTATAAGGCCCTGCGCCAGACGGCGATTCAGGTCACCATTGAGCAGTCGCAAAAGCCGATGGTGCTTATTGGCGGCTGTACCGGCAACGGTAAAACGCTGCTGGTGAAGCAGCACGCACAGGGCATCGATCTGGAAGGGCTGGCGCACCATCGCGGCTCGTCGTTTGGCCGCACGCTTACGCCGCAGCTTTCCCAGGCGAGCTTCGAGAATCACCTTGCGGTTGAGCTATTGAAAAAAGACGCCGCGCGCTGGGTGCTGGAGGACGAGGGCCGGATGATTGGCTCCAACCACCTGCCGGAGTGCCTGCGCGACCGCATGGTTGACGCCCCTATCGTTGTCGTCGAAGACCCGTTTGAAACCCGACTTGAGCGCCTGCGCGAAGAGTATTTTGACCACATGTGGGCGGATTTTTCTGCCGCGTACGGTGAGGAGGCGGGCTGGAAGGAGTACAGCGAGTACCTGCACCACGGCCTGTTTGCCATTCGCCGTCGGCTTGGGCTACAGCGTTTTGCGGAATTTACGGCGCTGCTGGACGCGGCTCTTGCCGAACAACAGCGAACGGGCAGCACCGACGCGCACTTCAGCTGGCTTGTACCGCTGCTGAAGGACTATTACGACCCGATGTACGGCTATCAGCTGGAGAAGAAAGCGGAGAAGATTGTCTATCGCGGGACGTTCGCAGAAATTGCCGAGTGGCTTAATCGCTAAAAAAAGCCGGGTGGCGAGGTAAAAGCAAAACGGCAACCTGGGTTGCCGTTTATAATGTTTTTTCCCTCTCCCTGTGGGAGAGGGTCAGGGTGAGGGCATCAGGCCGCACCCTACATGACACCTTAGAAGTCGTAACGCAGACGCACCAGGTTCATGTCGCCCAGGTTGTCGGTGCTGGAGGTGAACACGTGTTCGTAATCCACGCGGAAACCGTAATCCAGCTGGAAGCTGATACCCACGCCGTTGTCGATGCGCTGGTAGTTACGGCCATTCACGTACTCAATGCGGTCACCCATGAAGTAAGGCTGGATGGATTTCACCGCGTACTGACCGATTGGGAATTTGTACCCTGCGAAGTATTCAATACCCCACGCGTCGCCCGCAAAGTAGTCGTTAACAGACACTTTTTTGGTGGTCAGGAAGTTCTGGTACCAGCCGCCGCCAGCGGAGAAGGTCCAGTTGTCCGGCGTCCAGCTCAGCGCGGTACCGACAATATTCTGGTCGTAGGATTTGCTGTCGCCGTTGTCCGGGTTACGCATGTCCGCGCGGGTGTAGTTCCACGCAGCGCCCCAGGTCAGATCGGTGGTCAGGTGGTAATCGATACCCAGTGAGCCGCCACCTTTACGCTTGTAGCGCAGGCCGTTGCCCGGCAGGTATTCGCTGTCTTCAAACAGGTAGGATGCATAGATGTCCGCATCGCCCACGGTTTTCTTATATTTCAGCATCTGGCGTGAACGGTAAGAGCCGTCGTAGTCGCCGTTGATCCCGTTACCCGGCGCCTGGCCGATCATGTCGTAGTCCCAGATATCGGTTTTCGCGCCCACCACATCGTAGTACACGCTGTTCTGCTGGCCGAAGGTCAGCGTGCCCCAGGTGTCGCTCTTCAGGCCGGTGTAGAGCATACGGCGTGAGGTGTCGTGCGCGCCGTCGGCGTAGTGGTTATCCCAGTTAAACTGCGCCGGAATGTTCACCCCCAGCTCGTAGTAGCTGATCCAGCTGATGTCGTCAAACAGGTAGTAGTCTGCCGCGAAACGGAAGCGGGTACCGCCGTCAAAGCCGTTACGCTTGTAGCCGTTTTTGCCGTCATCGCCGGTCATGTTCTGGAATTGCGGACGAATACTACCGCCAACGGTGAAGTTCAGGCGGCTCAGCGGGTTACCCGCCTGAGGATCTTGCTTAAGTACGGTGATTTCTGCCTGAGATGCAAAAGTAGTCAATGCCACTGCCGCGCCGATCGTTGCCGCCAGCGCTGATTTTTTTATAGTCATTATTTTTCCTTAATAGACACGCTGCTAAATATTTAGCTGGTGAATATTAACCGGAAATTTTCGGGCTGTGTGGGCGGGTTTTTAATGTTTTGTGCTACTAAATGCGCTGGCATTATCACTTTGTGCTATTTAAGCATTACGCACCGGCATAAAAACCGGTGCGTAATTATTACCATGCCAAATCAATTCACAAACTGCCGGAACAGAGCCTTGCCCTTTAACAATCGCGCCCCGAGCCAGCCCCCGCAGAGGGAGAGCAGCACCGCGCCGCAGAGAGGGAGTACTAGCCAGAGACGCCAGTCAGGCTCCCACGGGAAGTCGAAGACCTTTGTCTGCAGCACCGCCAGCGCCGTCTCCGCGCCAATCGCCGCGACCAGACCCGCCACCAGCCCAAGCAGCGCAAACTCGCTCCAGAGCGTCGCCCGCAGCAGCCGCTTACCCGCGCCGAGCGTGCGGTAGACTATCAGTTCCTGATGACGCTGGCGCATGCCCACCTGCACCTGCGCCAGCAGCAGCAATATGCCGCAGATTGTCACCAGCACCACCATCACCTCCAGCGCCCGGCTCACCTGCTCCAGCACTTGCCCGACCTGTTTGAGGATCGCGCCAATATCCAGCAGGCTCACCGTCGGGAACTCCCGGTTAAGCTGCGTCAGCATGCCGTTGCCGTTTTCCCAGCGGAAGCTGGTCAGCCAGCTCTGCGGCTGCCCGTCCAGCGCGCCCGGCGGGAAGATGAAGAAGAAGTTTGGCCGCAGGCTTTCCCAGTCCACTTTACGGAGGCTGGTGACTTTGGCGGTAAAATCCTGGGTATCACCGGTGAAGGTCACGCTGTCCCCGAGCTTCACGTTCAGGCGCGTCGCCAGCCCCTCTTCCATCGACACCTCTCCCGCTTTCGGCGGCCAGGAACCGGCGGTAATGGGGTTATGGTCGGGACGTTTCTCCTGCCAGGTCAGGTTGAGTTCGCGGTTAAGCGACTCGTCCTTGTTCCCCTCAGTTGACTGGCCGTTGATCTGCGTCAGACGCGCGCGGACGATGGGATAGAACGACTCGGGGATAATGTGATGCTCCGACAGGAAGCCCTTCAGCGGCGTTACCTGTTCCGGTGCGATGTTGATCAGGAAATAGTTCGGGCTTTCCGGCGGAAGCTGCTGCTGCCAGCGATCCAGCAGATCCCCGCGAAGCACGAGAAGCAGCGCCAGCAGCATAAACGACAGCGAAAAGGCCGACAGCTGGCTGAGCGTTGACCAGGGCTGATGCAGCAGGCGGTTGACCGCCAGCCGCACCGGCAGGGATTTTACCGTCAGCCTTTTCAGGACGTTGAGCAGTATCCAGCCCAGCACTCCGCACAGCAGCGCCAGTACCACCGCGCCGGCCAGCACGGCCCACAGCAGGGTGCTGCCGCCCATCAGCCAGGCCAGCAGCCCGACCGCAACAGCAATAATCGCCGGGAGATAGAACTTCAGCGGCCAGACGTTCGCCACCACATCATTGCGCAGCACCCGCAGCGGCTGCGTCGCGAGCAGCAGGCGGTACGGGCGCAGCCCCACCAGCACCGAGATCACCGTCATCGCGCCCATCGCCCACAGCCACGGCCAGAGGCTTGCCGGGGGCAAAGCGGCCGGCAGCACCGGTTTCAGCATCACCATCAGCAGTTTTTCAAACAGCAGGCCTATTATTCCGCCAGTGAGCGCAGAGAGGGCCAGCAGCATCAGCCACTGGCCGACGATCAGCTTGCGCAGCTGCGCCCGCCCCGCGCCGAGGGTTTTAAGGATCGCCACCAGGTCGTAGCGGCTGCGGCAGTAGTGCCCCATCGCCACGGCAACCGCCGCCACCGCCAGCAGCAGGGTTAACAGCGCCGACAGCAGCAGGAACTGTTGGGAACGTTCGAGGGATTTGCCGAGCGCCCCTTCGTCCTGCTCCAGCCCGTACCAGCGGTGTTCCGGCTTGAGCTGCGGCAGAAGCCATTTTTCATACGCCTCCAGCTGCGCGGGCGTGCCGCCAAATTTGTAGCGCCAGGTGACGCGGCTTCCCGGCTGGACGGCGTTGGTTTTCGCGACATCGGCGGTGTTCATCAGCAGGCGCGGCGCGAGCTGGAACGGGTTAAAGCCGGAGTCGGGCTCCTGCACCACTTCCCCGGCGATTTTCAGCGTGGCATCGCCAACGTCAATACTGTCGCCGGGTTTCAGGTTGAGAAGTGCCATCAGGCGCGATGCCAGCAGCACCGTGCCGGGCGTCGGCTTTAGCCCCGGCGGGCTGGTTTGTAATTCCCCGTACATCGGGTAGATGTCGTCCACGGCCTTCACGCTGGCGAGCTGCGGGGTGTCCCCCGCGAAGGTCATGGTCTGGAAGGTGAGCTGCTCCCCCACCTTTAGCCCTTCCTTGCGCGCTTCCTCAATCCAGCCAGGCGGCACAGGACGCGAGCTTTGCAGCGCCCGGTCCCCGGCCATAAATTCGCGGCTCTGCTGGCTGAGCCCTTTTTCCATACGGTCGCTGACGCTGCCGAGCGCCAGCACGCAGGCCACCGCCAGGCTTAACGCCAGCCAGACAATCAGCAGCGAGGGCGAGCGCCATTCGCGCCAGAACCAGCGGGCGATCATGCTTCCTCCTGAAGAATACCGTTCACCAGCCGCAGGCGGCGGTCGCAGCGGGCGGCCAGTTGCGGATCGTGGGTCACGAGGATCAGCGTGGTGCCATGTTCGCGGTTAAGCGAAAACAGTAGGTCAGCAATTTTGTCTCCGGTTTTACGGTCAAGGTTGCCGGTGGGTTCATCGGCAAACAGCACTTCCGGGCGGCCGTTAAACGCCCGCGCCAGCGCCACGCGCTGCTGCTCGCCACCAGAAAGCTGTGCCGGAAGATGGTCGAGGCGCTTGCCCAGGCCGAGCTGTTCCAGCAGCGCCTTCGCATGCGTGCGGCTTTCGCGGCTCTTTTCGCCGCGCAGCAGCGCCGGGAGCTCGACGTTTTCCAGCGCGTTCAGGGTCGGGATCAGCATAAAGGACTGAAAGACAAAACCGATATGCCGCGCGCGCAGCGCGGCTCGCGCCTCTTCATCAAGCTGGTGCAGCGGTTGCCCGACCAGGTGGACTTCGCCGCTGCTGCCGTCGTCCAGACCGGCCAGAATCGCCAGCAGCGTAGACTTGCCGGAACCGGATTCGCCAATCAGCGCGATGGTTTCGGCGCGTTTGACAACGAGTTCAACTCCGGTAAGGATTGAAAGCTCCTGCTCCCCCTGACCGACGGACTTCTTAAGACGATGAACTTCAACACTGTTTTCCGCTGGCATTTGCCCTTCCTGTTTTTGATGCTGATGACCTTCCGCGCGGCGGCAGCGGACACGTTACTGATTCTTGGCGACAGCCTGAGCGCGGGCTACCGCATGGCGGCCAGCGCGGCCTGGCCGGCTCTGCTCAATGACAAATGGCAAAGCAAGACAACCGTTATCAACGGCAGCATCAGCGGCGATACCTCGCAGCAAGGTCTGTCGCGCCTGCCTGCGCTGCTCAAGCAGCATCAGCCGCGCTGGGTGCTGGTTGAGCTTGGCGGTAATGACGGCCTGCGTGGCTTCCAGCCGCAGCAAACCGAGCAAACGCTGCGCACCATTTTGCGGGACATCAAGGCGGCAAACGCCCAGCCGCTGCTAATGCAAATTCGCCTGCCCGCCAACTACGGTCGTCGGTATAATGAGGCCTTTAGCGCGATCTACCCTAAGCTTGCCAAAGAGTTTGATATTCCGCTCCTGCCATTTTTCATGGAAGAGGTCTATCTCAAACCCCAGTGGATGCAGGACGACGGTATCCACCCCAATCGCGATGCGCAGCCGTTTATTGCCGACTGGATGGCAACGCGGCTGGCTCCTTTAGTTAAACATGACTCGTAATTCAGCGGAGTTCCTGACAGGTAAAGTTATGCAAAAATCGGTCTTAATCACAGGATGTTCCAGCGGAATCGGCTTTGAAAGCGCGCTTGAACTAAAGCGCCAGGGATTCAGGGTGCTGGCAGCGTGCCGCAAGCCTGACGATGTCGAGCGCATGAACGGGCTGGGCTTTACCGGCATACAGCTGGATATGGACTCGCCGGAGAGCGTTGAACGCGCCGCCGACGAGGTGATAGCCCTGACCGAAGGCCGTCTGTACGGTCTCTTTAATAATGCCGGTTACGGCGTGTATGGCCCGCTGGATACGCTCTCGCGCGAAACGCTGGAGAAGCAGTTTTCAACCAATTTCTTCGGCGTCCATCAGCTCACCATGCGTCTGCTCCCGGCCATGCTGCCGCACGGCGAAGGGCGCATCGTGATGACATCGTCAGTGATGGGGCTGATTTCCACCCCGGGCCGCGGCGCCTACGCGGCCAGCAAATATGCGCTGGAAGCCTGGTCCGACGCCCTGCGCATGGAGCTGCGCCACAGCGGCATCAAGGTCAGCCTGATTGAACCCGGCCCGATCCGCACCCGCTTTACCGAAAACGTTAACCAGACCCAGGCGGATAAACCGGTCGAAAACCCCGGCATCGCCGCACGTTTTACCCTCGGGCCAGAGGCGGTGGTTGCCAAAGTGCGCCATGCTTTTGAGAGCGAGCATCCCAAAATGCGCTATCCGGTGACGCTGGTCACCCATGCCGTCGGCTGGTTAAAGCGCCTGCTGCCGGGCAGGATAATGGACAAAATTTTGCACGGCTGAGTTGAAGCGACGACGCTCATCCCCATGTAAAGAGTAAACCGACAAAAGAGAAAGCCGCATGTCCGTACAGAATATCGTCAATATTACAGAAGCAAACCTGCAACAGGTCCTCGAACAGTCGATGGCTAAACCGGTGCTGTTCTACTTCTGGTCTGAGCGCAGCCAGCACTGTCTGCAGCTGACGCCGGTGCTGGAAAGCCTTGCCGCGCAGTACAACGGTCAGTTCATTCTGGCGAAACTGGACTGTGACGCCGAGCCGATGGTGGCGTCGCAGTTTGGTCTGCGCGCCATTCCAACCGTTTATCTGTTCCAGAACGGCCAGCCTGTCGATGGCTTCCAGGGCCCCCAGCCGGAAGAGGCGATTCGCGCCCTGCTGGATAAAGTGCTGCCGCGCGAAGAAGAGCTGAAAGCGCAGGAAGCGATGGCGCTGATGCAGGAAGGCAAATACGACGAGGCGCTGCCGCTGCTGAAAGAGGCGTGGCAGCTGTCGAACCAGAACAGCCAGATCGGCCTGCTGCTGGCGGAAACGCAGATCGCCCTGCACCGTTCAGAAGACGCGGAAGCCGTGCTCAAGTCGGTTCCAATGCAGGATCAGGACACCCGGTATCAGGGGCTGGTGGCGCAGATTGAGCTGCTGAAGCAGGCGGCGGACACCCCGGAAATTCAGCAGCTGCAGCAGCAGGTGGCCGACAACCCGGCGGATGCCGCGCTGGCAAGCCAGCTGGCGCTCCAGCTGCATCAGGTGGGACGTAACGAAGAGGCGCTGGAGCTGCTGTTCAGCCACCTGCAGAAAGATCTGGCTGCCGCAGACGGTCAGGCGCGCAAGATGTTCCAGGAGATCCTGGCCGCGCTGGGCACCGGAGACGCGCTGGCGTCGAAGTATCGTCGTCAGTTGTACGCGCTGCTCTACTAACAAAAAATGCCCGGTGGCGCTAACGCTTACCGGGCCTACAAAAACGGATATTACCCCGTCTTTTTCAACGGCGTCACCACCAGCTGGTGGCGCGGGTTGTAGAACTTCCGATAGGTCAGGTAGCAGGCAATGATGGTGGACAGGCTCGCCGTGGAAAGCAGCATAAACGTCACCATGATCTGATATTTAATCGCTTTTACCGGATCGATACCGGCAAAGATCAGCCCCGACATCATGCCCGGCAGGCTCACCAGCCCCACCGTTTTGGCAGAATCCACGGTCGGGATCAGCGATGAGCGAATGCTCTCACGAATCAGCCGCGCTGAAGCCACTTTTGGCGTCGCCCCCAGGCTTAACTTCTCCTGCAGCTGCTGCTGTTCACTGCTGAAACGCTGGCCGAGGTTGTTGTAGCACAGGCCAACGGCCACCATGGCGTTTCCCGCAATCATCCCGGAGATAGGGATCACCTGCATCGGCGTAAACTCAATCGAGCCAGAGAGCACCAGCACCGCCAGGGTGAGCGCCGTCCCGGTGGTAATCGCGATAAATGACGAGATAAACGCCTTATCAATATATTTACTGCGTTTCTGCGCGTTCCACGCCGCGTTAAAGCAGATGAAGAGCACCATCAGCAGCGTCAGCACCGCGTGGTTGACGTTGAAAATATACTTCAGCACATAGCCGACGATGATGAGCTGTACCACCGCGCGGCAGATACTCCAGACAATATCTTTTTCCAGGCCCAGCTTTTCCCGGTAGCTGACGACGATAGCAATCAGCACCAGCACCATCGAAAACGCCAGAGATTCATTGGTAATGTTATGCTCACCCACGGTTGGCCTCCTGCATTTTCCCGCCGTGCGGCTGGAGCGTAATCACGTCATCCGCATGGGTAATTTCGTTTGAGTCGTGCGTCACCCACAGCACGGCAATATTCTGCTCGCGGGCGTAACGATGAATAATCTCGTTGACGTTGCGTTTGTTGGCATCATCGAGCGCGCTGGTGATCTCATCCAGCAGCAATACCTTCGGTAAGAACTGCAGATTACGGATCAGCGAGACGCGCTGCTTTTCGCCGCCCGAGAGCTCACTGATGGATTTGGTCAGCGTCTCCTTCGCCAGGCCAAAACGGGCCAGATCGTCGATGAATTTTTCCGGCTCCGGCGTTTTATTGCGGATTTGCCACGGAAAAATCAGGTTATCAAAAACCGTGTCGCCAAAAAGCACGGGCGTTTGTACGCAATAGGAGACCTGCTGGCGATAGCTTTCCGGGGAAAGTGACGCAATATCCTGCCCTTCAAACAGAATGGTTCCCTCCGTTGGGCTCAGCAGTGAGGCCACAATCTTCAGTAAGGTGCTTTTACCGCAGCCTGACGGCCCCGTTATCAGCTTGAACTCACCGGGAGAAAGGTTAAACCCGACATGCTGGAGGATCGTGTTATTTGCGACACGAAAGCCGACGTCCTTTATCTGCAAAACTGCATTTTCGTTGTTCATATTTTTTCCAGTAACTCCTGAGCGTTATTAGCATAATCCGTGCCGCACGTTCGTCACAACGCGTTTTAGCGCCCCCTTTCGCCACCAAGACTTCCGATTGTGTTTACCGTGCATTCATTAGACATGCTTTACACTTTCGTTTTACAGTTTACGCCGTGACCTTAGCGACACTTCCGTATCCCTGGTTTAGAACATTCGTTAAAGTGGTGTTAAGCTCTGCCCGCAACACAATAAGGAAGTACAAGAATGTCTAATATTCACACTTTTTATGAGTTTTCTGAACTTGAACCCGGCGTGAAAACCATCGATCAGCTTCTTGCCGCCATTGCTTCTGAATCCGTTACGGCTTATGTGTTCGGGGGAGAGCTTGTCCGGTTCGTTAAGGGCCTGCTGAAGATGAAGCCGGTCATTCAGCTGAAGAATTGCCGCTTTGCGTTTGATAACGGCACTCGCTTCGTTGAAATCGACGGCAGAGGGAATGTCAAAGAGTTCGAGCCGGGCAAGGTTCCGGCCTGGTTCCAGTCTCCCGGTGAGTTTGCCCGCGGCCAGTGGCTGGTCAACCATGATTTTGCGGACCTGATGACGCCGGAATTTATCCGCGCGTTTATCGAACGCTTCCCGGACGTAAGCAAACGACGCGAACACGCAAACCTGCTGTTCGATCTGCAGCTCAATAAGCTGGCGCCCGCGCAGCCCGCGGCGAAAAAGACAGGCAACGTTCAGGGCAAAACGACCAAACCCAAAGTCACCGATCTGCAGTCTTTCGAACTCTTCAGCCAGTTTTATGCACGTATGAAAACGGCAGTCTGTGCAGACCAGTTCCCGACGCTGCAAATTCTGACGGGACACGACGCCGTCAACGACGCGCCCACCTCTCTGAAGGGCGCGGTACGCACCTGGTTTAAAGGGATCACCGGTCAGCTTCCGCCGAACAACAAGCGCGTGGGCGCGGGCAATGCGGAACTGTTCTGCGCGCCGATCCGCGAGCAGCTGCGCCAGGTCGAAGAGATTGGGCTGGAGACCTTCTATCACGGCCTGTCGAAAGCCATCGCCGATGCGGGTGACGATGCGCTGATCGCTGACTTTACCTACAGCTACCACTAACGCTCTGCCCCGCCCGTCGGACGGGGCGAATTTTAGCCCATTAGCCGATATACTTACGAATAGCAAACACGCGCTTTTTCTCATCAAAGCATGCAAAACAGGAGGTTTTTATGCTCATCGTTGTTCCCGTCCTTATATTCGTCGCGCTGGTTATCGTGGGCGCAGGTGTCAAAATTGTCCCTCAGGGTTACCAGTGGACCGTAGAGCGCTTCGGCCGCTATACCAACACGCTGCAGCCCGGCCTGAGCCTGATTGTTCCGTTCATGGACCGGATTGGCCGCAAAATCAACATGATGGAGCAGGTGCTGGATATCCCCTCTCAGGAAGTGATCTCCAAAGATAACGCCAACGTTACCATTGATGCCGTCTGCTTTATTCAGGTGATTGATGCGCCGAAAGCGGCCTATGAGGTGAGCAACCTGGAGCTGGCGATCGTCAACCTGACGATGACCAATATCCGTACCGTGCTCGGCTCGATGGAGCTGGACGAAATGCTCTCCCAGCGCGACAGCATCAATACCCGCCTGCTGCACATTGTTGATGAGGCAACGAACCCGTGGGGGATCAAAGTCACCCGTATTGAGATCCGCGACGTGCGCCCACCGGCAGAGCTGATCGCCTCCATGAACGCGCAGATGAAGGCCGAGCGTACCAAGCGTGCCTATATTCTGGAAGCCGAAGGGGTCCGTCAGGCGGAGATCCTCAAAGCGGAAGGGGAAAAACAGTCGCAGATCCTGAAAGCCGAAGGCGACCGTCAGTCCGCGTTCTTACAGGCGGAAGCGCGTGAACGTTCCGCAGAAGCGGAAGCCCGCGCAACGCAGATGGTCTCCGAGGCGATTGCCGCCGGTGATATCCAGGCCGTGAACTACTTCGTGGCGCAAAAATATACCGATGCGCTGAAAGAGATCGGCTCCGCGAACAACAGCAAAGTGGTGATGATGCCCCTGGACGCCAGCAGCCTGATGGGCTCTATCGCGGGGATCGCCGAACTGATCAAAGACAGCGGAAACGAGCGTAAAAAATGATTGAGCTCATCGTTGCACATCCTCATGCCTTCTGGCTAAGCCTCGGTGGCTTATTGCTGGCGGCGGAGATGCTTGGCGGCAACGGCTACCTGCTCTGGAGCGGTGTTGCCGCTGTCATTACGGGCCTGCTGGTCTGGATCCTTCCTCTGGGCTGGGCGTGGCAGGGCGCGCTGTTTGCCGTGCTGACGCTGGTTGCCGCCTGGCTGTGGTGGCGCTGGCTTAACCGTCAGGTCAAAGAGCAGAAACCGCTGGACGCGCATCTCAACCAGCGCGGACAGCAAATTGTCGGCAAGCGCTTTACGCTCGACGCCGCGCTGGTGAACGGGCGCGGGCACATGCGCGTGGGCGACAGCTCGTGGCCGGTGGTGGCCGACGACGACCTCAGCGCCGGAACGCAGGTTGAGGTCATTGCGGTGGAAGGGATTACGCTGCGGGTAAAAGCCTGCTAGACGTGGGTTTTGCGATGGCAGCAGCCGGCAAGATTATCAATAATCGGGCAGTCGGCGCTGTCATCACCCGGACAGGATTCCGCCAGCTGCAGCAGCTGTTCGCGCATCGCCTGTAGCTCGATGATGTGGCGCTCGATCTCCGCCACTTTTTCCAGCGTGCGTTTTTTCACGTCCGCGCTGTGGCGCTTCGGATCGTTAAACAGGTTAACCAGCTCGCCGCACTCTTCCAGGTTAAATCCCACCTGTCTTGCCTGGCGCAGCAGCGTCAGCTCATCGAGATGCAGCTGCGTGTAGCTGCGGTAGCCGTTTTCACTGCGCAGCGGTGGCGTTACCAGCCCCTTCTCTTCATAAAAGCGGATCGCCTTGCTGGTTAAGCCGGTTTTTTTTGCCACGTCACTGATATTCACATTTCCCCCTTGACCTTCCCCTTGATGGAAGGTTTAACCTTCATAACAGTTAGCGAAAAGCGTTACTCCGGTCAACAACTGACCAATATATTATACGGGAGTTTTGTTATGTCTCACACTATCGACCTGACGCTGGACGGCCTCTCCTGCGGCCACTGCGTCAAACGTGTTAAAGAAAGCCTGGAACAGCGTCCTGACGTTGAAAGCGCTGAAGTGACTATCGACCATGCCGCCGTGACCGGCAGCGCCAGCGCGGACGCGCTGATTGATACCATTAAACAGGCCGGTTATGGGGCGGAGTTAAGCCACCCAAAGGCTAACCCGCTGGCAGAGTCATCATCCCCGTCGGAAGCACTGACAGCGGCCACTCCTGAGCTTCCGGCAGCGGATGATATTGATGACAGCCAACAGCTGCTGATCAACGGCATGAGCTGCGCCAGCTGCGTCTCCCGCGTGCAGAACGCCCTGCAGGCGGTACCGGGCGTCGCACAGGCACGGGTCAACCTTGCGGAGCGTACTGCGCTGGTGATGGGCAGTGCCTCCGCCGCAGATTTAGTGCAGGCCGTGGAAAAAGCGGGCTACGGGGCGGAGGCCATCGAAGATGATGCCGAGCGCCGCGAACGCCAGCAGGAAACGGCTATTGCCACCATGAAGCGCTTCCGCTGGCAGGCGATCGTCGCCCTGCTGGTCGGTATTCCGGTGATGGTGTGGGGCATGATGGGTGACAACATGATGGTCACCGCAGACAACCGCACGCTGTGGCTGGTGATTGGTTTAATTACCCTTGCGGTCATGGTCTTTGCAGGTGGGCATTTTTATACCAGCGCCTGGAAGAGCCTGAAAAACCGCACGGCGACGATGGATACGCTGGTTGCGCTCGGTACCGGCGCGGCGTGGCTGTACTCCATGAGCGTGAACGTCTGGCCCCAGTGGTTCCCGATGGAAGCCCGCCATCTCTATTATGAAGCCAGCGCCATGATTATCGGCCTGATTAACCTGGGCCACATGCTGGAAGCGCGCGCCCGTCAGCGCTCCTCGAAAGCGCTGGAACGTTTGCTCGATTTAACCCCGCCGACGGCCCGCTTGGTCACGGACGATGGGGAAAAAAGCGTCCCGCTGGCGGAGGTACAGCCGGGCATGACGCTGCGCCTGACCACCGGCGACCGGGTGCCCGTCGACGGTGAAATCACCCAGGGCGACGCCTGGCTGGATGAAGCGATGTTGACCGGGGAGCCGATCCCCCAGCAAAAATCACAGGGTGATGCGGTTCATGCCGGCACGGTAGTGCAGGACGGCAGCGTGCTGTTCCGCGCCAGTGCCGTCGGTAGCCACACCACGCTGTCGCGTATTATCCGCATGGTCCGCCAGGCCCAGAGCAGCAAGCCGGAGATTGGCCAGCTTGCTGACAAAATCTCGGCCATTTTTGTGCCGGTAGTAGTCGGCATTGCGCTGCTGAGCGCGGCGATCTGGTATTTCTTCGGCCCGGCACCGCAGATTGTCTACACCCTGGTCATCGCCACTACGGTGCTGATCATCGCTTGTCCGTGCGCTCTTGGCCTGGCGACGCCGATGTCAATTATCTCCGGCGTGGGCCGTGCCGCCGAGTTTGGCGTGCTGGTCCGTGATGCGGATGCCCTGCAGCGGGCGAGCACCCTGGATACGATTGTCTTTGATAAAACCGGCACGTTGACCGAGGGCAAACCGCAGGTAGTGGCCGTGAGTACCGCTGGCATTACGCAAGAGGACGCGCTGCGCCTTGCCGCCGCGCTGGAGCAGGGTTCCAGCCACCCGCTGGCCCGCGCCATTCTCGATAAGGCGAATGCTTCTGCCCTGCCGCAGGTCAGCAATTTCCGTACCCTGCGCGGGCTCGGCGTCAGCGGTGAAGCCGACGGCCACGCGCTGCTGCTGGGTAACCAGGCATTGCTGAATGAAAACGGTGTTGATACGTCCGCGCTGGAAGAAGAGCTGAAAGCACAGGCGTCTCGGGGCGCCACCCCGGTTCTGCTGGCGGTGGATGGCAAAGCCGCCGCGCTGCTGGCCGTGCGCGATCCGCTTCGCCAGGACAGCGTGGATGCCTTACAGCGCCTGCACCGCGCGGGCTATCGCCTGGTGATGCTGACCGGGGATAACCCGACCACCGCCAACGCCATCGCGAAAGAGGCCGGTATTGATGAGGTCATTGCGGGCGTGCTGCCGGACGGCAAAGCGGACGCCATCAAGAACCTGCAAAGTCAGGGTCGCCAGGTGGCGATGGTGGGCGACGGCATCAACGACGCCCCGGCGCTGGCCCAGGCGGACGTAGGGATAGCCATGGGTGGCGGGAGCGATGTCGCCATTGAAACCGCCGCCATTACGCTGATGCGCCACAGCCTGATGGGCGTTGCCGACGCCCTGGCCATTTCGAAAGCCACGTTGCGCAACATGAAGCAGAACCTGCTGGGGGCGTTCATCTATAACTCGCTCGGTATTCCGGTTGCTGCCGGCATTTTGTGGCCGCTAACCGGCACCCTGCTGAACCCGGTGGTTGCGGGTGCGGCGATGGCACTCTCCTCCATTACCGTGGTGAGCAACGCCAACCGTCTGCTGCGGTTTAAACCGAAGGATTGAACCTTGTTCTCGTACGCGCTAGCATGACCCTTTCCGGTCATGGAGCGCGTATGAGTCTGTTTAATCGTATAAAAGCATCGTTTCGCGCCCTCTTCCCCCGCCGCTATGCCTGGCCCGGCCTGGATATCTCGCTTCCCGGCGGGCAACACCTGCACCTGGTCGGCAGCATCCATATGGGCACGCAGGGAATGTCTCCTCTGCCATCCGGTCTGATAAAACGCCTGAAGCGCGCCGACGCGCTGGTCGTCGAGGCGGACATTTCCGGCCACGAGTCGCCGTTTGCCGGGCTTGAAAGCGATCTCCCGCTGGCGGAGCGCCTGAACGACGACCAGCTCGCGGAGCTGAGGCGCGTGGCGGCAGAAACCGGCGTGTCGCTCTCCATGATTGACAACCTGCCGCTGTGGCAAATTGCGATGGTGCTGCAGGCCACGCAGGCGCAGCGTCTGGGCCTGCGCGGTGACTACGGCATTGATTACCAGCTGCTGAACGTGGCGCGGGCGCGCCGTATGCCCATCATCGAGCTGGAAGGGACGGACAGCCAGATTGCGCTCCTGCGCCAGCTTCCTGACGACGGTCTGATGCTGCTGGATGATACCCTGACCCACTGGCACACCAACGCGCGTCTGCTGCAAACCATGATTGGCTGGTGGCTGGATGCGCCGCCCGCGGACGGTAAGCTGGCGCTACCGTCGACGTTCAGTGAATCGCTTTATGATGTGCTGATGAATGCGCGCAACAAAGCCTGGCGAGAGACGCTGCATGCTTTACCTGCGGGGGAGTACGTGGTCGCAGTCGGGGCGCTGCATTTATACGGCGAAGGGAATTTGCCGTCGCTGTTGAAATAAAAAAATGGCCAATATCTCTATTGGCCCGTCAAAGAGGAATTTCATCGTTTTTATTATACCGAAGTGACCTTCGGCTGAGCCGATTGTCGCTCAAAGTGACCATCACTGCCAACACTATTGCGCAAGATGGTGCTATTTTTTAGACAAACGTCAGGCGTATGCTTGCTGCATGAATTGTCTGCCGTAAGAAGGATAGCTATGACTCCCGCCGTTAAATTACTCGAAAAAAACAATATTTCTTTCCGGATCCATACTTACGATCACGATCCGAACGAAACCAACTTTGGTGATGAAGTGGTGCGCAAGCTGGGGCTGAACGCTGATCAGGTCTATAAAACGCTGCTGGTGGCGGTGAATGGCGATATGAAGCACCTCGCCGTGGCGGTAACGCCCGTTGCCGGACAGCTCGATCTCAAAAAGGTAGCGAAAGCGCTGGGGGCGAAAAAGGTGGATATGGCGGACCCGATGGTTGCGCAACGCACCACGGGCTATCTGGTGGGCGGGATCAGCCCGCTCGGACAGAAAAAGCGCCTGCCGACGCTGATCGATGCGCCTTCGCAGGAATTTGAGACGATCTATATTTCGGGCGGTAAACGCGGGCTGGATATTGAACTGGCCGCGGGCGATCTGGCGAAAATGCTGGACGCGAAGTTTGCGGATATTGCCCGCCGGGAGTAAAAAAAGCCGGGTGGCGGCTACGAGGTAAAAGCAAAACGGTAACAGGCGTTACCGTTTTTTGTGTTCGCGCCCTCTCCCTGTGGGAGAGGGTTGGAATGAGGGCATCAGGCCGCACAACACTACTGCCAGCTCACTTCACCTTTCGGCTCATAGGCATTCACGTCAATCGGCGAGTTCTGCTCGATGTACTGCTTCAGCACTTCCGCATCAATAAAACCGGTGTTTACGTAGCCCGGTTTATTATCGATGTGCGGATAGCCGTCGCCGCCGGTGGCGTTAAAGCTTAACGTCGCCAGACGGTAGGTTTTCGCAGGGTCTACCGGCTCGCCTTTGATTTTGAGATCGTTGAGCTTGCCGTCCTTCGCCACAAAGCTGACGTTGGCAAACTGCGGATAGGCACCCGAGTCCGGCTTCATCTGCGCCACGGCGGTCAGGTAGTCAACGACCTCTTTCCCGCTCATATCCGCATACACCACCACGTTGCCGAACGGCTGCACCTTCAGCACGTCTTTATAGGTGATGTTTCCGCCTTCGATGGAGTCACGAATGCCGCCGCCGCTCATCACGCCGAAGTCCGCATTCGTGCGCGCCATCTGCGCCGCCAGCACCAGATGGCCCATGTTGGTCTGCACGAAGCGGACTTTACTGCGGTCCCCTTCCAGACGACCGTTCAGCGTGCCGATTTTCACGTCCAGCTGCGCCTTGCCTTTGTTCTGGAACGGCGTCAGCAGGGAGAGCATCTGCTGGTTTTCAGCAATCTCTGGCGTGTAAAGTACGCGCTCGCTTTTCCCGTCCGGGTAGGTGACTTTCTTCTTCAGGTTCACCGGGATAAGCTGATAGCGCACCAGCTTCATCTCACCGTTACGAAACTCAAAGTCCGCCCGACCCACGTATTTACCCCACTCGTGGGCCTGCACAATCCAGATCCCGTTCTGACGATCTGGCGCACACGGCGTGCCCGGCACGTAGTCCACCTGCTTTTTGTTCTCCGACGCCATGCACACCGGATCCTGCGAGTGACCGCCCACAATCATCGCCAGCGAGCCCGCTGGCAGGCTGCGCGCCATCTCCACGTCGCCGGGCGCATTGGAGCCGTGCTCGCCGTTATCGTAGTGTCCCATGTGGGTAGTGGCGATAATCACGTCCGGCTTTTCGTTCTGCTGCAGCTCCTGAATCACCAGCTTCGCTTCGTCTGCCGGTTTGCGGAATTCGATATCGGTGAAGAACTCAGGGTTACCGATTTTTGCCGTATCGTCGGTGGTTAAGCCGATGACCGCGATTTTGAGATCCTGACGCTTAAACAGCGCCCACGGTTTAAACAGACGTTCGCCGGTGCTTTTCTGGTAAATATTGGCGGAGAGGAACGGGAATTTGGACCATTTCTCCTGCTGGCGCAGCACGCTCAGCGGATTGTCAAACTCGTGGTTGCCAACGGCCATCGCGTCGTAACCGATTAAATTCATGCCGCGGAAATCGGGTTCAGCATCCTGTAAATCCGATTCCGGCACGCCGGTATTAATATCCCCGCCTGAGAGCAACAGCACGCTGCCGCCCTGGGCCGCCACCTCTTTGCGAATGCCGTCCACCAGTGTTTTTTGCGCCGACAGACCATACTCGCCGTATTCACTGCGCCAGAAATGACCGTGATGATCGTTGGTATGCAGAATGGTGATTTTATAGGTTTTATCTTTTTCATACGCCTGCGCGGGCAGGCTTGCCAGGCCCCATGCGGCAATAAGCGCCAGCGCGACGCCCCGCTTCATTAACTTCATCTTCTCTCTCCCTGACCAATAGACAAAGGCAAAAATTACAGTGACTAACAAGAATAGACAAATAAGTTTTCAGAATTGCGACTTTCTTCAAATGTCACGGACGAGTATGTTAGTCGGATAATAATTACTCCCTGCATCTCTAATAACAAATTGACGTGGTATTTATGGCAATCAGTGAATCAACCCAGCCCGCTCCGGGCGCGCGGGCGTCGCGCACCTCATTTAAAGTTTTAGGCGCAATCAGCCTCTCGCACCTGCTCAACGACATGATCCAGTCGTTGATTCTGGCGATCTACCCGCTGCTGCAGTCCGAGTTTTCGTTAACCTTCGTACAGATCGGGATGATCACCCTGACCTTCCAGCTGGCCTCGTCGCTGCTGCAGCCGGTGGTGGGTTACTGGACGGATAAATACCCGATGCCGTGGTCGCTGCCGATAGGCATGTGCTTTACCTTAAGCGGGCTGGTGCTGCTGGCCATGGCAGGCAGTTTTGAAGCGGTTCTGCTCGCCGCCGCGCTGGTGGGAACCGGCTCGTCCGTCTTCCATCCGGAATCGTCCCGCGTGGCGCGTATGGCCTCCGGTGGCCGTCACGGGCTGGCGCAGTCACTCTTCCAGGTAGGGGGCAACTTCGGTAGCTCCCTCGGCCCGCTGCTGGCGGCGGTGATTATCGCCCCGTATGGCAAAGGCAATGTGGCCTGGTTTGTGCTGGCCGCCCTGCTCGCCATTGTCGTGCTGGCACAGATCAGCCGCTGGTACGCCGCCCAGCATCGCGTGAACAAAGGGAAACCTAAAGCGAAGGTTATCAATCCCCTGCCTCGTAATAAGGTCATTCTTGCGGTCTCCGTGCTGCTGGTGCTGATTTTCTCCAAATACTTCTATATGGCGAGCATTAGCAGCTATTACACCTTTTATCTGATGCAAAAATTCGGATTATCGGTACAAAACGCGCAGTTTCACCTGTTTGCTTTCCTCTTCGCGGTGGCCGCAGGAACGGTCATTGGCGGGCCGGTGGGGGATAAAATTGGCCGTAAATATGTCATTTGGGGCTCTATCCTCGGCGTGGCGCCCTTTACCCTCATTTTGCCGTACGCCAGCCTTGAATGGACGGGGATTTTGACCGTGATTATTGGTTTTATCCTCGCCTCCGCGTTTTCCGCCATTCTGGTCTATGCCCAGGAGCTGCTGCCGGGTCGTATCGGTATGGTTTCCGGACTTTTTTTCGGTTTCGCCTTCGGCATGGGCGGGCTGGGTGCAGCGGTATTAGGGATGGTTGCGGATCACACCAGCATCTTCCTGGTTTATAAAATCTGCGCTTTCCTGCCACTTCTTGGGATGTTGACCATATTCCTGCCTGATAATCGTCATAAAGCGTGATTTACGGGTAGCTAAAGTTATGCTTTGGCTACCCTCCCCCCTTATGTGATAAGGGTTTCCTATTCATCCCCACTCTGAATTTATCAATATGCGCCTTTTTAATCGCATATTGCCGTTTTATTCAAACTTCAACAATTATTCATAAACATAAGGGTAAAAATTGTCATAAACTATTACCTGGCTTTTTGGTATTCACGCCAAAAATGGAACACTCACCACGAAAGGAGACGGAATGCACCACGCCACACCGCTTATTACCACCATTGTTGGTGGACTTGTGCTCGCTTTTATCCTTGGCATGATTGCCAATAAGCTGCGTATTTCTCCTCTTGTCGGCTATCTGCTGGCAGGTGTGCTGGCGGGACCGTTTACGCCAGGTTTTGTTGCGGATACCAAACTGGCTCCTGAACTGGCGGAATTGGGCGTGATTCTGCTGATGTTTGGCGTCGGTCTGCATTTTTCGCTGAAGGACCTGATGGCGGTAAAGTCGATCGCCATACCCGGAGCGATCGCCCAGATAGGGGTGGCGACGCTGCTGGGCATGGCGCTTTCGGCAGTGCTGGGCTGGTCGCTGATGACCGGCATCGTCTTTGGGCTGTGCCTCTCCACCGCCAGTACCGTGGTGCTGCTGCGCGCGCTTGAAGAGAGGCAGTTGATAGACAGCCAGCGCGGGCAAATCGCGATTGGCTGGCTGATTGTAGAAGATCTGGTCATGGTCCTGACGCTGGTACTGCTGCCCGCCGTCGCCGGGATGATGGAAAAAGACAACGTCGGCTTCGCCTCGCTGGCGCTGGATATGAGCATCACCATCGGTAAAGTGGTGGCGTTTATCGCCATCATGATGCTGGTGGGTCGCCGTCTGGTGCCGTGGATCATGTCCCGCAGCGCGGCAACCGGCTCCCGCGAGCTGTTTACCCTCTCCGTGCTGGCGCTGGCGCTGGGCATCGCCTTCGGTGCCGTTGAGCTGTTTGATGTCTCCTTTGCCCTGGGGGCGTTCTTCGCCGGGATGGTGCTGAACGAATCCGAGCTGAGCCACCGTGCGGCACACGACACGCTGCCGCTGCGCGATGCGTTTGCCGTGCTGTTCTTCGTCTCCGTCGGGATGCTGTTCGATCCGCTGGTGCTGATCCAGCAGCCGCTGGCCGTGCTGGGTACGCTGGCGATCATTATTTTTGGTAAGTCGCTCGCGGCTTTCTTCCTGGTGCGAATGTTCGGCCACTCCCCGCGCACGGCGCTGACGATTGCCGCCAGCCTGGCGCAGATCGGCGAGTTCGCCTTTATTCTGGCCGGTCTGGGCATGGCCCTGAACCTGCTGCCGCAGGCGGGGCAAAATCTGGTGCTGGCAGGGGCAATCCTCTCCATCATGCTAAACCCGGTATTGTTTGCCTTGCTGGAAAAATACCTCGAGAAGACCGAAACTCTCGAAGAGCAGACGCTGGAAGAGGCAACGGAAGAAGAGAAGCAGATCCCGGTGGATATTTGTAATCACGCCCTGCTGGTGGGCTTTGGCCGCGTGGGTAGCCTGCTCGGCGAGAAGCTGATGGCGCAGGGGATCCCGCTGGTGGTGATTGAGACGTCACGCACCCGCGTGGATGAGCTTCGCGAGCGCGGGATTCGTGCGGTGCTGGGCAATGCGGCGAACGAAGAGATCATGGAGCTGGCGCATCTGGACTGTGCCCGCTGGCTGCTGCTGACCATTCCAAACGGTTATGAAGCGGGTGAGATTGTGGCCTCCGCGCGTGAGAAGTGCCCCGGTATTGAGATCATTGCCCGAGCGCACTATGACGACGAGGTGGAATACATTACCGAGCGCGGCGCGAATCAGGTGGTGATGGGCGAGCGTGAGATTGCGAACACCATGCTGACGCTGCTGACGAAGCCGCCAGTTGAAGAGGCGGTTACGGGGTAAGTTTGCTGCGGCCTGATGCCCTCACCCTGGCCCTCTCCACAGGGAGAGGGAACAAATACTAAAAACGGCAACCACAGGTTGCCGTTTTGCTTTTACCTGTCCCAGTACGCCTCTTCGAGGCTGTCTTCTCGTTCCGGCAGTCCACGCGTTAAGCGTGGAGAATGCTGGTTCAGCACCTGGTAGCTCACGCGGTTCGCGTACTTGCACACCTGCGCCAGCGACGAATAGGTCAGCCAGCTGAACTTGTGCTTGCTGGAGTTCGGCACGTTAGTTTTGTGATAGGCGTTCGCGGTAATGTCATGCAGCAGCGCGGCCAGCGCGCCGTCGCCCGCGCCGTTAGTGTTCATGATCTTCTCCGGCCCGCCCATATACGGCGCAATGTGGGAGTAAATACGCAGCGGATTCACGCAGTCTTTGTGGCGCATGCCGCGGCTGAACTCGTACTGGTTGAACTCCGCAATCGCCCCCGGCAGCAGCGGGTGCTGGGTTTTGCGCTTGCTCTCTTCTTCGGTGAAGCCCGCCATATACAGCCCAACCGGACCCGCGGTGCAGAGCACCAGATCCACCCAGTCCAGCGCTTTGTCGGACGCCAGCAGCGGATCGCTTTCACCGGTCAGCGCCTCGGCCTCTTCTTCGTTCATCGCCAGAATCGAGACGTGCTCTTTCAGGAAGGTCTGCCACCACTCCGGGTTATCGGCAATCACGAATTTGGTGCCCAGGGTTAACACTACCGGCACATCGTACTTTTTGGCGTACTCAATCGCCTTCATGGTCGCTTCCGGCATCGGCTCGCCCGGCTTGCAGCGCACCAGGTAGGAGGTCAGCACCAGCGCAGACGCGCCCGCGATCACCTCTTCGGGAATGCTTTCCGCGCGCAGCTTGTTCATGTGGCCCGGGCTGATGGCAAAGGTACGCTCGCCGGATTCGCCGATCAGCGTAAAGCAGCGGCCAATCGGCCCGTCTACGCCCTGGAGATAGTTCAGATCGGTGCGGCTGGAGGTGTTGCACAGGTAGCGGTAGGCGTAGCCACCGATTTCAATATTGCTGCACATCACGCCGAGCAGCACCGAGCGGTCATCTGCCAGCACCGAGTAGTTGTGCATGGTGTTGCCGATGGTGCCGCCAGCGAACTGATGGGTAATCAAATTTTCGCGCACCAGCTCCTGGTACAGCGCTTCGGCAACGTCGTCCTCAATCACCAGCGAGTGACCGGCGCTCAGACCGTAACGGGCGACAAACTCATCATCCACTTTCGCTTCAATGTCCACCAGCGTCTGGTCGATACCGACAACCCAGGCCGCGCTGGTTTCATTTTCAGGCTGGATTTGCTGCAGAAGCGGATCGCGGGCATCGACGGGAAAGTAGTGTTTGGATTTGCGTTTACCGGGAAATTTCATGGTCTGAACTGTACGAAGAATATGGGCCGGGAATGGTAGCACAAACCCGGCCCGGAGTGCGATCAGCGGCTGTTCGTCACCAGCGAGACCATCATGTCGATATGCTCAGGTGAGTCGTTAAGCGCCGGAATGTACTCATACTTTTCGCCGCCGGCCTCAAGGAAAAATTCCCGGTTTTGCACCGCGATCTCCTCCAGCGTTTCAAGGCAGTCCGCCGAGAAGCCCGGCGACATCACCTGAATGTGCTTCACGCCCTTCTCGCCGAGCATTTTGAGGGTTTCATCGGTGTACGGCGTCAGCCACGGCTCGCGGCCAAAGCGCGACTGGAAGGTCATCATCACCTTCTCCGGCGGCAGGCCAAGGGCGGAGACCAGCTCGCGGGTGGTATCCCGGCAGCGCTGGGGGTAATCATCCCCTTCATTGGCGAAACGCTGCGGAATACCGTGATAGGAGAGCAGCAGCAGATCCGGTTCGCCGTGCTTTTCAAACGATGCTCGGGCGCTGTTGGCAAGCGCCTTGATGTAGAGGTCGTTATCCGCATAATCGCGAATAAAGGTCACTCCCGGAATGCGGCGGCGGGTTGCCAGAATGCGGGCAAGCTCGTCCCAGACGGCGGCCACCGTCGAGCAGGAGTACTGCGGATACAAGGCCAGCACGACGATATGCTCCACGCCCTGTGCCATCAGCGCATCGACGGCGCTTTCCAGAGAAGGTTTACCGTAGCTCATGCCGAGTGCGACGGGCATATCCGGCAGACGGGCGGCCAGCGCTTTTTCCTGGCGACGGCTGTACACCATCAGCGGCGAGCCCTCTTCCATCCAGACGGACTGATAAAGTTTGGCGACGCGCGGAGAGCGAATCGGCAGAATGACGCCACGCAGCAGCGGCCACCACAGCAGTCTCGGAAAATCCACGACGCGGGTGTCGCTTAAAAATTGTCGCAGGTAGCGTTTTACCGCCGCTGGAGTGGGTGCTTCTGGGGTGCCCAGATTGGCAAGCAGGATGCCGGTTTTCGCCTGACTCATTCACGCCTCTTAACCATTTGATAGGTTGTCAATTGTAGCGGAAATGCGTTTAAACGAAACCCATTGCTGTAATAGGTAAGATGAGAATATTTCTCACCCGGAAGCCCGGGTGAGAGGCGCGTGATTAGCCGAGGATTTTTTCCAGCTCTGCACGTACGTCAGCCACGGCTTTGGTGCCGTCAACTTTGGCGTATTTGGTGTTACCCGCCTGCGCTTCTTTGGTGTAGTAGCCAATCAGCGGCGCGGTCATCTGATGGTATTCCACCAGGCGTTTACGCACGGTCTCTTCCTGATCGTCTTTACGGGTGGTCAGCTCTTCGCCGGTCACGTCGTCTTTGCCTTCAACCTTAGGCGGGTTGAATTTGATGTGGTAAACGCGGCCAGAGGCAGCGTGCACGCGACGGCCAACGATACGGTCAACGATCAGCTCGTCCGGTACGTCGAACTCCAGAACGTAGTCCACGTTGATGCCCGCTTCTTTCATGGCGTCAGCCTGAGGAATGGTGCGCGGGAAGCCGTCCAGCAGGAAACCGTTACGGCAGTCTTCTTGCGCAATGCGCTCTTTAACCAGCGCGATAACCAGCTCGTCGGTTACCAGCTTGCCTGCGTCCATGATGTCTTTCGCTTGTTTACCCAGCTCGGAGCCAGATTTTACAGCGGCGCGCAGCATGTCACCGGTGGAGATTTGCGGAATACCGTATTTCTCCATGATGAACTGAGCCTGAGTTCCTTTACCCGCGCCCGGAGCGCCAAGCAGAATAATACGCATTGCGAAAATCCCCTCAAATGTCGTTTCAATTTTTCAAAAGCGCTAAACAATACCACCAGAACGGGCGTGGCTCAAGGAAGGCGGGAAGGCTGAAACGGTTAATGGGGGGAGATAATTTGGGAGAGTGCGGTCTGGTGCCCTCACCCCGGCCCTCTCCCACGGGGAGAGGGAGAAGACCAGGGGAGACGTGGTCAGTTACGCCAGCAGCAGCGCATTCACACGTTTAATGAACAGGTTAGGATCTTCCAGGGTGCCGCGCTCGGCCAGCAGGGACTGATCCAGCAGGAGTTCAACCCACTCGGCAAAGCGAGCTTCATCCTGGGTATCCGCCGCGCGTTTCACCAGCGGATGATCCGGATTAAGCTCAAAGATATATTTCACTTCCGGCACGGCCTGGCCCGCCGCGGCGAACAGCTTCGCCATCTGGGTGCTCATTTCGTCGGCATCGGTGGTGACAATCGCCGGAGTATCGGTCAGACGGTGCGTGAATCTTACCTCTTTCACGCGGTCGCCCAGCAGAGTTTTGACACGCTCAACGAACGGCTCAAGCGCCTTCTCGGCTTCTTTCGCGCTTTCGTCCACTTCATCCGCCAGCTTGTCGATGGACTCGTCGGCTTTGGCAACGGACTGGAACGCCTTACCGTCGAACTCGGTCAGGTAGTTCATCATCCACTCGTCGATGCGGTCAGAAAGCAGCAGCACTTCGATGCCTTTCTTACGCAGCAGCTCCAGGTGCGGGCTGCTCTTCGCTGCCGCATAGCTGTCGGCGGTGATGTAGTAGATCTTCTCCTGCCCTTCCTTCATGCGGGAGACGTACTCTTCCAGCGACACGGTCTGGGCGGAGGAGTCGGTATGCGTAGAGGCGAAGCGCAGCAGTTTGGCGATGGTTTCAACGTTCGCCATGTCTTCAGCCGGGCCTTCTTTCAGCACCAGGCCGAACTGTTTCCAGAAGGTCTGGTATTTTTCCGCGTCGTCTTTCGCCAGTTTTTCCAGCATCTGCAACGCACGTTTGGTCAGGGCGTTACGCAGATTACGTGTGACGGTGCTGTCCTGGAGGATTTCGCGGGAGACGTTCAGCGGCAGATCGTTGGAGTCTATCAGGCCACGAACAAAGCGCAGGTAGTTCGGCATGAACTGCTCGGCGTCGTCCATGATGAAGACGCGCTGCACGTACAGCTTCAGGCCGTGCTTGTGATCGCGGTTCCACATGTCCCACGGCGCCTGTGCCGGGATATACAGCAGGCTGGTGTACTCCTGCTTCCCTTCCACGCGGTTATGGCTCCAGGTCAGCGGGTCGGTAAAGTCGTGGGCGATGTGCTTATAAAACTCGTTGTACTCGTCGTCTTTGATTTCAGCCTTGTTACGCGTCCACAGCGCCTGCGCCTTGTTGATTTTCTCCCAGGAAACAACGGTTTCACCGTCTTTCTCTTCCTGTTTTTCAATCTCAACCGGCAGCGCGATGTGGTCGGAATATTTGCTGATGATGGAGCGTACGCGCCAGTCGTTCAGGAAATCGTCTTCGCCTTCGCGCAGGTGGAGGGTGATTTCGGTGCCGCGATCCGCTTTGGTGATGTCATCAACGGTGTATTCGCCTTCCCCTTTGGATTCCCACAGCACGCCGTTCTCAGCGCTGTCGCCCGCGGCACGGGTGCGCACGGTGACTTTGTCCGCCACGATGAACGCCGAGTAGAAGCCTACGCCGAACTGGCCAATCAGCTGGCTGTCTTTCGCCTGGTCAGAGCCCATGGACTCCAGGAACGCTTTGGTGCCGGATTTAGCGATGGTGCCAAGGTGGTCGATCACCTCGTCGCGGTTCATCCCGATGCCGTTATCAGCGATGGTCAGGGTGCGGTTCTCTTTGTTGAAAGAGACGCGCACGCGCAGCTCGCCGTCGCCTTCATACAGATCCGGGTTGGACAGCGCGCGGAAGCGCAGCTTGTCCGCCGCATCGGAGGCGTTGGAAATCAGCTCACGCAGGAAAATTTCTTTGTTGGAATACAGGGAATGGATCATCAGGTGCAGAAGCTGTTTTACTTCTGACTGGAAACCACGGGTTTCTTGTCCTTTCATCTAAGTCGACCTCAACAATGCCATTTAATGGGGTTGTAAAACGTTGAGTGAGAGATGGGGATAAGGGGGGAAATTTTCAAGCGGAGGCCGCGCGCGCAGCCTCCGTTTGGTCAGAAAATAATCTTGTGTCGTCCGGCCAGCGAGTGCGACAGCGTGGTGCCGTCGACCATCTCCAGCTCGCCGCCGACCGGCACGCCGTGGGCGATGCGGCTGGCGTCAACGCCGTACTGCGCGCACAGCTCGGCGATATAGTTGGCGGTTGCCTCCCCTTCCACCGTCGGGTTGGTGGCGAGGATCACCTCTTTGATGGTTTCGGACTCAAGACGCTGTTCAAGGCGATCGAGACCGATATCGTCCGGGCCAATGCCGTCCAGCGGGGAGAGATGCCCCATCAGCACAAAGTAGCGGCCGGAAAACTGCCCGGTTTGTTCGATGGCGTAGATGTCCGCCGGACTCTCCACCACGCAAATCTGACCGTTTTCCTGACGACGCGGGTTCGTACAGATGTTACACACGTCCTGCTCGGTAAAGGTCCGGCAATCCGCACAGTGACCAATTTCTGACATGGCGCGGGTCAGAGCCTGCGCCAGGCGCATCCCGCCGCTGCGGTCGCGCTGCAATAGCGTAAACGCCATGCGCTGCGCCGACTTCGGGCCAACGCCCGGCAGGCAGCGCAGTGCTTCCATTAACTGCGTGAGCAGCGGACTGGTTTGCATCAGAACGGCATCTTAAAGCCCGGCGGCAGTTGCATACCGCTGGAAACAGAGGCCATTTTCTCTTTCTGGGTTTCGTCGATACGGCGAGCGGCATCGTTAAACGCGGCTGCAACCAGATCTTCCAGCATCTCTTTGTCGTCTTCGAGCAGGCTCGGGTCGATTTCAACGCGACGGCAGTTGTGCGCACCGTTGATGGTCACCTTGACCAGACCGGCACCGGATTCACCCGTGACTTCCAGCTGAGCGATCTCTTCCTGCATCTTCTGCATTTTTTCCTGCATCTGCTGAGCCTGCTTCATCAGGCCACCCAGACCGCCTTTTCCACCAAACATAGGCTTCTCTCTTCTTTCACGTTTAAGGATTACAACCGTAAGTCAGACTCACGATCAAATGGGGCGAATACTCTCTTCATCCAGATCGGCGTCGAAGAACCGGCGCAGGGTCTGAATGTTGTTATCCGCAATAATTGCCTCGCGCGCCTGCGCGAGCTTCTCTTCATAAATGGCCTGGCGCCACTCGAGCGGCGTTTTCACTGCCGGATTATCATCTTCAATGATAGTCAATTCAACCGGTGAACCCTGTAAAGCAGCAAGCGCCTCGGCCAGCGCCTTTTGCGCGCCAGGGGAATTGAGGTGCCGCTGGCCCGGACGCAGGTGCAGACGCACCTGATTGCCGTCCTGCTCTTTCCAGGCGTTCAGCGCGACCTGCTCCACCAGCTTCGGCAGTTGCAGTTTGCTGACCTCAGCGGCCCAGGCGTCGCGCGCGATAGATTCTTCGGCGAGCTTAGCGGAAAGCTCCGGCGTTTTTTCATGCTCCAGCGCCTTTTTCAGCGCTTTCGGCGTGGCGACCACTTCCTTGACCGTTTCAACAACGGTGGTCGCCTTCCAGCGGTAAGCCTCTTCTTTCACCGGGGCTTTCTGCTCGAGCGCGGACGGTGCCGGACGCGACTGTACGCGCTCCGTTACCGAGGCCAGTCGTTCAAGCGCGGCGTTGTTCACCGGCCGCGCTCTTCCTGGCGCTGCCGGTTCACTCTTTTTTGGTTTGGTTACTCCCTGCGCACGCTGCAGTTGGCTGCGTGCGGCAAGCACCGAACTGGTGGCATCCGACAGCGGCACATTTTGCTGTGGCGGCGGCGTCGGCTGCGGTGGCATCTGCTGCGGTGACATCACCGCCGTAGGGGCGACCGGGGCAAAAGACTGCCGCGGCGCTTCCGGTTCCGGCAACGGCATGCGCGGGTGGAACGCCAGCGCACGCAGCAGCGTCATTTCGACGCCCATCCTGGGGTCCGGCGCGAACGGTAACTCTTTGCGGCCAATCAGCAGCGTCTGGTAATACAGCTGCACGTCGGCAGGCGGCACGGTGCGCGCAAGTTCACGCATCCGCTGCTCAATGGTCGCCATGTCCGCGCCAATGGCCGACGGGGACAGTTGCAGCATCGCCACGCGGTGCAGCAGGCTGAGCATCTCGACCAGCAGCGCTTCCCACTCAATACCGCGGGCAGCGGCCGCGTTCACCAGCGACATCACGCGCTCACCGTTGGCGGCAATCATCGCTTCGATGAGCGACAGCGCCTGATCGTCATCCAGCGTGCCGAGCATGGTGCTGACCGCTTCGGTCGAGAGCTTGCCGTCACCGCTGGCAATCGCCTGGTCGGTCAGGCTTAGCGCATCACGCAGGCTGCCGTCAGCCGCGCGGGCCAGCAGTTGCAGGGCGCGCGGCTCGTGAACGATCTTCTCTTCGTCAAGGATGTGCTCAAGCTGAGCGCGGATCTGCTCAACGTCCAACGCCTTCAGGTGGAACTGCAGGCAGCGCGACAGGATGGTGACCGGCAGCTTTTGCGGATCGGTGGTCGCCAGCAGGAATTTAACGTGCGCGGGCGGCTCTTCCAGCGTTTTCAGCAGGGCGTTAAAGCTGTGGCGCGACAGCATGTGCACTTCATCGATCAGGTAGACCTTGAAGCGGCCGCGCGCAGGGGCGTACTGGACGTTGTCGAGCAGATCGCGGGTGTCTTCCACCTTGGTACGCGAGGCGGCGTCGATCTCGATCAGATCGACAAAACGCCCCTGCTCGATCTCGCGGCAGTTGTCACACACGCCGCACGGGGTGGCGGTGATCCCGGTTTCGCAGTTCA
Organism: Enterobacter cloacae complex sp. I3; assembly: GCF_014896175.1. Taxonomy (NCBI): domain Bacteria; kingdom Pseudomonadati; phylum Pseudomonadota; class Gammaproteobacteria; order Enterobacterales; family Enterobacteriaceae; genus Enterobacter; species Enterobacter cloacae complex sp. I3. The sequence goes on from NZ_JADBQZ010000009.1 coordinate 78,590, forward strand.
GACCTTTCGCCAGCAGACGGGCAATAGAAGTCTTACCGACGCCGCGGGTGCCGGAAAAAAGATAGGCGTGATGGATGCGACCTAGCGACAAGCCGTTCGCCAGGGCCGTCAGCACATGTTCCTGACCGACAACGTCAGCAAAGGTTTGTGGTCGCCATTTACGGGCTAACACCTGATAACTCATGGGCAGGCTCTGCAACGCTGGAAGGTGAATTTATGGAGGGGAATGCTATCACAACCTCACCCATTGAGCGAGGTTGTGAAAACCGGGATTAATGACCCGGGAAAGGCACCAGGCTGTAGCTGGTAATACCCTGTTTTGCCAGGCGCTGTTCACCGCCAAGATCGAACAGGTTGATGATGAAGGCCGCGTCGGTCACTTCCCCACCCAGACGGCGGATCAGCTTGACGGTCGCTTCGATGGTGCCGCCGGTTGCCAGCAGATCGTCAACCACCAGCACTTTGTCGCCAGGCTTGATCGCGTCAACGTGGATTTCCAGCTGATCGGTGCCGTACTCCAGCTCGTAGCTCTCGGCGATGGTTTCACGCGGCAGTTTGCGCGGCTTACGCACCGGCACAAAACCCACGCCCATCGCCAGCGCAACCGGTGCGCCAAAAAGGAAGCCGCGGGCTTCGGTACCTACTACTTTGGTGATCCCGGCGTTTTTATAACGCTCCACCAGCAGTTCAATGCTGAGCGCGTACGCTTTCGGGTCTTCCAGCAAGCTGGTGACATCACGGAAAAGAATGCCAGGCTTTGGATAGTCCTGGATACTTTTGATGCTATTTTTCAGATATTCAAGCTGCTGTGCAGTTGCGGTCATCGGTTTGTGCCTAAATGAAACAGTGTTACTCACGGCGCGCGACGAGTCGGTCAAAGTAACAGTTGTTTAACCTTTGACCAGGCGCACCTGTGCTCGAAAACGGTCGAATTTACTGGCTGCGCGCCATAATTGCAACCGCCATGATGAGGCTTCAGTGCTTTTGTTGCTTTTCATCAACCACGGGGATCCGCCACATGAAGATCAGCAGGCAGGCCAGGATCGCCAGCAGCAGAATACGCACCCACATCATGTTCACCAGCCATAACGAAACGGCGAAGGTGATCAGGATAAAGGCAATGGCGCGCGGCTTGGCCCCGGGCGGCATGGCCCGGTGTTTTTGCCAGTGCCGCAGGTAGCCGCCAAACCACGAGCGGTACAGCAGCCAGTGGTGAAAACGCGGCGACGAGCGGGCGAAGCACCAGGCGGCCAGCAGGATAAACGGGGTGGTCGGCAGCAAGGGCAAAACCACACCTAGCGTACCCAGCACTACCGCGAGCCAGCCAATGATGATTAAAATAGTACGCTGCATAATGCGAATCGTTATCAAACTGAACGGCTACTTTACCACTGGAGAGCGCATTGAAAACAGCACTGCTTCTTGAGAAGCTGCAAAATCAGCTGATCGCTCTGCGGGCGCAGGCCACGCCGCTGATGGGACACGCCACGCTGAAACCGCGCTTTGACCGGCAGCTTTTCCGCACCCGCAGCACCGTCATTCAGGATTACCTTGCTGAGATGCAGACCAACCTCGATGAGCTTCGCCACGCGGTTGAGAGTGAACAGCAGGAACAGGTGGTGTGGCTTGCGGAGCATCTTACCGAGCAGATCACCGCCCTGCACCGCGAAATCGCCGCCTGGCCGCTACGGACGTGGGACAGCGCCTCGCCTGGGCTGGGAAAATGGCAGCGCAAGCGGCTGGAGAACCAGGAGTTTGAGCGGCGTCTGTTTGAGATGAAGCGCGAGCGCGAAGCCCGCCTGAACAACAGCGAAACGCTGGAAGAGCAGCAGCTATTGATGCGCGAGATTAGCGCGCTGGAAGGCCGCATCGTCCGCTGCCGTCAGGCGCTGGATGAGATTGAACGCGTGATTGAACGCCTGACCCGTTAACTGGAGCCACATTTATGTCACTGGAAAATGCACCCGATGAGGTCAAGCTGGCCGTCGATTTGATTATGCTGCTGGAGAATCATGAGATCCCCGCCGGGACGGTGCTTAAAGCGCTGGAGATTGTGCGGCGGGATTTTGAGGGGAAACTTCCCCCTCACCCTAACCCTCTCCCCGTGGGAGAGGGAAAATAGATTAAGCCGGAGTCGGGTCGTCGCCCTTAATGTCGCGCTTCACTTCCGTATGCTCATCACCTTTCTCGTTACGCAGGTGAACCTCAAGCTGGTTGAAGGCGATATTAATATCGTTTTCACGGCACAGGCGATCGATAGAGCGGTTAAGCTCATCCACCGTGTAGCTGCGGTCGCGCAGCTCGCGCACGTATAAACGCAGCTCGTGATCCAGCGTACTCGGCCCAAAGGTGGTGAAGAACACAGCCGGGGCAGGATCGTGCATCACTTTCGGATGCTCAGACGCCGCCTTCAGCAGCACCTCTTTCACCTTATCCAGATCCGATCCATAGGCTACGCCCAGGCGGATCACCACGCGCGTCACCGTATCAGAGAGCGACCAGTTGATCAGACGCTCGGTCACGAACGCTTTGTTCGGGATGATCACCTCTTTGCGATCGAAGTCGGTGATGGTGGTCGCACGAATTCGGATCTTGCTGACGGTCCCGGAGAACGTGCCGATGGTGACGGTATCGCCGATACGCACCGGACGTTCGAAGAGGATAATCAGGCCGGAGACAAAGTTACCGAAGATCTCCTGCAGGCCAAAACCAAGACCGACCGAGAGGGCCGCCGCCAGCCACTGCAGTTTATCCCACGAGACGCCCAGCGAGCCGAATACCGTCATCGCCCCGACGATAATGATGACGTAATTCAGGATGGTGGTGATGGCGTAAGACGCCCCCTGGCGCAGGTTCAGCCTTGAGAGCACCAGCACTTCCAGCAGACCCGGCAGGTTACGAATCAGCGCCCAGGCCACCACCGACGACACCAGCGCAAACAGCAGGCTGCCCATGGTGACGCTTTTCATCACCGCCGCGCCGGCTTCGGTACCGTTGTACTGCCAGAGGGTAATGCTGTCGAGATAGGCGAAGACGGTAATTAAATCAGACCAGATCGCCCAGAACATCACCGCAAACAGCGCGATCATCACCAGCATGGTGATACGCAGCGTCTGCTGGTTAACCTGCTCCAGCGCGATGGTCGGCTCTTCCTGCGGCTCCGCGCCTTCGGCCCCCTCTTTCACCTGATGCTGACGACGCGCAATGGCACGACGGTAAGCAATGCGGCGGGCCGCGACGCTTAAGCCGCGCAGCACGGTCTGATAGAGCAGGTTCCAGACGATCACCAGATAGACCGTCTCGATCCAGCGCCCGGACAGGCGCAGCGTGGTGTAGAAGTAGCCCGTTGCCGTAAGCACCATCAGCGCCAGCGGAATGATCGCCAGCACCGTCACGGTGGCCAGACGGATATTGTGGGACTCCTTATCGCGCCAGCTGTCACGGCACATCGGCCACATCAGGATCGCAATCAGCAGCAGGTTGAGCAGAATGACCAGTTGACCCAGCACATCATCCATCAGATGCAGCGGGGAAAGCTCGGAGACTACCGACCAGAAGTGCAGCGGCAGGAGCGCCAGGCTGACGCGCACAATCTGGCGACGCCAGTGGCTGGTCAGCTGAGCCGGCATGTTGAAGTGACGCACCGCCACGCCGTCTTTTTCGAGCACCTTCCAGCACACGCCAAATACCAGCCAGAACAGCGCCAGTTTTTTACTGAACGCCCAGAGCAGATCGCTGACGTTAAGCTGCATCGTGAGCAGGATCAGGCCCACGGCCAGAATAATCAGGCACACCGGCAGCGCGCGAATGAGATCGATCAGAATCGCTTTTGGCGTATGGAGCTGGCTGTCGTTACGCAGTTGCCCCACTTCCGAGGCCAGCTTCGCCTGGTACTGTTTCAGCCATTTCAAACGCCAGCGGATCAGACCGGCAATCAGCAGCAGCGGTAAGCCCGCCAGGAAAGCAATCATTACCGCAGGCCAGGCTTTCTCCCAGTTCACGGTGATTTTCATGCTCTTAATCTGCGTTTTCAGCGTCTCCGGGAAGGACTTAATCCAGTCCCAGTCCATCGGCTTATTGCTGTTCACCCAGAAAATCTGCTGCGTCAAAATCTCCTGCAGGCTTTTTGACACGCTGACCAGCTGCTGCTGGTTGATCTGCAGGTTAATCGCCATCATCAGCTGGTTGCCCAGCTGTTTATTGAGCTGGTCCAGCAGTTCACGGCGCATATCCACCACCTGGAGCAGCGCGTCATGCACTTCCGGGTTTACGTCACTGGAGTGCCCCTCTTCAATTTTGGCGACGAAGGCATCACTCTGGAAAAGGGCATCGCGTTGCTGGTTGACGTCAAACTGTTCCAGACGTAAATCCGCAATGCGGTTGGTCATGTCCTCCAGCTCGTCGGCAGACGGCAGCGTCTGCTGCTGCTGGTAGAGAATACGCGACAGCAGGAGGCTGCCCTTCAGAACCGCGATCTGCTCTTTAATGTTGCGTTCCGCCTGCAGCGCGCGATCCAGCCAGTTCTTCACTTTGATATTTTGCTGAACCAGCGAGTTGCCGCTTTCCGTCGCCAGTATCAGGCGCTGGCTGAGCTGGTGGTTAGCTTCAAGCTCCTGTTTCACCAGCGGGTTGGCCTGAATGCGGGCAGTTTCGTCCGGCGAGACGGCTTCCTGAGCGGTTTTTTCCGTCAGGGTCAGGCGTTTGCTGTTTACCGCCTCCTGCAACAGCTGAAGCTGATGCTCCAGACGATTAATATTCGCCGTCACGTAATCACGCTGCTTCTGGAGCGTGTCCTGCAGCACCGTATTCCCTTCCAGGCTTTTACGCTGCTGTTCAATTTGCGCATTGAGCAGCGACTGCTGAACCAGCAGCAGGGTTTGCTGGGTCGGGCGCAGCGTGCCCTCCCCTACCGTCGTGCCGTTCAGGCGGTTGCGGATCTGCTGCAGCTGCTGAGACGCGGCGTACATCGCGTTTTGCACGCGCTCGGGCTGGGTTTGCAGGGAGACGAGCTGACTGTTGTAGGTCGCGAGGTCAGACTGTGCGGTTTGCAGATCGTCGAGCAATTGCGCGACGCGCGATTCCAGCTGGCGTAAGGAGAGCGTGGAGAGCGTTTTGCGCGTTTCATCGTCGTTATCGACGTCGCTTAGTGCGCTTAGCGCTTCCGTGGCCTTACGCATGTTCTCCGGCGCCTGCGCCACCTTCTGACGAAGCTGTGCAGTTTCAGCCTTAACGCGTTCAATTTTATCCAGCGTTTCCAGCGTTTCCGTCAGATCCTGCTGCGTCAGTTTTTCCTGAGGAGAGAGTTCTTTTTGTTTATTCAGCGTGTCGAGCTGCGACTGAACATCAGCGCGCGTGGGGATATCGTTACTGTTGTCGGCGCGGGCCCAGGTCAGCGGCGCCGTGGCGAAGAAAAACAGCATAGCAAAGAGCAATGCAAATACAGGATGTTGCGAGCGATTGATGGGCAGCATAGTTGTGAATGATGTCAGCAGATGACCGAAAATAGTCCGGCGTGAAGAATATCACGCTCGTCAGAAGCAGAATAGCGAGAACGTAAGCCTCTGAGATAAATCCTGGAAGGACTCAGGCCGTGAGCGAAAGCGCGTCGCTGCGCAGCGTCGGGCAGAGCTGTAGCATTTCCAGTAAAACCGCCACGTAGCTGCGGGCTTCCTCTTTGAGGTCAAAGGATTGCGGCGCAAAAAGCCAGTTTTCCATCAGACCTGAAATGTAGCTGCGCATCAGGATGGCCGCCCGGCGGGTGAGTAAATTGGCCGGTAACAGCTTTGCCTGCATACACAGGTTCAGGTTCTGTTCGATACGATCGTAGCTCTCCAGGCTGAGGCTGCGCTGCGCTTGTTGCACCACCGCCATCTCGCCCACGAACTCACATTTATGAAAGATAATTTCCATCATTAATCTGCGACGCTCTTCAACTACCGTTGCTTCAAGGATATATACTAATATTTCTCTTAATACTGAGAGTGGATCGTCAGGGAATTTTGCCCGATACTCACTCTCGAGATCGCTAATGCTGGACTCTGAAAGCTCCCAGATTTCACTGAACAGATCTGACTTGTCTTTAAAATGCCAGTAAATCGCTCCCCGCGTCACACCGGCAGCCTGAGCAATTTGCGCCAGCGAGGTAGAAGAAACACCCTGCTGAGAGAACAAACGTATTGCCACATCCAGAATGTGTTGTCGGGTTTCCAGCGCTTGTTGTTTAGTTTTTCGTGCCATAGGTGGGTGAATTTACAGGAGTCAGATTTACATACATTTGTGAATGTATGTACCATAGCATGACGATAATATAAACGCAGCAATGGGTTTTTAGACTCAGGACCCTTGATCAATTTGAAATCGGACACTCGAGGTTTACATATGAACAAAAACAGAGGGTTAACGCCTCTGGCGGTCGTTCTGATGCTCTCAGGCAGCTTAGCGCTTACAGGATGTGACGACAAACCGGCTCAACAAGGAGCTCAGCAGGCGCCAGAAGTCGGCGTTGTGACACTCAAATCTGAACCTCTGCAGATCACCACAGAATTACCAGGCCGTACAAACGCTTACCGCATTGCGGAAGTGCGTCCTCAGGTTAGCGGCATTATCCTGAAACGTAACTTTACCGAAGGCGGCGATGTGAAGGCCGGTGAGTCTCTGTATCAGATTGATCCCGCGACCTATCAGGCTTCTTATGAAAGCGCGAAAGGTGACCTGGCTAAAGCACAAGCCGCGGCAAAAATTGCCCAGCTGACGCTGAACCGCTACCAGAAACTGCTCGGCACGAAGTACATCAGCCAACAGGATTACGATACCGCGCTGGCAGATGCCCAGCAGGCTAACGCGGCCGTGGTAGCAGCCAAAGCGGCTGTCGAAACTGCACGCATTAACCTGGCCTATACCAAAGTGACCTCCCCTATCAGCGGTCGTATTGGTAAATCTTCCGTGACGGAAGGGGCGCTGGTGCAGAACGGGCAGACCACTGCGCTGGCTACCGTGCAGCAGCTTGATCCGATCTACGTTGACGTGACGCAGTCCAGCAACGATTTCCTGCGCCTGAAACAGGAGCTGGCTAACGGCACCCTGAAACAGGAAAACGGCAAAGCCAAAGTGGAGCTGGTTACCAACGACGGTATCAAGTTCCCGCAGGAAGGTACTCTGGAATTCTCTGATGTGACGGTCGACCAGACCACCGGTTCCATCACCTTACGTGCGATTTTCCCGAACCCTGACAAAAATCTGCTGCCGGGTATGTTCGTTCGCGCGCGTCTGGAAGAAGGAACGAATCCAACCGCACTTCTTGTTCCACAGCAGGGTGTAACCCGTACGCCACGCGGCGATGCGAGCGCACTGGTTGTTGGGGCAGATAACAAAGTCGAAACGCGCAATATCACCGCCACGCAGGCGATTGGCGATAAATGGCTGGTGACGGAAGGTCTGAAAGATGGCGATCGCGTGATTGTTACTGGTTTGCAAAAAGTACGTCCTGGCGCGCAGGTAAAAGCACAGGAAGTGACATCTGACGATAAACAACAAGCTTCGGCCGCTGGCCAGTCAGAACAAACCAAGTCTTAACTTAAACAGGAGCCGTTAAGACATGCCTAATTTCTTTATCGATCGCCCCATATTTGCGTGGGTGATCGCCATTATCATCATGCTGGCCGGGGGACTTGCGATCCTGAAGCTGCCTGTTGCGCAATATCCAACGATTGCGCCACCGGCGGTAACGATCTCCGCAACCTACCCGGGGGCTGATGCGAAAACGGTGCAGGATACCGTGACTCAGGTTATCGAACAGAACATGAACGGTATCGATAACCTGATGTACATGTCCTCAAACAGTGACTCCACCGGTACGGTTCAGATCACCCTGACCTTTGAATCCGGTACGGATGCGGACATTGCGCAGGTTCAGGTGCAGAACAAACTGCAGCTGGCAATGCCTCTTCTGCCGCAGGAAGTGCAACAGCAGGGTGTGAGCGTCGAGAAATCGTCCAGCAGCTTCCTGATGGTTGTCGGCGTTATTAACACCAACGGCACCATGACGCAGGAGGATATTTCCGACTACGTGGGCGCCAACATGAAGGACGCCATCAGCCGTACGTCCGGTGTGGGTGACGTTCAGCTGTTCGGTTCCCAGTACGCGATGCGTATCTGGATGGATCCGAACAAACTGAACAACTTCCAGCTGACGCCGGTTGACGTGATTAACGCGATTAAAGCGCAGAACGCCCAGGTGGCAGCCGGTCAGTTAGGCGGTACGCCGCCGGTGAAAGGCCAGCAGCTTAACGCGTCCATTATCGCGCAAACCCGTCTGACCTCCGCCGATGAGTTCAGCAAAATTCTGCTGAAGGTGAACCAGGACGGTTCGCAGGTTCGTCTGCGCGACGTGGCCAGGGTTGAGCTGGGTGGTGAGAACTACGACATCATCGCGAAGTTTAACGGTAAACCGGCGTCCGGTCTGGGTATCAAACTGGCGACGGGCGCGAACGCCCTGGACACCGCGACGGCGATCCGTGCAGAACTGAAGAAGATGGAACCGTTCTTCCCGTCAGGCCTGAAAATCGTTTATCCGTATGACACTACGCCGTTCGTTAAAATTTCGATTCACGAAGTGGTTAAAACGCTGGTAGAAGCGATCATCCTGGTGTTCCTGGTGATGTATCTGTTCCTGCAAAACTTCCGCGCGACGCTGATCCCAACCATCGCCGTGCCGGTCGTTCTGCTGGGGACCTTTGCCATCCTTGCAGCCTTTGGGTTCTCGATAAACACCCTGACGATGTTCGGGATGGTGCTCGCCATCGGCCTGCTGGTGGATGACGCCATCGTGGTGGTAGAGAACGTCGAGCGCGTGATGGCGGAAGAAGGTTTACCGCCGAAGGAAGCCACCCGTAAATCTATGGGCCAGATCCAGGGCGCGCTGGTCGGTATTGCGATGGTGCTGTCCGCGGTATTTATCCCGATGGCCTTCTTCGGGGGCTCTACGGGTGCGATTTACCGCCAGTTCTCCATTACCATCGTCTCCGCGATGGCGCTGTCGGTACTGGTAGCGTTAATTCTGACGCCAGCGCTGTGTGCCACCATGCTGAAGCCGGTTCAGAAAGGCGGTCACGGCGAGCATAAAGGGTTCTTCGGCTGGTTTAACCGCATGTTTGATAAGAGCACGCACCACTACACCGACAGCGTGGGCAATATCCTGCGCAGCACTGGTCGTTATCTGCTGCTCTATATCATCATCGTAGTGGGGATGGCGTTCCTGTTCGTTCGTCTGCCAAGCTCGTTCCTGCCAGATGAAGACCAGGGCGTGTTCCTGACGATGGCGCAGCTTCCGGCGGGTGCGTCGCAAGAGCGTACCCAGAAGGTGTTGGACGAAGTGACGGACTACTATCTCACCAAAGAGAAAGCGAACGTTGAATCCGTGTTTGCGGTTAACGGCTTTGGCTTTGCGGGTCGTGGTCAAAACACCGGTATCGCCTTCGTTTCTCTGAAAGACTGGGCGGATCGTCCGGGCGATGAGAATAAAGTTGAAGCGATCACGGGCCGTGCCATGGGCACCTTCTCGCAGATTAAAGATGCGATGGTCTTCGCCTTTAACCTGCCAGCGATTGTTGAACTGGGTACGGCGACCGGCTTCGACTTCCAGCTGATCGACCAGGGCGGTCTGGGTCACGAGAAACTGACGCAGGCGCGTAACCAGCTGTTCGGCGAAGTGGCTAAACACCCTGACCTGCTGGTCGGCGTACGTCCAAACGGACTGGAAGATACGCCGCAGTATAAGATCAACATCGATCAGGAAAAAGCGCAGGCGCTGGGCGTGTCCATCAGCGACATCAATACCACGCTGGGCGCGGCATGGGGCGGTAGCTACGTCAACGACTTCATCGACCGTGGTCGCGTGAAGAAAGTGTACGTCATGTCCGAAGCGCAGTACCGTATGTTGCCGAACGATCTTAACAACTGGTACGTTCGCGGCAGCAACGGTCAGATGGTGCCGTTCTCATCCTTCTCAACGTCACACTGGGAATACGGCTCTCCGCGTCTGGAACGTTACAACGGTCTGCCGTCGATGGAAATCCTGGGCCAGGCCGCACCGGGCCGAAGCACCGGTGAAGCCATGAACCTGATGGAAGAGCTGGCTAGCAAACTGCCTGCGGGTATCGGCTATGACTGGACTGGTATGTCCTATCAGGAACGTCTGTCCGGTAACCAGGCCCCTGCCCTGTACGCCATTTCACTGATTGTGGTCTTCCTGTGTCTGGCGGCGCTGTACGAGAGCTGGTCAATTCCGTTCTCCGTTATGCTGGTGGTTCCACTCGGGGTTATTGGTGCGCTGCTTGCGGCAACGTTCCGTGGATTGACCAACGACGTGTACTTCCAGGTAGGCCTGCTGACAACCATTGGCTTGTCGGCGAAGAACGCGATACTTATCGTTGAATTCGCCAAAGATCTGATGGAGAAAGAGGGTAAAGGCCTTATTGAGGCGACGCTGGAAGCGGTGCGTATGCGTCTGCGTCCAATCCTGATGACCTCTCTGGCGTTCATCCTCGGCGTAATGCCGCTGGTTATTAGCTCCGGTGCAGGCTCCGGTGCGCAGAACGCGGTCGGTACAGGTGTAATGGGCGGTATGATCACCGCGACCGTACTGGCTATCTTCTTCGTCCCGGTGTTCTTCGTGGTGGTGCGCCGCCGCTTCAGCCGGAAGAATGAAGATGTTGAGCACAGTCATTCGGTAGAACCTCACTGATACCGGTTTCATATAATAAAAAGGCCGCATTTGCGGCCTTTTTCATTTTCAGAAAAAATCATAAAATAAGCTTATTGAGGTCCTATTTATTTTCTGCCATCTTAAACAGACATATCATATTTAACTGATAACTTAATAGGTGAACTCAGGATTTTTTTAAATCTATTTCCCTGCTTAAGTTGTTAGGAATATTCCTAATTAAAAGTTAAGACAAACGGAACTCCGGATGTGAACTTTTTCTTATGGCTGTAAGCTAAGCCAATGAAACGTAAGGAAGCGAAAAAACTATCGTTAATCCTCATAAAAAAGTTCAGTTTCGGATGAACATTTGCGTAGACGCTCGCAGCCTGCGGTTTTATTTGTAATTTTTCGTAATAGCGCGGTGAAATCCAGGAAGGAGTGGCTTATAGTTAGGTTATCAGGAACACAGCGCTCATGTAGCTAAGTCAGATGTATCCATCCCGACAATGATGTTCGGTGAGTAAGAAATCACTCAGAAGGGGATGCGCTATGGACGAGTACTCGCCAAAAAGGCATGATATCGCGCAGTTGAAATTTCTCTGCGAATCCTTGTACCATGACTGCCTTGCCAATCTTGATGAAAGCAACCATGGCTGGGTAAATGACCCAACGTCTGCCATCAATTTACAGTTGAATGAGCTGATAGAGCATATCGCTACCTTCGCACTTAATTATAAAATTAAGTACAATGAAGATAATAAGCTCATTGAGCAAATTGATGAATACCTGGACGACACCTTTATGTTGTTCAGCAGTTACGGCATTAACACTCAGGATTTGCAAAAATGGCGTAAATCGGGAAACCGGCTATTCCGCTGTTTCGTCAACGTGAGCAGAGCTAACCCGGTTAGTCTTTCCTGTTAAAATTATTACAATTACTAAGGTGAATTTATGTCTGATAAACCACTCACAAAAATCGATTATTTGATGCGCTTACGACGTTGTCAGTCAATTGACACCCTTGAACGCGTCATTGAAAAGAATAAATACGAGCTTTCTGATAATGAACTGGCGGTATTTTATTCAGCCGCTGACCATCGCCTTGCAGAGCTAACGATGAATAAGCTGTATGACAAAATCCCTACTTCTGTATGGAAATTTGTCCGTTAATCTTTGAAGTGTGTCTGTAGAGGTTCTACGCCACGTTATAAGCTGTATTCACCTGTCCCGTTATGCTCCCTGCGCGAAAGCCAGGTCTCCGTGTTAAACGCGCTCATCAGCAACAATGTTGTGACTGTGGTCACATCGGCCTTCCGGGAACGTTCCCCTTAACGCCTGTTGCGATTACCCTTCAGGAATAACATCCAGAGAGGTTTCCGATGAGCATAGAAAAACAGAAGATGATTTCAGGTGAACATTACCGCCCTGGTGATGAGACGTTACGCGCCGACCGGCTTCGGGCGCGCCATCTGCTTCACCGCTATAACCACACCGCGCCTGACGAAAAAACAGAACGCCAGAACATTCTGGCGGAACTGCTGGGACAAAGCGAAGGGGCGTATATTGAGCCGAGCTTCCGCTGTGACTATGGATATAACATTTATCTGGGCAAAGACTTTTACGCCAACTTCGATTGCGTAATGCTGGATGTCTGCCCTGTACATATTGGCGACAACTGCATGCTCGCGCCGGGCGTTCATATTTATACGGCCAGCCATCCGCTGGATGCGCAAGAACGTAACAGCGGAGTGGAGTTTGGTAAGCCCGTCACCATTGGCAATAATGTCTGGATTGGTGGACGTGCGGTCATTAACCCAGGCGTCACCATCGGGGATAATGTGGTTGTGGCTTCCGGTGCCGTCGTGACGAAAGACGTGCCGGCTAACGTCGTCGTGGGCGGCAACCCGGCGAAAATCATCAAAACGCTGTAACGATCCGGGGAGCCAACTGTTATGGTCTTTTAGCGCCCGACTGTTACTTTTTTCAGCCTGATGGCTCCCCTAAAATTGGCAGATACCCTGTATTGTCAACTCTCAAAAGGCCAAAAATGACCGAGATACAGCGCCTGCTTACCGCTACCATCGACGATCTTAACCACCGCGAAAAGCGAGACAATCGCCCGCGCTTTAGCATTAGCTTTATCCGCAAACACCCCGGGCTGTTTGTTGCCATGTATGCCGCCTGGCTGGCGACGCTGATTGTCATGCTGAAGTCCGAAACGCTGGTGGACTCCGTCTGGCTGCTGGTGGTGCTGTTTGTCGTGTTTAACGCCTTTTTCTTTTTCGACGTGAATCCCCGCTACCGTTACGAAGATATCGACGTCCTCGATTTCCGGGTCTGCTACAACGGCGAATGGTACAACACGCGTTTTGTGCCAAATGAGCTTATCGACAGCATCCTGCACTCTCCGGCTGTCGAAACCGTGCACAAAGAGAAGCTGCAGAAAATGGTCGCAACGAAAGGCCAGCTCTCTTTTTATGATGTTTTTACCCTTTCCCGCCCTGCTGCTGCGTAATTAACGCCTGCAGGCGTCGGATACCCGGCGCAAACTGCGAAGCAGAGGTGTTGCCGTAACCTAAAACCAGGCCGGTTTGCCCCTGCTTCGTCTCCAGGTAATAGCCGCTCAGCGCAGCGGGTGCCAGCTGAAATGCCCTCGCTTTCTCCACCAGCCGCTGGTCGTCGATACCGTCAATCGCCAATGCCAGGTGCATTCCCCCTTCACCGGCAAGAACACGGTGCGGAGTATAAAGCTCTGCGCTCAGCACCTCCCGCAGCTGGCGGTAACGCTTACGATACAGGCGACGCATGGCGGCAAGATGACGGGCATAGTGCCCCTCCTCGATAAACAGCGCCAGGGTGCGCTGTTCTGCGCGATGCCCGCCGCGCAGCAGCGAGCCGATGGCCGGACGCGCCGCTTTCGCCAGCGCTGGCGGTAACACCATGAACCCCATTCGGAGCGACGGAAACAGCGTTTTACTGAACGTCCCCAGATACACAACGGGCGCGTTGTTGACCATGCCCAGCATCGCCGGTACGGGCTCGCCGACATAGCGGAACTCGCTGTCGTAATCGTCCTCAATGATCCAGGCCTTGTGCTGGCGGGCCAGTTCCAGCAGCGCCAGACGCCGCCGCGCGCTGAGCACGCTCCCGTAAGGAAACTGATGCGACGGCGAAGTGAAAATGAGCGCAGGTGAAGGCGCATGCAGCCCTTCCCAGCACATTCCCTCGTCATCCACCGGTATGCCGATCATCGCAAGGCCGGTTTTGACGAAGGCGCTTTTGGCCCCGCTGTAGCCGGGATTTTCCACCCAGGCGACATCCCCCGGCTCGCTTAACAGCATCGTGCACAGATTGACGCCCTCCAGCGCCCCTTCGGTTATCACAATCTGGCTGGCGTCGCAGTCAATGCCGCGAGAAATCGCAAGGTGACGGGCGATGGCTGCCCGCAGCGACGGCTCACCGGCCGGTTCGCCATAGCCCAGCAGAGCGCTCCCCTCCTCCCGCAGGACGCGATCGTACAATCGCCGCCACAGCGGCAAGGGGAAATAGTTGATGGCGGGCGTTCCCGGCGTAAAGGCCATCACCGGGGTGTCGCGCGGCACAGGCGCAGGCAGCTGGACGACACGTTTTGCCAGACTGACCTCAGGATCGGTCAGAACCCGCGGGCTGGCACGATGGGCGAATTGCGCCACCCGCGTCCCCTGACGGTTACGCAGCAAATAGCCTTCGAGCGTGAGCTGGTCCAGCGCCGCATTGACGGTGTTCCGTGAAACGGAAAGCTGCTGCGCCAGCGTTCGCGAACCGGACAGCTGGCTGCCGGACCGAAGCCTTCCGCCCAGTATGGCCTCCCGCAAAGCGAGATAGAGCGCGCGCTGGAGCGTCTCTTCCCCACGCGTTTTAAGCGCAGCATGGAGCAATGTATAAAGTTCATCGCCCGGTATGTTCATCTCATCTCCTTGTGGTACCACCAAAACATAGCCGAGTGGTTCTTTTTAAGGAACCAGTAATTTTCTAATCTGGAACTCTTCTCAACGTCACGGAAATAAAGATGAAGACATTCAATGAGTTTGGACAACCTGTGGGCGAAGCCCTTATCGACTGGCAGCCTCGCCCTCATCCGTCCCGGGTGGTACTGCAGGGGCATTATTGTCGGCTTGAACCGCTGCGCGTGGAGCATGCCGGGGCGCTGTTCTCCGCCTATGCTCTGGCCGGAGACACCCGGAGCTGGACGTGGCTACTGCGTGAACCCGATGCCACGGCCGCTGAGTTTACCGAATGGGTGGCAAGCGTGTGTGAGTTATCTGACCCGATGCACTTTACCGTTATAGATAATCAGACCCAGGCCCCGGTCGGGACGCTGGCCCTGATGCGGATCGATCCTAAAAACGGCGTTGTGGAAGTGGGACACGTTCACTTCTCCGTGCTGTTAAGCCGCACGCCCATGTCAACAGAAGCGCAATATCTGCTGATGCGGTACGCGTTCGATACCCTGGGCTACCGGCGATATGAATGGAAGTGCAACAGCCTGAACGAACCATCACGCAAAGCGGCACTGCGTCTGGGCTTTCAGTTTGAAGGCCGTTTTCGCCAGGCGCTGGTCATAAAAGGCCGTAACCGGGATACCGACTGGTTTTCGATTCTCGACAAAGAGTGGCCGGCGCTGGCGAGCGCCTTTGAAGGCTGGCTTGCCACCGACAATTTTACTGCCGATGGCAAACAGAAAAGATCCCTGGAAAGCTGGCGAGAAACGCGCGTCTAGCGTCTTTTTTTACGTCCCTGCACCGCCTTAAAGCGCGGATTGGATTTGCAAATCACGTATAAGCGTCCCTTGCGTTTGACTATCTGGCAATCCGGGTGACGCTGTTTTGCGCTGCGCAATGAGTTAAGCACCTGCATGGTTAGCCCCGCTTCGCATTAAGAAAACCGCCAAAACGCTTGCGGAAGCGCGCTGCGCTGCCATCCGTGGAAAACGTTTTTTGCTTACCGGTATAAAACGGATGCGATTTTGAAGAAACCTCGATAGTGATGTACGGATACGTTTCACCGTCGAGTTCAATTTCGCGGTCGGTTTTAATGGTTGAACCCACTTTAAAGTATTCATTGGCACTGGTGTCGTGGAATACCACGGTGCGATACGCTGGATGGATGTTTGGTTTCATCATAAATCCTTTGTGTTTTGTTATAACATAACAAATAATATCCAGGCAAGGTTGAAAAAACAACCCTCTCTCTCCTGAGGATATTTTCTAATTTGCTTTAGATAACATGAAAACCCTGCCCCCACGTGCTATAACTATTTCATTTCGCGGTAAAATCTTTCTCTTCAGGCAGGAAACTCAGCGTCCGGATTCGGGCATATGAGAAAGGAAACGACAGCATGAAAACCCGACATCTGGTCAGTCTGGTGACTGGCGTACTTATCTTTTCCGTGCTGGTTCCCATTTGCCTCAGCATCTGGCTTGCCCATCGCCAGGCAGAAGAGAAATTTGTTGATGCGCTGGATAGCTATGCTTCTCGGGTGCTGATGCGCACCGACAGGGTCGTGGATCAGGCTAAAGAAGCGTTAAATCACCTGCAGGGATTTAAGGGCGTTCCCTGTAGTCCGCTGCATTTGAGGGAAATACGTCGGGTCGCGTTCTCGTGGCGCTATATCCAGGAGGTGATCTATATCGACAACCTCAAACCCCTCTGCTCTTCGCTTGAGCAGGCCAGTAAATCCGCCGCTTATCCTCCCCCCATGCGTATCACCGAAGATGGCTACAGCGCGTGGCTTACCGCACAGAACGATCTTGGCTTTCACCGCTATATGGCCGTGCTCGGGAAGGGCCATTACCTTGTTCTGGTCGATCCTGCCTCGCTTGTGGATGTGATCCCTTTCGGGGCGATTGCCATTGATGCCGCTCTGGTGGGAAGCGCAACGCATCTTATTTTCGCCAGCAGTAACACGCTTGATCCGCATATCCGCGACCGGATCAACGATCGAGGCGTCTCCAGCGTTCAGTACAAGGGCTCCATGTACGTGATGAAGCCGGTACCTGAGCTTGGATTTACTGTCGTCACGTGGGCATCGCTCACCCCCCTGGCTGAAAGCTGGCACCGACAGCTGCTTTTCTGGCTGCCGTTTGGCGTCCTGATAAGCCTGCTGGCGGCACTGTTTGTCCTGCGGCTCCTGCGACGTATCCAGTCGCCGCGCAATCGCCTGCTGGACGCCATTAACAGCCGCGATTTTGTGGTTCACTATCAGCCTATCGTGGCGCTGTGCAGTGGAAAAATTGTGGGTGCGGAAGCGCTTGCGCGCTGGCCCCAGCCAGACGGAAGCAGTCTCTCGCCTGATATATTTGTGCCGCTTGCCGAGCAAACCGGCCTTATCTCGCAACTGACGCAGTTAGTTATGGAAAAAGTGTTTGAAGATATGGGCCACTGGCTGCGGCTCCACCCCGATCAGCATATCTCCATCAACCTCGCCCCGGCCGATTTGACCTCCGGTAATCTGCCGCCTTTACTGAGTCAACTCCTGAATAAGTGGCAGATTCATCCCCGACAAATCGCCCTTGAGTTAACCGAGCGTGGCTTTGCCGACCCCAAAATCAGCGCGCCGGCTATCGCCGCGTTTCGCCGTTCGGGTCACCCTGTCTACATTGATGATTTTGGCACGGGCTATTCCAGCCTCAGCTATCTGCAGCATCTCGATGTCGACACGCTAAAAATTGACAAATCGTTCGTGGATGCACTGGAGTACAAAAACGTAACGCCGCACATTATCGAAATGGCGAAGTCGCTGCAGCTGGCAATGGTGGCGGAAGGCGTGGAGACCGAAGGGCAGCTTACCTGGCTGCACCGCCACGGCGTGCAGTATGGGCAGGGGTGGTTCTACAGTAAGGCGCTGCCCAAGACGGAATTTATCCTTTGGGCAGAGAACAACCTCGCCACGCGCTCTACTTAAGATAGGATTTGATCACCTGCAGCACGACGCCAAGATCGGCTTCACGCTGCGCCTCTTCGGGCTCTTTCACGACATGATCGGTAAGATGCCCTTCAATCACCTGCATCATCATGCCATTGACCGCGCCACGGATCGCTGCCAGCTGCTGCAGCACTTCAGCACATTCGTGATCGCTGTTGAGCATTTTCTCCAGCGCGGTGCTCTGCCCCTGAATTTTCTTCAGGCGAGTCAATAACATCTTCTTATCGCGAACGGTATGTGACATCTCTGTCTCCCTCATTTTTGGCTTTTAAAGCATATCACGCTCTACTCCCCCTGAGTATTTTTCTACTGGGGGGTAGTATTAACCTACTGGGGGGGAGTACTATTTGCGCACGCTTTCCATACTGGAAATTTCAATGAACGATTTTGCTTCACTCCTGCAGCAGGGTAATGCCTGGCTGTTTGTTCCCAGCGCTATCCTGCTCGGTGCGCTGCATGGCCTGGAGCCGGGCCACTCAAAAACAATGATGGCTGCCTTTATCGTGGCTATCCGCGGCACGCTGAAGCAGGCGGTGTTGCTCGGTCTGGCGGCTACGCTTTCCCATACGGCGGTAGTCTGGATCATTGCCATGGCAGGACTATGGTTTGGCCGCGGCTGGGACGCACATACGTCTGAACCCTGGTTCCAGCTGATCTCCGGGGTGTTGATCGTTGCAATCGCCCTGTGGATGGCGTGGCGAACCTGGAAAGAGAGCCGGCCACACGATCATCATCACGATTGCCACCACCATCATGACCATGACCATGATCATGACCACCACCATGATCATCACCATGAACACCCGCTGGTTGAAGAGGAGTGGCAGGACGCCCACCAGCGCGCGCACGCGCAGGATATCAACCGGCGTTTCAACGGACAAAACGTGACGACAGGACAGATCGCGATGTTTGGCCTGACCGGCGGGCTTATCCCTTGCCCAGCGTCCATCACCGTTCTGCTGATCTGCCTGCAGCTGAAGCATTTTGCGCTCGGCGCGACGCTGGTTTTCAGCTTCAGCATCGGTCTGGCATTAACGCTGGTCGCTTCCGGCGCGATTGCCGCCTTAAGCCTTAAGCACGCGACAAAACGCTGGCCCGGATTTAGCGAACTTTCCCGCAAAGCGCCGTGGATCTCCGCCGCGCTGATTATCGTGGTAGGGATTTACATGAGCCTGCATGGCCTGAGCGGCATTCTGGCGTAAGCAGGCGGCCACGCCCGGTGGCCGCCTCTCAGCTCAGGTAAGAGTCTGCTGCCAGCTAAAGGTATAACGAAGCTGGCGCGTCTGCAGGATAAATTCCGGCGAAACGCTGGGGCTCCAGGAGTCATCGCCGCCCACCCCCATATGAAACGCATCGAGGTTGAGCCAGCACCCCGGCTCTTCCCGCAGCAGATGATGATGGGTTGTCTCACGCAGCTGCTGCTGGCTATAGCGGCCCACTGAGAAATGGAACGCGCCATTCAGCTGATGCGCACCCAGCACAAGTTTGCGGGTATCGCAGCGCAAACCATTTTCCGTCGGGAAGATATACGGCGTGTGCATGTCTGCCAGGGGCAGTGTCCAGCGCCCCTGCTGCGCCGCCAGCTTTCTGTCCGGGTAGTTTTCATGCGGACCCAGCCCCAGCCAGTCAACCTTTTCTGGCGTTTCAGCGAGATGAACGCTCAGGCCAATGCGCGCGGGCTCCGGGATATCAGACGCAATATCGACCTGAATGTCGCCATGCAGAACACCCTGCTCGTCCACCCGCCAGATTTTACGGCTCAGGAACAGCGCCCTGCCGCGATGCTCCAGGACATTAAGCGTGGTAACCACCACCTCACGCGCATGCTGCTCTGCCTCACAGTGCAGCATGCGCGAGGTGAGATCGTACATGCCCGCCGCTTTCCAGCGTTCAACCCACGCGTTTGGATCGATGCGCGTCGCTTCGCTCACCCCAATGTCGTTGTCCAGCGGCGCGCGGCTGACGTTATCCGTCACGGGTGAAAGCAGCGTTTCAACGCCATTTCGCCACCATTGAGTCAGGTTTCCGGATGCGCGATCGAACTGCCATCGCTGTTGACGATGCGTGACCTCCAGGATGCGATCGTTTTGCGTTAAAACTGGCGGCTCGCCCGTAGAGGCTGGCGGTGCAATAAAGAGTGGAGCGGGAAGCGGCCACTGCTCCCACGCGCAGCGATGGCCTGCCGGTGACCACGGCGTTGCCCGCGGCTGGCGCACTTCAACATTCAGCCAGACTTCCCCCGGCTCGGCTTTCAATTCCGGCAGAGCGATCTCCAGACGCTGAACGCCTTCAGGGGCTATCGCCAGCGTCACCTCGCCCGAAGCCAGTACCTTCCCATCCCGGGCAACCGTCCAGCTCAGCACTTCGTTATCGGTAGGGCGGAACAGGTAGTCGCTTTGCACCTCAATCACCAGCGGAGAGGTACTGACCAGCGTAAAGGTAAAGAACTGCTGGGCGCGCTGCGCCTCGTACAGCGCCGGGTGCGGCGTGCGATCGGGGAAGACCAGGCCATTGAGGCAGAACTGGCGATCGTTCGGCGTATCGCCAAAATCCCCGCCGTAGGCCCAGAACGCGTTGCCCTTTTCGTCTTTCTTCGTCAGTGCCTGATCGACCCAGTCCCAGACAAACCCACCCTGCAGGCGAGGATGGCTGCGAAACGCCTGCCAGTATTTCGCAAACCCGCCGAAGCTATTTCCCATCGCGTGGGCGTATTCACAGAGGATCAGCGGACGCGTTTCGTCGGGCATACCGATCCATTTTTTAATTGACCATTTAGGCACCGCCGGGAAAGGCTGATCCCAATCGACCCGGGCGTACATCGGACAAACAATATCGGTCGCCGCCGTATTCGCCCCGCCGCCTTCGTACTGCACCGGGCGCGTGGGATCGGTGGTTTTCAGCCAGCGGTACAGCGCATCATGATTCGCGCCGTGGCCGGACTCGTTACCCAGCGACCAGATGATAATTGAGGGATGATTGCGATCGCGCTGCACCATGCGGGTTACGCGCTCGCTCATGGCGGGCAGCCAGCGCGGATCGTCAGCGAGGCGGCTCATCGGCACCATGCCGTGGGTTTCAATATTGGCTTCGTCAACGACGTACAGCCCGTAGCGATCGCAAAACCGGTACCACAGCGGATGGTTCGGGTAGTGCGAGCAACGAACGGCGTTGAAGTTATGCTGCTTCATGATTTCGATGTCGCGACGCATGGTCGCCTCGTCCATCACCTGACCGTTTTCCGGGTGATGCTCGTGACGGTTAACCCCGCGGATCAGCAGCGGCTTACCGTTAAGCTTCAGCAGGCCGTTGCTGATGTCAACGCGGCGGAAGCCCACATCGCACGCCTCAACCTCCAGCACCTCGCCCTGCGGACTGAGAAGCGCCATCGTCAGGCGATACAGTTCCGGCGTTTCAGCACTCCAGAGCGCGGGACGGTCAATGGGGATCGCCACCGTTAAGCGTTCGTCCCAGCTGCCGCGCTCGTCCACAACGGCAGACCCCGGACGCCGGGAAACGCTGGCGCATTTTTCACCCTTGCGCCACAGGGTAAAGACCACCTCGCAGTCTGCAAAGCCCGCCCCTGCCAGCGCGACATCTGCCTTAAGCACCGCGCGGTCCAGCTCCGCATTCAGGTCCGTCACCACGCGATAATCGGCAATCTGCGTTTCGGGTTTATGCAGTAGCGTCACATCGCGGAAAATACCGCTCATGCGCCACATGTCCTGATCTTCCAGATAGCTGCCGTCGCACCAGCGCAACACCATGACCGCCAGGCGGTTCTCACCGGGCCGCAGGACCGTCGAGAGATCGAATTCGGCAGGCAGCCTGCTGTCCTGGGAATAGCCCATCCACCGCCCGTTGCACCACAGATGAAACGCAGAGTTCACGCCGTCAAAGATGATGCGGGTCTGCCCGCTCTGAAGCCACGCGTCATCCACATCAAATGTGAGCGAGTAACAGCCGGTTGGGTTTTCCTGCGGCACAAAAGGCGGATTAACGGGGATAGGATAGGTGACGTTGGTGTAGATGGGCGTGTCAAACCCCTGCATCTGCCAGTTCGACGGCACGGGCATCGCAACGGCGTCTGCACAATCTTCGGTTACCCACGCCTCCGGGATTTGCTCAGGTGCAGGAAAGTAGTTAAATCGCCACACCCCATTGAGGGAGCGTCTGCTGGCGGATGCAGCATCATCCAGGGCAGGCTGTTCAAGACGCCAGCTGTGTAACGGCGCATGTGCCTTCAGACGGTTCCACTGGGTGACACCCGGGTTTTCCCAGTCCCGTCGGGCCAGAATGGCGCTGAGAGTCAGCGATAAAGTGTTGGGCATATTAACCTCTTTGCGAAGCGCTCACAATTTTGGTTAACATGCCCTGGCACCCGGCGACGGTAAAGCACGCAATCGCGGGGTAGCGAGTCCGATCACAAAGTTTTATTTGCGGGCAAGCTGCCCGGCAAGGAGGGCCAGGCTTCTGAGCTGCTGCGCCAGATCCTCGCGTTCGGCCTGCTGCGGGGTACGGCGCGCGCTGGAATGGCGGGTCACCAGCGTTACCGGCAGCTGAACCTGCCAGCATTCCTCCCCCCCGCTGGGGGACAGAAGCCACTCTACGCTGCGCTCGCCCGCCTCGCGAAACGCCTGACGAATGGTCGTCAGCGGCGGAGAAAACCAGGCGCTGTCGGCCGTATCGTCAAACCCGACCACCGATATCTGGCCAGGAACAGCTATCCCTTTTTCGGCACAGGCGCGCATTACCCCAAGCGCCATCTGATCGTTCGCCACCAGAATGGCATCCGGCAGTACCGCCCCCGAGAGCAGCACATGTCCCTTCTCATAGCCGCTGGCCGCGCTCCAGTCGCCGTAGGCCACCGCAGCCACGTCAAGACCCGCCTGCGCCAGCGTCGCTTTCCATCCCGCCAGACGCGCGCGCGCAGAGACCGAGCTTTCCGGCCCGCTCAGCAGGGCAATATGCTGATGCCCCAGCGAAAGCAGATGCTCAACGCCCAGCCGTGCCCCCTCTTCGGCGTTAAACACGAGGCTATTTACCTGCGCTGAAGGTGACACGTCGAGGAACAGCACCGGGACGGGCGTCGCCAGCGACCTGAGCGCTTCGGCGTGCGGATCGTCAAGCGGCACATTTACCAGCAGCGCGTCTACCCGCTGCGCCAGCAGCGCCTGAAGCGCCGCCTGACACTGCTGCGGCTGCTCCACCATGGAAATCAGGACGCTCGCCCCCTGCCCTGCAGCTCGAGATTTTACCGCCGAGACAATTTGCGAAGGCGCGTGCAGCGCCAGATCGGTGGTGATGAGCCCCAGCGTACGGGTGCGTTTCCCCGCCAGCTGCTGCGCCCGCAGGTTGGGAATGTAATGCAGCTCCGCCATTGCCTGCTGCACCTTTTCCCGCGTGCGGGCAGAGACGTGCTCCGCGTCGTTAATCACGCGGGAAACGGTCTGATAAGAAACCCCCGCAAGGAGGGCGACATCATAAAGAGTGATTGCTTTCATGCGTTCTGGCATCGCGATTTTCGAAGCGTCTATTCTGGCACAGCGACGCCGTTAAAACATGTGAGCGCTTCGCAAATTAAACAACCCGCTCCGGCTGCGTCATTTTTTCACCGCGCGGCTTCTGGCGGAACCAGGGCAAACAGAGCTGAATAAGCGGGCCAATGGTCAGAGCATACGCCACGGTTCCCACCCCAAACGAGCCACCCAGCACGCACCCAATCAGCAGGACGGACACTTCGATGGAGGTACGCACGCTGCGAATGGACCACCCCAGCCGGGCGTGAATGCCGGTCATCAGGCCGTCGCGCGGACCAGGCCCGAAACCGGCCCCGATGTACATGCTGGTGGCGATCGCGTTCATCACGATGCCCGACACCAGGAAAGCGATGCGCACGGATAACGAACTCAGTTCGGGGATAAGCGCCATGCTGGCGTCCGCCGCCAGACCGATACAAATCACGTTGCTGATCGTGCCAAGACCGGGCATCTGACGCAGTGGGATCCACAGTAAGAGCACCGCAGCCCCGGTCAAAATGATCACCGTCCCGATGCTCATCCCCAGCTGTATTCCTACGCCAAGGTGAAACACATCCCATGGATCGACCCCCAGATCCGCACGAATAAACATCGCGGTGGAAAGCCCATACAGCCCTAAACCGACATAAAGTTGTAGCAGACGACGTACCATTTTTATCTTCTCCAGTGAACCCGACTTTCATCCTGACCTAAAATGGCACTAAGATTAATGTCCAGTTTTTAAATAGTGGACTGCTTATGTCATCACGCCGCTTCGGAAGCCAGTCTTTGGTACGCCTTATAGGGCACTGGCAGCAAACTTCATCCCGCACTCCGCTCTGGCGCCAGCTGGCCGACGCGCTGCGCTTATTAATCCTTGATGGCCGGCTAGCGCTGCATACGCGCCTGCCGGGTGAGCGTGAGCTGGCGACGGCGCTGAACGTCAGCCGAACCACCGTCAGCAGCGCCCTCGCCCACCTGCGTGAAGAGGGTTATCTTGAAAGCCGCCACGGCAGCGGGTCGCGCGTCATCCTCCCGGATGCACGCGCCGTTCCCACCCTTTCCGCAGCGAGCGTCGCCCTGGATCTTTCCACTGCCGCCCTCAGCGCAGGGCCGGAGATCCACCAGGCTTACACCCATGCACTTACGGCTATTACTCAACACCTATCGCTGACGGGCTACGAGCAGCTTGGGCTGCCGTCGCTACGGGAGGCCATCGCTGCGCGCTATACCGCGCGAGGTCTTCCCACCCGTGCAGACGAGGTGATGGTGGTCAACGGTGCCGTCAGCGGGTTCGCGCTGGTGCTGCGGATGATGGCCGGACCGGGGGATCGCGTCGTGGTCGATCACCCCACCTATCCGCTGGCGATTGCCGCTATTCAGGGAGCACAGTGTCGGCCAGTAGGAGTGTCGTTACCGGAAACGGGCTGGGATACGGATGGCTTTGCGGCTACGCTTGCCCAGACCGCGCCGCGCCTGGCCTACCTGATGCCAGATTTTCACAACCCAACCGGTCGATGCATGGATATCGCCACCCGTCAGGCAATCGCTGATATAGCAGCCCAGACCCGCACGGCGCTGGTCGTGGATGAAACGATGGTCGATCTCTGGTTTGATTCGCCACCGCCGCCACCGCTGGCATCGTTTAACCCGCAGGCCAGCGTGATTACGCTAGGCTCTGCCGGAAAAAGCTTCTGGGGCGGGCTGCGTCTCGGCTGGATCCGCGCCTCCTCGCGGACTATCGCCACGCTCGCCCAGACGCGCGATACGCTGGATTTAGGCTCGCCGCTGCTTGAGCAGCTGGCGACGCTGTGGCTTATCGACAACAGCGAGCGTTTTCTGCCCGCTCGCCGCAAGATGCTGGCGGAACGGCGCGATCGCTGCAGTAACCTGCTGCGAGAACATTTCCCGGAGTGGACGTTTCATGAGGCGGAGGGTGGGCTCTCTTACTGGATCGAACTTCCTGGCATGCTGGCGACACAGCTTGCCGCACGGGCAGAAATCATCGGGATTAACCTGGGAACCGGGACGCGGTTTGGCTTATCGGGGGCGTTTGACCGCTTTTTACGTATGCCCTTTTCGCTGGAGCCAGCGGAGCTGGAAGCGGCATTGCTGCGGATTAAACCGTTATGGCTCGCGCTAAATTCAAATACGCCAGCAGTAAAACGCCGCCTGGTTTAATATTAAAATTTTGAACTGGATCATAAAATAAAAACTGCTGACTGTAATATATGCAGTCAGCAGTTTTCACTGGTCAGGATTTAGTGCTGAGGAGGAATGGGGAAACCTTTCAGGGAAATAACGAAATTATCACCGTCTTTCTTTATTTTTGCACCGGTATCACACCAGTCAGACGCAATACGAAAGAACTCATCGCTTCCAACATTCCAGCCAAGACGTACATGCTTCACGTAGCCTGAACGCAACAGAGCGCAGGCCTCGTTGTAGTCACTGGCAGTTGACAGTTGTTGTTTCATTTTCTCTTCTTCAGAAGTTTACGTAGAGCCTTGATTTCTTTAGGAGTAAAAGGAGAAACATTCTCTTCTTCCGTATGCTGATTATCAATATCCTCTTCCGATACTCCCGCCTCTTCTACTGCTTCAAACGCCAGCAGCAGCAGTTTCTCTGTGGTCACGCTTAAATTTTCGTTATTTACTTCCGCATAGTGGCGGAGTCTTTCTTTTAGCGCTTCGTCAATTTTAACATTTAAAACTGCAGTAGCCATGTTTGTCACTTCCCTTCGGAATAAGTACTTTATTTAATACACGAAGTTATCACTGTTATCCAGATCTATATTTTTTTGAATTTTGACGAAAATAGACGTCCAATTATAAAATGCCAGTCTATTATTACAGGTTTATGACAGTAATATTTCAGAGCGATGAAATATATATTACACGGTATAGGCATTATATTATTGTGGAATAAAGGCTAAAAAGAGATGGAAACAGGAAAGATGGATGAGGCCACAAATGGGTGGGGGCCCTGCCAGCTACATCCCGGCACCCACGTCGTCTGCCCTGGCTGCTTCCTTCCGGACCTGACCTGGTGAACAGAGTAGCGTTGCGGGAGAACCAACAGAGCCCCCATTGAGAGCGTTGATAACCAACGCGCTGGCGCATTATCCCTGTGCGAAGAGCCAATTGCAAGCGACCAGGAACCGGATGCTGGTTTCTTGCGCAAACAGGCGCAGCAATCAGGACGATCTTCGTTTACCATGACGGTCCAAACATCCCCACAGGTGAAGGTATGGACGAAAACGACTCCTTTCCCCAGCGCGTATGGCAAATCGTGGCCTCGATTCCGGAAGGCTATGTCACCACCTATGGTGATGTGGCAAGGCTGGCAGGCTCTCCGCGCGCGGCGCGACAGGTCGGCGGCGTCCTGAAACGGCTGCCGGAAGGCAGTACGTTGCCCTGGCATCGGGTAGTGAACCGTCATGGCGCTATCTCGCTGACCGGGCCGGATCTCCAGCGTCAGCGTCAGGCGTTGCTTTCAGAGGGTGTGCAGGTGTCGGGCGCAGGACAGATAGATTTGCAGAAATACCGCTGGGTGTACTAAACCCTCCCCCGAAGGAGAGGGTAAGAGCAACAGTTACATCTGGGTCGGTGGGGTTGGCAGGGACGGCTGATTGGTCTGTGGAGCAACCGGGACTTCGGTTTGCTGCACCGGCACCAGATTCAGGTCGATTTTGGTTCCACCGTGGTTAATCGCTTCCTGGACCGTATCGGTGATAAAGACCAGCTTGCCGTTGATGGTTACCGCTGCGCTCAGCAGAATACGGGCATTCGGCTGCACGTCTGACGGGTTATACGGCAACACGAAGCTAAACGGAGCCTGCTTACCTTCAGTACGGACCGCGCGCTGAGCCAGCACCTTCGACGGCGCGTCCGCCAGGGAAGCATCAGACAGCGTGACCGTTAGTACCGCATCCGGCGGCAAAGCGACTCTCTGTTTAATCCAGATTGTACCGGAAACGTTAGGCTGCTGAATGGATTGCTGTGAAAGGGTATTAATCCCGTTCGGATCTGCAGCTGGTACCGGCACCTGGGCGCTCTTACCGGCACAGGCGGACAACGCCACCGCAATAGCTACACCACTTAGCATGGGCACGAGTTTCATTGAAGTCTCCTTATCATCAATGCACCAGCGGGATCGATCCCATCCGATGTCGTTTCAATCACATAACGTTTTTAAGTGTGGCACAGATCACCGATTAATGCCTAAAAACGTGCCGACATTCAGATTATTCTACCCATCGGACCACTTTCATTTCTGCGTTATACTCTGCCTATCTTTCGCTACGGCGTTTATTGAGGATAATTATGAGTCAGGCACTGAACAATCTGCTGACATTACTGAATCTGGAAAAAATTGAGGAAGGACTCTATCGCGGGCAGAGCGAAGACCTCGGCTTACGTCAGGTTTTCGGCGGCCAGGTCGTTGGACAAGCGCTCTACGCTGCAAAGGAGACCGTCCCTGCAGACCGCCTGGTGCACTCATTCCACAGCTATTTCTTACGCCCTGGCGACAGCGCAAAACCGATCGTGTATGACGTTGAAGTCCTGAGAGACGGCAACAGCTTCAGCGCACGCCGCGTGGCGGCCGTTCAGAACGGTAAGCCAATCTTTTATATGACCGCCTCTTTCCAGGCGCCGGAACCGGGGTATGAACATCAGAAAGTGATGCCGCCAGCACCGTCGCCGGACGAACTCAAATCAGAGACCGATATCGCCCGCGCGCTGGCGCATCTGCTTCCGCCGCAGGTCAAAGAGAAGTTTCTCTGCGATAAACCGCTGGAGATCCGCCCGGTTGAGTTCCACAACCCCATGAAAGGCCACACCGCCGAGCCGAAGCGTCAGGTCTGGATCCGCGCCAATGGCACCGTGCCGGAAGATTTCCGCGTGCATCAGTATCTGCTGGGCTACGCGTCAGACTTTAACTTTCTGCCGGTTGCGCTACAGCCGCACGGCGTTGGTTTCCTTGAAAAAGGGATGCAGGTCGCAACCATCGATCACTCCATGTGGTTCCACCGTCCGTTCAATATGAATGAGTGGCTGCTTTACAGCGTGGAGAGTACGTCAGCGTCGAGCGCTCGCGGGTTTGTGCGTGGAGAGTTTTATACCCAGGACGGCGTGCTGGTCGCTTCTACGGTGCAGGAAGGGGTAATGCGTAATCGCGGGTGATGGTGTGCGGCCTGATGCCCTCACCCTGCCCCTCTCCCATGGGAGAGGGAATAAATATTAAAAACGGCAACCGAAGTTGCCGTTTTGCTTTTTATTAGGCGTTATACGCATTCTCGCCGTGGCTGTTGACGTCCAGACCTTCGCGCTCCTGCTCTTCCGGTACGCGCAGCCCAACGGTCATATCCGCCAGCTTATAGCCAATGAAGGCGACAACGGCAGACCACACCACGGTGATAGCGATACTTTCCAGCTGCACCAGCACCTGATGAACCATGGTGACACCTTCTGCGTAGCCCACGCCACCCAGTGATTTCGCGGCGAAGATGCCGGTCATGATACAGCCGACGATGCCGCACACGCCGTGGACGCCGAACACATCGCAAGGGTCATCCACGCGCAGCACGCGTTTCAGTGCGGTGACGCCCCACAGACCTGCCAGGCCCGCGACCAGTCCCACCAGCAGCGCACCACCGACACCCACATAGCCACACGCCGGGGTGATACCGACCAGACCGGCAATCGCCCCTGAACAGGCACCCAGCAGGGAAGGTTTACCGCGTACCGCCCACTCGCCGAATACCCAGGAGAGAATTGCACCCGCCGTCGCCACAACGGTGTTCACGAAGGCCAGCGCGGCGATTTCGTTCGCGGCACTTGCGGAGCCGGCGTTGAAGCCGAACCAGCCAAAGTAGAGGATAGCCGTACCGGTAAATACCATCGGCAGGTTATGCGGTTTGAACGCCTCTTTACCGAAGCCCACGCGTTTGCCAATCAGGTATGCGCCCACCAGACCCGCTACCGCGGCGTTGATATGTACAACGGTACCGCCCGCAAAGTCCAGCGCGCCGTGCGTTGCCAGCAGACCACCGCCCCAGACCATGTGCGCAATCGGCACATAGGAGAGGGTCAGCCAGACCACCACGAAGATCAGAACGGCAGAGAAACGGATGCGCTCCGCCAGCGCGCCCACAATCAGCCCGACGGTAATGCAGGCGAACGAGCCCTGGAACGCGACGTGGATGTACTGGTAGAAGCTGCCCATCAGCGCGGTCAGCTCAATATTTTTCAGCATTACCCAGTCGAAGTTACCAAAGAAGGCGTTGCCGGTACCGAAGGCCAGCGAGTAACCGTAAACCACCCACAGCACGCAGACCAGCGCGAACGTCACGGCAACCTGCGTCAGCATGGAGAGAACGTTTTTGCCGCGGATCAGGCCGCCGTAGAACAGCGCAATGCCCGGGATAGACATGAACAGCACCAGCGCGGTGCTGATCATCATAAAGGCGTTATCGGCTTTGTCTGCCACGGCAGGAGCAGCCAGCGCCAGGCCCGGCAGCAGTGCCAGCGAACCCAGACCCGTTTTAAGTGTTGCTATCTTCATTTTCTCGATCCCTATCACTGTGTGCCAGGCGTTATTTACAGTGCCGCTTCGTCAGATTCGCCGGTACGAATGCGAATGACGCGCTGCAGTTCGGCAACGAAAATTTTGCCGTCGCCAATTTTGCCGGTGTAGGCCGCTTTGCTAATCACATCAATCACTTCATCAAGCTGATCGTCAGCAATCGCGACATCAATTTTTACTTTTGGCAGAAAGTTAACGCTGTATTCCGCCCCGCGATAAAGCTCGGCATGACCCTTCTGACGACCAAAGCCTTTCACTTCGGTGACAGTCAGTCCCTGAATACCCATTGAGGACAATGCTTCACGCACGTCTTCCAGTTTGAATGGTTTGATTACCACCGTAACCAGCTTCATAGATCCCCTCCAGTCAGAATTCGGTAATGGCCGCAGCTCACGCAGAAGGTATTGCAAGGGGTGTGCCAGAAATGAAATGGAGGGAGAAAAGCGGTGCGACGAGCGTTATGCCGTCTTCCTTAATGAACCGGCGAAAAAAAACGCACCATGTCGGTGCACGGTGCATTTCAGTATTGCACCAACAGGAATGACTGTTAGCGCGTTGCTTTGTTTTGGTGCATCAGGCGCTGAGCGACTCTTCCTCGCGCACGCTGGCCGCGAGCTCTTCGCCCGCCAGCTGAAGCTGATACATCTGCCAGTAGCGCCCTTTGGCTTCCAGCAGCTCACGGTGCGTCCCGCGCTCCACGGCTTGTCCACGATGCAGCACCAGAATGGTATCGGCATCGACAATGGTGGAAAGGCGATGGGCAATCACCACCAGCGTCGTATGGTCGCGTACCGCGGCCAGCGCCTGCTGGATAGCCTGCTCGGTGCCGGAGTCAATGCTGGCCGTCGCTTCATCCAGAATCAGCACCTGCGGAGTTTCAATCAGCACCCGCGCCAGCGCGAGAAGCTGCTTTTGCCCAACGGAAAGGTTGTTTCCCTGCTCGCCCAGCCGGGTGTTAATCCCGTCGCTAAACCCGCGCGCCAGGTCTGCCAGCTGCACTTTTTCCAGCACCTCCCATACCTGCTCCTGAGAGTAGTCTCGCCCCAGGGTCACGTTGGCGTAGAAGGTATCGGCCAGGACGACCGGATCCTGCTGCACCATCGCGACGCCTTTACGCAACACGTTGTGGCTGAGAGACGCGAGCGGGCGACCGTCGAGGCGGATTTCGCCTTGCGTGACCGGGTAGTAGCCCATCAACAGGCTGGCGAGCGTGCTCTTGCCGCTGCCCGTATGTCCCACCAGCGCCACGAAACCGCGCGACGGGACATCCAGCGTAATGTCCTGCAACACCAGCCGGTCTTCGCGATAGGCAAACGAGACGTTATCAAAGGCAATGGCGCCGCTTTGCAGAGGTCGCTCGTCATGACCGTAGGCCTGGCGCGGCCTGTCCATCAGCTCAAACACGCGCTCGCCGGCGACGACCGCCTGCTGCAGCATCGATTGCTGGGTCGTGAGCTCGATCAGCGGCTCGTTAAGGCGCCCCAGATAGCTAATAAAAGCGTACAGCACGCCCACTTCAATCGTACCGCTTGAGCTCAGGCCAAAGAGCATCAGTAAACCGCAAAGCACCAGCGCAGAGAAAAGGCTGAGCAGCGGACGCAGCAGGAAGCCGTCGAGGCGCAGCGTCTGCATACGCGCCATATAGTGCGATCGGCTGGCTTCGCCCATCCGCTCGCCAAAGCGCGCCTGCTGGCGGAACTGCTGGATGACGCTCATGCCGTTAATCACTTCGTTGAAGCCATCGTTAATGTCGGCCAGATAGGCGCGCACCCGACGCACGATTGGCGTGCTGTAGCGCTGGTAGATGATCATCACGATCAGCACCGCCGGGAAGATGGTAATCGCCACCAGCGCCATGCGCCAGTCGAGGCTGAACATCGCCACCAGCATCGCGCCGATCAGCGCCGCACTGCGTAACACCGTCGCGACCACGGTGACGTACAGGTCGCGGATCACTTCGGTATCGTTGGTCACGCGCGAAATCACCTGCCCGACCGGCTGGATATCAAACTCGCTGAGCGGCTGGCGAAGCGCCGCGTCCATTACATCCGTGCGCAGCTGCTGAACCACGCCCACGGCGGCACGGTTAAACAGCAGCGACTGCGCATAGTGCAGCCCTGCCGCCGCCAGCTGCAACCCAACGTAGGCCACGCCTAAGCCCGCCACCAGCCCCAGCGGCAGGTAGCTTTTGGCGACCATATTGTCGATGAAGTAGCTGATGAGCAGCGGCCCGCTCACCTCAGCAATCGCCGCTATCCAGAGTAAAAGCACGGCCACGGAGAGCGGTTTGCGCCACGGCGAGCCGTAGGCCAGCAGACGTTTGAGCGTCGGCCACATCGTTCCGAGCTTACGCATTGGTGGCCTCCTGATCCTGTTCCGGCGCATCGTCCAGCGCCGCCTCAAGCTGTTGATAGCGGTACATATCGCGATACCAGCCCGGCTGCTCGGCAAGCGTTTCATGCTGCCCGCGCTGGGCAATGTGTCCGTGCTGTAAGACCAGAATTTCGCTGGCCTCGGTGAGCGCTGACAAACGGTGGGCGCTGATAATCACCGTGCGTCCGTCGCCCCACTGGCGCAGGTTATGCAGAATCTGATGCTCGGTACGACCATCCACGGCGGAGAGCGCATCATCCAGAATGAGGATTTCAGCATTCAGCAGCAGCGCGCGAGCAATCGAGATTCGCTGTTTCTGCCCGCCGGACAGCATGACGCCACGTTCCCCGACTTCCGTTTCGTAGCCCTGCGGCAGACGCAAAATATCGTCATGTACGCTGGCTAAGCGCGCCACGTGTTCGATCTCTTCCTGCGTCGCCGACGGGTGACCAAGCGCAATGTTATTCGCCACGGTGTCCGAAAATAAAAACGGCGTCTGGCTGACTACCGCCAGACGGCCACGCCACTCGTCCAGCAGCAGGTTCGCCAGGGGGATATCATGGAAACGGATATCGCCCTCGGTGACGTCAAAGTGGCGCTGAAGCAGAGAGAGCACGGTACTTTTTCCGGACCCCGTCGGGCCGCAGATGCCCAGCATCTGGCCCGGCCGCAGCGTAAAGCTAACGTTCTCCAGCACCGGATGTTCCGTTTGCGGATAGACAAATTTGCGAACGTCGACGTTCATAACGCCGCGCCCTTCCGGCACCGCTTCGCTGCCGTCATTGACAACCGGCGCTTCGGCCAGCATGGCGCGGATGCGGCTGTAGGCGGCGCTGCCGCGCTCTACGATGTTAAACATCCAGGCCAGCGCCAGCATCGGCCAGATCATCAGCCCCAGATACATCGCAAAGCTGGTCAATTGCCCCAGGGTCAATGTGCCCTGCACCACCATCCAGCTCCCGCCGCCAATCGCAAGCAGGTTTGCCATGCCGATTGCGACATAAATCGTTGGATCAAATCGCGCATCAATACGCGCGACACGCATGTTTTTCGCCCCCGTGTCTGCCGCATCGGCCGCAAACAGCGCGGACTGCCGATCTTCCAGGCCAAACGCTTTGATCATGCGGATGCTGGTCATGCTCTCCTGGGTGCGATCGTTCAGAGAAGAAAACGCCGCCTGCGCCAGCTTGAAGCGCTCGTGCAGCTGTTCGCCGTAGCGATTGATCGCCAGCGCCATGATCGGCATCGGCAGCAGGGCGAGCAGGGTTAATTGCCAGCTGATCTGCGTGGACATGACGATCAGCACCGCGCAGCCCATCACCAGCGAGTCCACCAGCGTCAGCACACCTTCCCCGGCGGCAAAGACCACGCGATCGACGTCGTTCGTCGCGCGGGCAATGAGATCCCCGGTGCGATGACGCAGATAAAATTCGGGATGCTGTCGGCTCAGCTGGCGGTAAAAATCTTCACGCAGCTCAACGGCCAGCTGATAGGACGCACCAAACAGCAGCACGCGCCAGACGTAGCGCAGGAGATAAACAATGACCGCCGTCAGCACCAGTGTGCCAACCCACATCAACACCCGTGCGGTGGTGTAATGCTGTTCAGTGACGCCATCCACGACGTAGCCCACCACCTTTGGCGGGATCAGCTGCAAAATGGCAATGATAATAAGCAGGGCGACTGCACCGAGGTAGCGTTGCCACTCCCGACGAAAGTACCAGCTTAATTGGGCAAATAATCGCACGCGGTTTGTTCCTGAAGGTATTTTACGAAGTTATTCAATGGGTAAGGCTGTGGTGTACTTAATCTGTTCCATGGCGAAGCTTGAGGTGACGTCCGACAAGCCCGGGACGCTGTTCACCAGTCGCTTGTAGAAATCATCATAGCGCTTCATGTCAGCCACCTGGACGCGCATCAGGTAATCGTACTCGCCGGCCATACGCCAGAAGCCGAGCACCTCTGGCATCTCAGACACCTGAGTGACGAAGCGGCAATACCACTCGCTGCTGTGGTGTTGGGTTTTTATCAGCACAAATGCCGTCAGCCCAAGCCCCAGTTTTTCGGGATCGAGTAATGCGACGCGCCCCAGAAGAATGCCGTCATCTTCCAGCTTTTTTAGGCGCTTCCAGCACGGTGTGGTGGTCAGATTAACGGCATCTGCCAGCGCCTGCAAAGAGAGGGTACAGTCACTTTGCAGCAATGAAAGGAGCTTACGGTCAATTTTATCTAGCATACCCACCTCATAGAGAAAATTTTTCTCCCTTCATTCTATTTTAAAGGCCAGATAGCAACAATTTTTTCTGTGCTTTTCGCTATGCTGGGCACAAAATGACAAACGGATAACTACGATGAATAGCACCTGGGTTAAACATGCCATCAGCGAAATCAATGCCGACTACCAGCGCTCGGCGGATACCCACCTGATTCGCCTCCCCCTGCCGGGATTTGACGGTATTCAGCTCTACCTGAAGGATGAAAGCACCCATCCTACCGGTAGCCTGAAGCATCGCCTGGCGCGCTCTCTGTTTTTATACGGTTTGTGCAACGGCTGGATCAAAGA
Source organism: Enterobacter cloacae complex sp. I3 (assembly GCF_014896175.1). Classification (NCBI taxonomy): domain Bacteria; kingdom Pseudomonadati; phylum Pseudomonadota; class Gammaproteobacteria; order Enterobacterales; family Enterobacteriaceae; genus Enterobacter; species Enterobacter cloacae complex sp. I3. Next base: position 113,296 of record NZ_JADBQZ010000009.1, read on the forward strand.
AGGCACGACCATTATTGAATCCTCATCCGGTTCAACGGCGGTGTCTGAAGCCTATTTCGCTCGTCTGCTGGGCCTGCCGTTTATCGCCGTGATGCCCTCCTGCACCGCAAAACGCAAAATCGAGCAGATCGAATTTTACGGCGGACGCTGCCATTTTGTGGAAAGCGCCTGCGAAATCTATGCCGCCTCTGAAATGCTCGCCCGCGAGCTAAACGGCCACTATATGGACCAGTTCACCTTTGCCGAGCGCGCAACGGACTGGCGCGGCAATAACAACATTGCCGACAGTATTTTCCGCCAGATGACCCACGAACCGCATCCGGTTCCGTCGTACATTGTGATGAGCGCCGGTACGGGCGGCACGTCAGCCACTATCGGACGCTACATTCGCTGTCAGGGCTACGATACCCAACTGATGGTGGTTGACCCCCAGAACTCCGTGTTCCTCGACTACTGGCAAAGCCGCGATGCCGGCCTGCGCAGTCCGGTGGGCAGTAAAATTGAAGGAATTGGCCGCCCGCGCGTGGAACCGTCGTTCATTCCTGACGTTGTCGACGAAATGCTCCGCGTGCCGGACGCCGCCAGCGTCGCCACCGCGCACTGGCTGGAGACGCAGCTCGGCCGCAAAGTGGGTGCATCAACGGGCACCAACATGTGGGGCGTACTGCAGCTTGCGGCACGCATGCGCGAGGAAGGCCGTACCGGCTCCATCGTCACGCTGCTGTGCGACAGCGGCGAGCGCTACCTTGAGACCTACTACAATGCGGAGTGGGTACAGGCCAACATCGGCGACATCACCCCGTGGAAAGCGCAGATTGCGCAGCTGCTGAAATAAAAAAAAGCCAGACCGAAGTCTGGCTTGCTGGAAGGGTCTCACTATTCGGGGGAATATGGGAGGTTGTTGTTGTCCAGCCAATGCGTCAAAAAATGGGACACCGCTTCGTTGCCGCAGTGTCCGATAACCGGCAGATGAGGAAGCTCTGCGATCAGCTGCGGCATCGCATTCCCCATAATCAGGCCGCGCCCCACGCTGCCCAGCATTTCGCGGTCATTCATGGCGTCGCCAAACGCCATACACTCCTGCAGCGTTAAGCCCAGGTGGTCGCTGAGCACCGCCAGGGCTGAACCTTTGTTACAGCCCACCGGCAGGACTTCAAGACAATCCACCGCCGAGAAGGTCAGGTGCGCCCGGTCGCCCAGCGCCTCATTTAACTGAATGCGTAAGCGGCAAAGATCGTCGTGATCGCCACAGAAGCAAATCTTGGTCACCGCGTGGGCGGGGATCCGGCGCAGATCCATAAGCTGGTATTTGAAGCCGCTATAAACATGCGCGTGCAACAATTCGGGGATTTCGCTTCCGGTAAACCAGCCTTGATCGTTGAATACGTGGATACTGGCCTGCGTGTCCCACGTGCTGTGCAGAACAATATCCGCCACTTCCGGGTTGAGATCCTGGCGGTGCAGCACCTCTCCTTCAACGGTGTGAATGCGCGTTCCGTTACCCGTGATTAAAAACGCATCCAGGGAAAACGTGCCCAGCAGATGACGCATCTCCAGCACGTGGCGGCCAGTGGCAAACGTCAGGGTGACATCACGCTCGCGCAGACGCTTCAGGGTACTCAGCGTTTTCTCCCCCAGACGGTGATCCGGCATTAACAACGTACCGTCCATATCAAATGCAGCGAGGCGGGCCATGATTACTCCTGAAATGTGATGCGATTAACTTGTGCATCAGTATCGTGTGAGATATACGGAAGTAATAGTGAATAGATGAAAATTATTGTTCCGGGTTTCTTATGCGCCAGCTTAACCGTCTTAACCAGTATCAACGCCTGTGGCAACCTTCCGCTGGCGCTCCACAGCAGGTCACCATAAGTGAGCTTGCCAGCCGCTGTTTTTGTAGCGAGCGACATGTCCGCACCCTGCTGCGTCAGGCTCAGGAGGCGGGCTGGCTCAGCTGGCACGCGCGGTCTGGTCGCGGCAAGCGCGGTGAGCTGACGTTCCATGCCAGCCCGGAGTCACTGCGCAATGCGATGATGGAAGAGGCGCTGAAAAGCGGGCAGCAGCATAACGCGCTGGAGCTGGCCCAGCTTGCTCCTGAAGCGCTGAGATCGTTGCTGCATCCGTTTTTAGGCGGGCAGTGGCAAAACGACACGCCGACGCTGCGCATCCCCTACTATCGCTCGCTGGAGCCGCTTCAGCCGGGCTTTTTGCCTGGCCGGGCGGAGCAGCATCTGGCGGGACAGGTATTTTCAGGCTTGACGCGTTTTAACGGTAACAGCAGTGAACCCACGGGCGATCTCGCGCATCACTGGGAGGTCTCTGCTGACGGGCTGCGCTGGCATTTCTACATTCGCTCCACCCTGCACTGGCATAACGGCGATAAAATAGAAACGGCGCAGCTCCAGCGAAGCCTGACGGCACTGTTGACGCTTCCCGCCCTGCGCACCCTGTTCAGGAGCGTTTTACGTATCGAAACAACGCATCCACAGTGTCTGACATTTACGCTGCATCAACCGGACTATTGGCTGGCGCACAGGCTGGCAACCTACTGCAGCCGTCTGGCGCATCCCGACTATCCTGAACTTGGCTGCGGCCCCTTCCGGCTGGCCGCCTTTGAGCCCGACCTGGTTCGTCTGGAAAGCCATGAGCAATACCACCTGAGCCATCCGCTGCTCAAAGCCATCGAATACTGGATCACCCCCCAGCTGTTTGATTACAGGCTGGGCACCAGCTGTCGTCACCCGGTGCAAATCGCGATTGGCGAGGCCGATGAGCTTGAAACCCTGAGGCTGGTCAGCAGCAGCACCAGCCTGGGCTTCTGTTACCTCACGCTGAAACAGAGCGCGCGTCTGAGTGAGATCCAGGCGAAGCGGCTTATCAATATCATCCATCTCTCCAGGCTTCTGCACACGCTTCCGCTCAACGAAGGACTCATTACGCCCACCGGGGAACTGCTTCCCGGCTGGACAATCCCCGAATGGCCTGACTTAACGGACGTTGCCCTGCCTGAGGCGCTGACGCTGGTTTACCATCTTCCCGTTGAGCTTCACACCATGGCCAGCCAGTTAAAGGCGTACCTGGCGCAACAGGGTTGTGACCTGACCGTCATCTTCCACGACGCCAAGACGTGGGACGGATGCCAGCAGCTTGCCGATGCAGACATCATGATGGGGGACAGGCTGATTGGCGAAGCGCCAGCGTATACGCTTGAGCAGTGGCTGCGCTGCGATGCCCTGTGGCCGCACGTGTTAAGCGCACCGGCCTACGCCCATCTGCAAGCCACGCTGGATGCGGTGCAGTCTCAGGCCGAAGCTCGGGACCGACACGCCGGCCTGCAAGCCATTTTCAACCGCCTGATGGAGAATGCGGTGCTGACGCCACTTTTTAACTATCAATATCAAATCAGCGCCCCGCCGGGAGTCAACGGCATACGCCTCAACACCCGCGGCTGGTTTGATTTTACCGAAGCCTGGCTACCCGCCCCCAAATCGTGAAGAAGCTGGTCGCCGCCGTAGCCAGACGGTAACATAACGTTTTTACCGTAACAGTCGAGATGATTTATGAAACGTGCCGTCGTCGTGTTCAGCGGAGGACAAGACTCTACAACCTGCCTGGTTCAGGCCCTTCATCAGTATGATGAAGTTCACTGTGTGACTTTCGATTATGGCCAGCGTCACCGCGCTGAAATCGACGTTGCCCGTGAACTGGCCCTCAAACTAGGGGCACGCGCGCACAAGGTGCTGGACGTTACGCTGTTAAATGAACTGGCCGTCAGCAGCCTCACCCGGGACAGTATTCCTGTACCGGACTACGAACCCGATGCCAGCGGCATTCCGAACACGTTTGTGCCGGGGCGTAATATTCTGTTCCTGACCCTGACGGCGATTTATGCCTATCAGGTAAAAGCCGAAGCGGTAATTACGGGCGTATGCGAGACCGACTTCTCAGGATACCCGGACTGCCGCGATGAGTTTGTCAAAGCGCTCAACCACGCCGTCAGTCTGGGGATGGCGAAAGAGACGCGCTTTGAAACCCCGCTCATGTGGCTGGATAAAGCCGAAACATGGGCGCTGGCCGACTACTGGGGCAAGCTGGATTTGGTTCGCAGCGAAACCCTCACCTGCTATAACGGCATCAAAGGCGACGGTTGCGGCCAGTGCGCCGCCTGTAATCTGCGCGCTAACGGGCTTAACCATTACCTGGCAGATAAAGTCGGCGTGATGGCGGCAATGAAGCAAAAGACCGGACTTAAATAGCGTTTTTTGACCGTGCTGTCGCAAAACAGGAGTCGACAGCACGAGTGCGCCTTAATATGTCTTATACGATCATCAACTCCAGCTTTTCCCGCAATTCCCCTTCCAGCGGCAGCGCTTTCTGAGTTTTCAGATCGATACAGACAAAGGTGATCAGTGCATCAGCCACCACCTGCCCTTCTGGATCGAGCGTCACCACCTGGCTTAACACGCCGCTCTTGCCGTTTAGCTGTTGTACCTGACTGGTTACGGTGAGCACATCGCCCAGCACGGCCGGACGGCGATAGTTGATGTTGATATTGACGACCACGAACGCGATGTTGTGCGCGGTCAGCCACTGAAAGCTTTCGCTGTTTTCCAGCCCGTCCCAGCGCGCTTCTTCAAGAAACTCGAGATAGCGAGCGTTATTGACGTGCTGATAAACATCAAGATGGAAACCGCGTACTTTGATTTTTGTTTGCATAGCGCAATAGCCTTTCATTGTTATAGGATCAGAGGTCATAACTGGTATGACCTCTTTATCCTGGCAAACTTTTGCCGCAGTGCAAGAAATTGCGTTATTACAGTGTCAGGTGTGAGAGGTTGCGCTCAACCAGCGCGCTGCCCATGCCCGGAACCTGTTTGAGATCGTCGACCGTTTTGAATGGGCCGTACTCTTCACGATAGCTGACGATAGCCTGCGCTTTTTTCAGGCCCACGCCATTCATTGCGCGGGCGAGATCCTCTGCCGAGGCCGAATTAATGCTGACCCGCGTACCGTCATCATCCGCATTTTTACCGGCGTCAGCCGCTTTGGTCTGCCCTTGCACCGGCGCGGCCGCGTCAGACTTGCTCTGCGTATCCTGTGGTTTGGCGGCGGTCGCCGCCGCCTGCGCGCCCGCGCTCATCCCGGTGGTGGCAATAGCCAGCGTAATTAACAGGGCTTTGATTCCACATTTCATGCTGTTATCTCCTTGTTTGTTGACAGCCACGCAACGATAGCCGCCTGTGAAAACAGGCACAAACAGCAGATTGCAGAAATGGAAAAGGCCGCGAAAGCGGCCTTTAGTTTTTGCACAGCGTTACGAAAATCTGCGAGCAGACACGTAATTACTGCTGCTGAGTTATGACATCGCCCAGCTTGATTTTGGCGTCTTTACGCAGGTTGCTCATCATGGCTTCGAAAGCAATCTGAGCATTGTTCTGAGTAATGCCCTGAACCATCGCCTTCTTCTGCGCTTCTGGCAGAGTGCCGGCTTTCACGTCGTCCAGCGCCAGCAGAACAACGTTACCCTGCATATCGGTGGTGGTACCGAAGCTTGGCTTGTCTTTTGCCGGCAGCGTCAGGCTAAACGCGGCCTGGCTGATTGGGTCCTGACCGGTGCGGCTCAGCGTTTTCGCCTCACCGAAGCTCAGACCTGCCGCTTTCAGCGCGTCCTGTTTACCCGCTTTCAGATCGGCCAGAATCTTCTCAGCGTCCAGTTTAGCCTGCTGTTCTGCTTTGTTGTGCTTAACCTGAGCGACGACCTGATCCTTCACTTCCGCCAGCGGTTTGACCGCTTCTGGCTTGTGCTCGCTGACGCGCAGAACAAAGGCGCGATCGCCGTCAACGGTAATGATGTCAGAGTTGCTGCCCGGCGTGCCGTTCTCGCCCACCAGACCACCGTTAAAGATGGCATCAGAAACCGGTTTGTAGTTCAGCTCTTCCGGCAGGTTGTCGCGACCAAACCAGCCGGTCTCAACCGCTTTCACACCCGCCGCCTGCTCTGCACCTGCCAGAGATTCGTTGTCGTTGCTGGCAGCATCGCTCACCTTCTGCTGCAGCGCGTAGTAGGCATCCAGGGCTTTTTCCTGTTTCACTTTCGCGGCAATATCATCACGAACTTCAGCCAGCGGCTTGGTTTTCGCCGGGGTGATGTCGTCCAGACGCACGACCAGGAAACCAACGGATGATTTAATCACACCAGACAGCTGGCCTTTCTCTTTCAGGCCGGCATTTTTCAGCTCGTCGGGCGTGGTTGCGTCTTCCAGCCAGCCCATATCACCGCCGTTTTTCGCAGAGATAATGTCGGTGGATTTCGCTTTCGCAAGGGTGGCGAAATCAGCGCCTTTGTTCAGCTCATCCAGCACCGCCTTAGCATCTGCTTCAGTTTTGGTCTGAATCACGCTGTAGCGGTTACGCTGCGGCTGAGTGAATTGATCCTGATGCTGGTCGTAGTAAGACTGGATCTCGGCATCAGACGCGCTTTCCTGCAGCGCAGCTGCATCCAGCTTGATGTAGCTGACGCGGAACTGCTCCGGAGAAACAAAGGCGTTTTTATTCTGCTCGTAGTAAGCATTAACGTCTGCGTCGCTCACCTGCTGTTTCGCCGCCAGGGCGTTCACATCAATGGTCGCTTCACGGACCACGCGCTGCTGGGCCACCAGCGCGGCCAGTTCGTCGGTTTCACCTTTAAGCATGAAATCGGTACCCACGACAGCGTTAATGAGCTGCTGGGTTGTCAGCTGGTTACGCAGCGCCTGCGCGTACTGATCCGCCGTCATGCCCATCTGGTTAACGATACTGTTGTAACGCGCGTTGTCGAATTTACCGTTAGACTGGAATGCCTGAGTGGCGAAGATCGCTTTTTTGACCTGTTCGTCGCTGATGCCAAGGCCCAGCTTTTTGGCATACTGATCCAGCAGCGCTTCGTCGATAAGACGGTTCAGTGTCTGTTGGCGCAGGGTTTTCATGTACCCTTCATTCGCCGCCAGTTCAGAGAATTGGTCGCCCAGCTGTTGCTGCATACGGTTACGCTCACCGGCAAAAGCATTCTCGAACTGACCACGGCTGATTTCCTGGCCATTCACTTTTGCGGCATAGTTCGCGCCACCGCCAATAAGGTAACTGCTCACGCCGGTCAATATGAACGACACGATAATGATACCGAAAATAATCTTGAGCACGAGACTGTTAGCAGCCGTGCGTAAGCTGTCCATCATGGTGTAACAACACTCCGCTGTAGGTGACTGGTTACCTGACGCTGACGGAAAATCCTGCCCGTCGCGCGTGAAGGCGTATTGTGACAAGAAAACGGGGCGATTGTCAGCCCACAACTCGCATAAACTCGCACAAATCAGGTCTGGACAAACAAAAAAGGCACATCAAACGATGCGCCCTTGTACTATCCGGCTTCCCTGAAACGGGAAAGCAATCAGTTTACTGCGTCTTTCAGCGCTTTACCTGCACGGAAACCCGGCACTTTAGCAGCAGCAATGGTGATCTCTTTACCGGTCTGAGGGTTGCGGCCAGTACGGGCAGCACGCTCTTTAACAGCAAAAGTACCGAAGCCTACCAGTGCAACGTCGTCCCCAGCCTGCAGAGATTCAGTAACAGAAGCAATTAATGCATCTAACGCACGTCCAGCTGCAGCTTTAGAAATATCAGCACCAGCAGCAATTTTGTCAATCAGTTGAGATTTATTCACTGTTCTCTTCCTCTCTTTATAATTTATATCGCGCCTGAGTCCTTCACAACGCGACCGCGCAGCAGTTATATCAGGCCTGCCATGACCTTACAACACCCGTTGTTGATGGCTGACCTAATCAGCAATCTAAATTAGCTATACAAAAAAAGGCTGGCAAGTGCGAAATGACTTACCAGCCTTGTTTTTATTGACGCTCTTTGCGCGAGGTCACTATTTTGCGGTTACAACCTGCATTCCGGAGGGTTCATTCTGCAATGCGAGACTGAGAACTTCCTCAATTCGCTTAACAGGATGGATCTGCAGATCGGCAATCACGTTGTCCGGAATCTCTTCCAGATCGCGTTTATTTTCGTAAGGGATCAATACGGTTTTGATCCCACCGCGGTGTGCCGCCAGCAGTTTTTCTTTTAACCCGCCGATTGGCAGGACCTGACCGCGCAGGGTGATTTCACCGGTCATTGCCACATCGGCACGTACCGGGTTGCCCGTCAGACAGGAAACCAGAGCGGTACACATGGCAATACCCGCGCTTGGGCCATCTTTCGGCGTTGCCCCTTCAGGAACGTGAACGTGAATGTCGCGTTTTTCGTAGAAATCCGGATTGATACCCAGTTTTTCCGCGCGCGCGCGCACCACGGTCAGCGCAGCCTGAATGGACTCCTGCATCACTTCACCCAGCGAGCCGGTGTAGGTCAGCTTGCCTTTGCCCGGCACACAGGCGGTTTCGATGGTCAGCAGATCGCCGCCCACTTCCGTCCATGCCAGACCGGTCACCTGACCCACGCGGTTTTCGTTATCCGCGCGGCCATAGTCGAAGCGCTGAACGCCCAGGTAGGCATGCAGATTGTCACCGTTAATCACGATGTGCTTCAGGCTCTTATCCAGCAGCAGCTGTTTTACCGCCTTACGGCACAGCTTAGATATTTCGCGCTCAAGGCTACGCACGCCCGCTTCACGGGTGTAGTAGCGAATGATGCCGATAATCGCGCTGTCCTCGACGGTCAGCTCGTTGGCTTTCAGCGCGTTACGCTCAATCTGCTTCGGCAGCAGGTGCTGTTTAGCAATGTTCAGCTTTTCGTCTTCGGTATAACCGGAGAGACGGATCACTTCCATACGGTCCAGCAGCGGGGCCGGAATGTTCATGGAGTTGGACGTTGCCACGAACATTACATCGCTGAGGTCGTAGTCCACTTCCAGATAGTGATCGCTGAACGCCACGTTCTGTTCTGGATCAAGCACTTCCAGCAGAGCAGACGCCGGGTCGCCGCGCATATCCGACGACATTTTGTCGATCTCATCAAGCAGGAATAGCGGGTTTTTAACACCCACTTTCGCCATTTTCTGGATCAGTTTACCCGGCATAGAACCGATGTAGGTACGGCGGTGACCGCGGATTTCCGCTTCATCACGCACGCCGCCCAGCGCCATACGGATGTACTTACGTCCGGTCGCTTTAGCGATGGACTGGCCCAGAGAGGTTTTACCCACCCCCGGCGGTCCTACCAGGCACAGAATTGGGCCTTTAATTTTGTTTACACGGCTTTGTACCGCGAGGTACTCAAGGATGCGGTCTTTCACGCGTTCCAGGCCGTAGTGGTCAGTATCGAGGATCTCCTGGGCCTGACGCAGGTCTTTCTTGACCTTGCTGCGGGCGTTCCACGGAACCTGCACCATCCACTCAATGTAGCCGCGCACGACGGTTGCTTCAGCCGACATCGGAGACATCATTTTCAGCTTCTGCAGTTCTGCTTCGGCTTTCTCTTTCGCCTCTTTCGGCATCTTCGCCGCGTCGATTTTACGCTTCAGCGCTTCGTTTTCGTCCGGTGCGTCGTCCATCTCGCCCAGCTCTTTCTGAATGGCCTTCATTTGCTCATTCAGATAGTACTCACGCTGAGATTTTTCCATCTGCTTTTTCACGCGGTTACGAATGCGCTTCTCAACCTGCAGCAGATCGATTTCAGACTCCATCATCGCCATCAGGTATTCCAGACGTTCGTTAACGTCGGACATCTCCAGCACGGACTGTTTGTCAGCCAGCTTCAGCGGCATGTGTGCAGCGATGGTGTCCGCCAGACGCGCAGGATCGTCGATGCTGTTCAGCGACGTCAGCACTTCTGGTGGGATTTTCTTATTCAGCTTTATATAGCCTTCGAACTGGCTAATCGCGGTACGTACCAGCACTTCCTGCTCGCGCTCATCAAGTTCAGGCGAATCAAGGTACTCTGCCTTGGCAGAGAAGTGTTCGCCATCGTCTGACAGCGTGGTAATACGCGCACGCTGTAAGCCTTCGACCAGCACCTTCACGGTGCCGTCCGGCAGCTTCAGCATTTGTAAAATAGAGGCCACGGTCCCGACGGTGAAAAGATCGTTTACACCCGGCTCATCCGTTGATGCTTCTTTCTGGGCCACCAGCATGATTTTTTTATCATGATCCATGGCGGCTTCGAGGCAACGGATAGATTTTTCCCGCCCTACAAATAAGGGTATGACCATGTGCGGATAAACCACCACATCGCGCAACGGCAATACGGGGATTTCAATGCGTTCAGAACGCTCAGGATTCATAGAGCTCTCTCTTAGTTTAGTGTCCGCCAGGTAAGCTGGTCATGTCACAGTGCTTCACGTAACCATTAACATGTATCCAGTATATGGGGATGTTTCCCACACATTCAACGCTATGAATACGGAAAAAGTAAAGGGGAGATAAAATCCCCCCTTTTTGATTAACTGCTTGTATGATTTGGTGAATTATTCGCCAGATGCCTGCTGGGCTTCCGGTTTACCGTAAATCAGTAGCGGCTTGGATTGGCCGCCGATCACGGACTCGTCGATAACCACTTTTTCGACGTCTTCCATCGACGGCAGATCGTACATGGTGTCGAGCAATGCCGCTTCAACGATAGAGCGCAAACCACGCGCACCGGTTTTACGGGCCATCGCTTTCTTGGCAATCGCATCCAGCGCTTCGTCACGGAATTCCAGCTCAACGCCTTCCAGATTGAACAGCGCCTGATACTGCTTGGTCAGCGCATTTTTCGGCTCTTTCAGGATCTGAATCAGCGCGTCTTCGCTCAGCTCATTCAGCGTTGCCACAACCGGCAGACGGCCAATGAATTCAGGGATCAGACCAAATTTGATCAGATCTTCAGGCTCAACCTGCGAAAGCAGTTCACCTTCGTTGGCTTTCTCGGACTTCGCCTTCACCGTTGCGCCAAAACCGATGCCGGAGCCGGTTTCAACACGGTGGGAAATGACTTTATCCAGACCAGCAAACGCGCCGCCGCAAATAAACAGGATCTTGGAGGTATCGACCTGCAGGAACTCCTGCTGCGGATGTTTGCGTCCACCCTGCGGCGGAACGGCCGCAACCGTACCTTCGATCAGCTTCAGCAGGGCCTGCTGCACGCCTTCACCCGACACGTCACGGGTGATGGACGGGTTGTCTGATTTACGGGAGATCTTGTCGATCTCATCAATATAAACAATCCCGCGCTGTGCTTTCTGAACGTCGTAATCGCACTTTTGCAGCAGCTTCTGAATGATGTTCTCAACGTCTTCACCCACATAACCGGCTTCGGTCAGGGTGGTGGCATCCGCCATGGTAAATGGAACATCCAGCAGGCGCGCCAGGGTTTCCGCCAGCAGCGTTTTACCGGAGCCGGTTGGCCCGATCAGCAGAATGTTACTTTTGCCCAGTTCTACACCATTGCTGGTGTCGCCGTTACGCAGACGTTTGTAGTGGTTGTATACCGCCACCGCCAGCACTTTCTTGGCCTGCTCCTGACCGATGACATAGTCGTCAAGGTGATGACGAATCTCATGCGGCGTTGGCAATGCGCTACGCTCACGGTGCGGCGCAACTTCTTTAATCTCTTCGCGAATGATGTCGTTACATAAATCGACGCATTCGTCGCAGATATACACGGACGGCCCGGCAATCAGTTTACGCACTTCATGCTGGCTTTTGCCGCAAAAAGAGCAGTACAGCAGTTTGCCCGAACCATCTTTGCGTTTATCTGTCATGAGTCCAAACCTCTTTTTAAGTTCTTTGTGCCGCACATGACGACGCAAATGCCATTCTAAGACGCGTGTGCTTTAAGCAGCGTGCCGCCCTACCTTAGTATAGCGGCACACTCGCGTCGCGGGCATCAATTACGATGGGTCAATACGGAGTCGACTAAGCCGTACTCAACTGCCTCTGGAGCAGAGAGGAAGCGATCGCGCTCGGTATCGCGCTCGATCTGCTCAAGAGATTGACCTGTATGCTGCGCCATAAGTTCATTCATGCGCGCTTTTACTTTCAGAATTTCGCGGGCGTGGATTTCGATATCCGTCGCCTGCCCCTGGTAACCCCCCAGCGGCTGGTGAATCATCACGCGGGAGTTAGGCAGGCAGAAACGCTTACCTTTCGCCCCTGCGGTTAACAGGAAGGCCCCCATGGATGCAGCCTGCCCCATACAGATAGTGCTGACATCTGGCTTGATGAACTGCATGGTGTCATAAATGGACATGCCCGCCGTAATCACACCGCCAGGCGAGTTGATGTACAGGTAAATGTCTTTTTCCGGGTTTTCCGCTTCCAGGAACAGCATCTGCGCCACGATCAGGTTAGCCATATGGTCTTCTACCTGGCCGGTCAGAAAGATAACGCGTTCCTTGAGCAGACGGGAATAGATATCGAAAGAACGCTCACCGCGTGAGGTCTGTTCAATAACCATTGGCACCAGCGCCATATGGGGTGCAAAGTTATCTCGTTCGCCACTGTATGACATTTCCGTCTCCTGGTTCAAAATTGAAAACACCTGCTGTACTGATTGTAACCTTATGGACGGATTATCAGCCAGTCTCAATCATCGTGATTACATACTTATGGGGTTCGCCACGCCCTATTTCAAGCATAACAACCTTTTGTTGTAACGCTAACACTGAAAGGGCGTTTTAGCACCCTTCCAGAACCCATGCCGCGATAAAAAAAACCCGTCGCCGGAAGGCAACGGGTTTTTTGTTCAAACTTTAAACCGTTAGAGCGAAATTACGCCTGCTGGTTCATCAGTTCGTTGAAAGAGGTCGCTTTTTCGGTCACTTTCGCTTTCGCCAGTACCGCTTCAACAGCCTGCTCTTCCAGTGCGACGTTGCGCATGTTGTCCATCAGCTCTTTGTTCTTACCGTAGAACTCGATCACTTCTGATGGATCTTCGTATGCAGACGCCATCTCTTCGATCAGGCCCTTCACACGCTCTTCGTCAGCTTTCAGCTCGTGGGTACGAATCACTTCGCCCAGCAGCAGGCCAACAACAACGCGGCGTTTCGCTTGCTCTTCGAACAGCTCGCGCGGCAGTTCCATCGCTTGCTGCTGGTTGCCACCGAAGCGCTGTGCAGCCTGACGGCGCAGCACGTCGATTTCGCTGTCGATCAGGGCAGCAGGAACGTCGATTTCGTTCGCTTTTACCAGACCTTCAATCGCCTGAGATTTCACGCGGTTACGCACAGCACAGTTCAGCTCGCGCTCCATGTTCTTACGCACTTCGGTACGCAGGCCTGCAACAGAACCATCTTCCACGCCGAAACGCTTGATGAACTCTTCAGTCAGTTCTGGCAGTTCGCGCTCTTCAACTTTCTTCAGGTTGATGACGAACTTCGCTGCTTTACCTTTCAGGTTTTCAGCGTGGTACTCTTCAGGGAAGGTCACGTCGATGGTGAACTCTTCGCCCGCTTTGTGGCCTTTGATGCCGTCTTCGAAGCCTGGGATCATACGACCCTGGCCCATTGCCAGTACGAAATCAGACGCTTTGCCGCCTTCGAACTCTTCGCCGTCTACAGAACCGGTGAAGTCGATGGTTACGCGGTCTTCCGCGTCAACAGCGCCTTCTTTCTCTTTCCAGTTCGCCTGCTGCTTACGCAGGGTGTCCAGCATGCCGTCAACGTCTTCGTCAGTCACGGAAACGATCGGTTTTTCAACTTCGATAGATTCCAGGCCTTTCAGCTCAACTTCCGGGTACACTTCGAACTCTACGGAGTAGGTGAAGTCTTCGCCCAGTTTGTATTCACCTGGCACGTAGTTTGGCGCGCCGGCTGGATTGATTTTTTCTTTGATGATCGCGTCGATAAAGTTGCGGCTCATCAGTTCACCCAGCACATCCTGACGCACGGAAGCGCCATAACGCTGAGCAACAACATTCATTGGTACTTTGCCCTTACGGAAGCCGTCAATACGTACTTTTTTTGCTACGTTGACCAGCTCGCTTTTCACAGCAGTTTCGATGCTGTCAGCAGCGATAGTAATCGTTACACGGCGGCCAAGGCCTTGAGTGGTTTCAACTGAAACTTGCATCTTGTTACCTCAAAAAAATCACAGTGCTCGGTCAACTCTGAATCTGTCTGTTATACCGGGATGCTCTCTTAGTGCAGATTCACATTCCCTGTCGCCAGAATCATCCCGAAGACATTCAATAAGACGCGGCATTATAGCGGCATCACTTAGGTGAGTCGAGAACGGTTGGAGCATGTTGCTGCGGCTTTTTTCACACTTTAAGGCTATTTTTAGCCTTAAAATCGCACCATCCGCTCAAAACTCAGACAAAACAAAACGGCCCGGAGGCCGTTTTGAGGAAATCTGTAAGCAACATACTGGAAAAGCTCCAGCCGTTGCAAATCCGATTTATCAGGCGATGGTGCCTGCACCGCGACACGGCGGCGACGCAAAAACCGTATCCTGCAAGCCTTCCCATTCCTTAATGGTGTAGGTATGCAGTGCCAGCGCATGCACGGTCGTGGAGAGTTCTTCCGTCAAGGTGCTGTAGATCAGGCGATGTCGGTTCAGGAAACGTTCTCCCGTGAAGCGATCGCTAACCAGAACCACTTTAAAGTGGCTTTCAGAACCTGCCGGCACGTTATGACGATAGCTTTCGTCGACGACTTCGAGGAACACAGGGTTGAACGCTGCCCTTAATTTTTCTTCTATCTGTTCACGTATCATCATGAAATTACTCCTCCGACAACGCTAAGATGTCACCCATCCCTTTAAATGTTAGCCGCTTTTACCGTTTCCATTACACCTTGACAACAAATATTTAGCTTTCGTCTGATTTTCTCATTCAAATGCATGAAGTTCACTGTGAGACTCATACCTGTCGTCTCTGGCGGGAGGAGAAAAAGGATGAGCTGGTCAGTTTTCAGACAAGACGATGAATTTACATGCGTTGACCACTTCCCCTGGCCGTAGTCGATGATATGATGGCGGCAATTTTTCTCTCTTTAATGCTTACGATTCGTTGAGAACCTGAAAATGTTTAAAAAACTCTTCTTTCCGTTGGTAGCCCTTTTTATGCTGGCAGGCTGTGCGACTCCGCCTACCACTATTGATGTCTCACCAAAAATCACCCTGCCTCAGCAGGACCCAAGCCTGATGGGCGTCACCGTGAGCATTAACGGTGCCGATCAGCGTCAGGACCAGGCGCTGGCAAAAGTGACCCGCGACAACCAGCAGGTGACGCTGACCGCGTCCCGCGACCTGCGCTTCCTGCTGCAGGAAGTGCTTGAGAAGCAAATGACCGCTCGCGGCTACATGATTGGCCCAAGCGGCGCGGTTGATCTGCAGATTATCGTCAACAACCTGTACGCAGACGTCTCTCAGGGCAACGTGCGCTACAACATTGCGACCAAAGCGGATATCGCCATCATTGCCACCGCGAAGAACGGCAACAAGATGACCAAAAACTACCGCGCCAGCTACTCTGTTGAAGGCGCGTTCCAGGCCTCTAACAAGAATATTGCTAACGCCGTTAACAGCGTGCTGACGGACACCATCGCCGATATGGCGCAGGACACCAGCATTCACGACTTTATCAAGTAGAACGCACGTTAATCCTGCTCACTGGCCCGGTGCTTCACCGGGTCAGTTCATAAGAACATGTCCAGTCACTACTTACGCATTTTCCAGCAACCGAAATCAGCAATTCTGCTGATCCTCGGCTTTGCCTCCGGTTTACCCCTCGCGCTCACCTCCGGCACGCTTCAGGCGTGGATGACGGTTGAGAACATCGATCTCAAAACCATTGGTTTCTTCTCGCTTGTCGGTCAGGCGTATGTCTTTAAGTTCCTGTGGTCGCCGGTGATGGATCGCTATACGCCGCCGTTTCTGGGGCGTCGTCGCGGCTGGTTAGTGATGACACAGGTCCTGCTGCTGCTGGCGATTGCGGCGATGGGCTTTCTTGAGCCGACCACACAGCTCCGCTGGATGGCCGCGCTTGCGGTGATGATAGCCTTCTGTTCCGCCTCTCAGGATATCGTGTTCGACGCCTGGAAGACGGACGTGTTACCTGCGGAAGAGCGCGGTGCCGGTGCGGCGATCAGCGTGCTGGGCTATCGCCTCGGGATGCTGGTCTCCGGCGGGCTGGCGTTGTGGCTGGCCGACCGTTATCTCGGCTGGCAGGGTATGTACTGGCTGATGGCTGCCCTGCTCATCCCCTGCATTATCGCTACGCTATTTGCACCCGAACCGAGCGACGTCATTCCGGTTCCCCGCTCGCTGGAACAGGCCGTGGCCGAACCGCTGCGTGACTTTTTTGGCCGCAACAATGCCTGGCTGATCCTGCTGCTCATCGTCCTTTATAAGCTGGGCGATGCCTTTGCCATGAGCCTGACCACCACCTTCCTGATCCGCGGCGTCGGTTTTGATGCCGGTGAAGTGGGCGTGGTGAATAAAACGCTGGGGCTGTTTGCGACCATCGTCGGTGCGCTTTATGGCGGCGTATTGATGCAGCGCCTGACGCTGTTCCGCGCGCTGCTGATCTTCGGCATCCTGCAGGGCGCATCTAACGCGGGCTACTGGCTGCTGTCGGTGACTGACAAGCATATGTTCAGCATGGCCGCGGCGGTGTTCTTTGAAAATCTCTGTGGCGGCATGGGGACGGCGGCGTTTGTCGCCCTGCTGATGACCCTTTGCAATAAATCGTTTTCCGCTACGCAGTTTGCGCTGCTCTCGGCGCTCTCGGCCGTTGGGCGCGTGTACGTAGGCCCGATTGCCGGCTGGTTTGTAGAAGCCCACGGCTGGCCAACGTTTTATCTCTTCTCGGTCGCGGCTGCCGTGCCGGGGATTTTATTATTGCTGGTGTGTCGCCAGACGCTGGAATATACCCAGCGGACCGAACACTTTATGCCGCGTACTGAATATCACCGCGCCTACCGATTTGCGTTACGTCTGCTAATGGCGGGCTGCGGCGCGCTGGCGCTATGGCTTGTGGTACTTATCGTTAACGCCAGTACGTCTCTGGCGCTCCCCCTCGAAGCCCTTCTGCTGGATGCTGGAGCCCTGCTGGCCATCGCCGGGATCCTGACGGGGGGTCTGCTCGATTTTATGGCATTGCGTAAAACGCAGATGACCTGAAGAAAAAGTGAAAGGTTATTTCCCGTTGTAATCACTAACCGAAATTATAACGGTGAAATAGCCAACAGCCGCTAAAAAAATATTTGTTGTTTTGTGCGGGATAGGATTTGGAAATTATTGGAGCCAATTCCAAAACGCTATTTTTCATTAAACGATTCAGCATTGGAAAGTTTGATTTTTCGTTTTTTAGATGTCTTTTTATTGATAATTAATTGTTAATTTTTTGTATATTTTTAACAATGGTTATACCAATTGCCCCTTTTAGGGTATGCTTGGGGGTCCTTTCGTTATAAAGCCCATATCATGCGGCTTCGGTCATAAAAACCGACATAATCTGCAACACTTGTGACACGTGCGGCAGAACCCGGTAACACCTTCCTGACACAGGCCTAATGATGTTTACAGTAATGTAACCTTCCCGTAAAATGCCCGCACACTTTAAACGCCACCAGACTCCCGTGGAATTGAGGTCGTTAAATGAGACTCAGGAAATACAATAAAAGTTTGGGATGGTTGTCATTATTCGCAGGTACTGTATTACTCAGTGGCTGTGATTCTGCACTACTAGACCCCAAAGGACAGATTGGACTGGAACAACGTTCACTGATATTGACGGCTTTTGGCCTGATGTTGATTGTGGTTATTCCTGCCATTTTGATGGCTGTTGGTTTCGCCTGGAAGTATCGTGCGAGCAATAAAGATGCGAAGTATAGCCCGAACTGGTCACACTCCAACAAAGTTGAAGCTGTGGTCTGGACGGTACCTATCCTGATCATCCTGTTCCTTGCCGTGCTGACCTGGAAAACCACTCACTCACTTGAGCCAAGCAAGCCGCTGGTTCACGATGAAAAACCTATTACCATTGAAGTGGTCTCCATGGACTGGAAATGGTTCTTCATCTATCCAGAGCAGGGCATTGCTACCGTGAATGAAATCGCCTTCCCGGCGAACACTCCGGTTCAGTTCAAAGTGACCTCCAACTCCGTAATGAACTCCTTCTTCATCCCGCGTCTGGGTAGCCAGATTTACGCGATGGCCGGTATGCAGACGAACCTGCATCTGATCGCGAATGAAGCAGGCACCTACGATGGTATCTCCGCCAGCTATAGCGGCCCGGGCTTCTCAGGTATGAAGTTCAAAGCTATTGCGACGCCGGACCGTGCCGCTTTCGACCAGTGGGTTGAAAAAGCGAAGCAGTCTCCAAACACCATGTCTGACATGGCGGCGTTCGAAAAAGTGGCTGCACCTAGCGAATACAACAAGGTGGAGTACTTCTCTAACGTGAAACCAGATTTGTTCAAAGACGTTATTGGCAAATTTATGGATCACGGCAAGAGCATGGACATGACCCAGCCAGAAGGCGAGCACAGCGCGCACGAAGGTATGGAAGGCATGGACATGAGCCACGCGGAAACCGCTCACTAAGGGGCCGAGGAAGAAAATGTTCGGAAAATTGACACTGGATGCAGTGCCCTACCATGAACCGATTATCATGGTTACGGTGGCTGCAATTATCATTGGTGGCGCGGCCTTAGTTGGCCTGATCACTTACTTCGGTAAGTGGAGCTACCTGTGGAATGAGTGGCTGACTTCGGTTGACCACAAAAAACTCGGTATCATGTACTGCATCGTCGGTATAGTCATGTTAATTCGTGGCTTTGCGGATGCAATCATGATGCGTAGCCAGCAGGCACTCGCGTCTGCGGGCGAAGCCGGCTTCCTGCCACCGCACCACTACGATCAGATCTTTACCGCCCACGGCGTTATCATGATCTTCTTCGTGGCGATGCCGCTGGTAATCGGTCTGATGAACGTTGTCGTTCCGCTGCAAATTGGCGCGCGCGACGTAGCGTTCCCGTTCCTGAACAACCTGAGCTTCTGGTTCACGGTTGTCGGCGTTATCCTGGTTAACCTGTCACTGGGCGTGGGCGAATTTGCACAGACCGGCTGGCTGGCTTACCCACCGCTTTCGGGAATTGAGTACAGTCCGGGTGTAGGCGTTGACTACTGGATTTGGGCGCTTCAGCTCTCCGGTGTCGGTACCACCCTGACCGGTATCAACTTCTTCGTGACCATCCTGAAGATGCGTGCACCAGGTATGACGATGTTCAAGATGCCAGTATTTACCTGGGCATCTCTGTGCGCCAACGTACTGATTATCGCGTCGTTCCCAATTCTGACCGTCACCATCGCGCTGCTGACCCTGGACCGCTACCTGGGCACCCATTTCTTCACGAATGATATGGGTGGCAACATGATGATGTACATCAACCTGATTTGGGCCTGGGGTCACCCGGAAGTGTACATTCTGGTTCTGCCTGTTTTCGGTGTGTTCTCCGAAATCGCGGCAACCTTCTCGCGTAAGCGTCTGTTTGGTTACACCTCTCTGGTGTGGGCAACCGTGTGTATTACCGTTCTGTCGTTCATCGTTTGGCTGCACCACTTCTTTACCATGGGTGCGGGCGCGAACGTAAACGCCTTCTTCGGTATCACCACCATGATTATCGCCATCCCTACCGGGGTGAAGATCTTCAACTGGCTGTTCACCATGTACCAGGGCCGTATCGTGTTCCACTCAGCAATGCTGTGGACCATCGGCTTCATCGTGACCTTCTCCGTAGGTGGGATGACCGGCGTACTGCTGGCGGTGCCAGGTGCTGACTTCGTTCTGCACAACAGCCTGTTCCTGATTGCGCACTTCCATAACGTTATCATCGGCGGTGTGGTCTTCGGCTGCTTCGCAGGTGTGACTTACTGGTGGCCTAAGGCGTTTGGCTTCACGCTGAACGAAACCTGGGGTAAACGCGCGTTCTGGTTCTGGATCATTGGCTTCTTCGTGGCGTTTATGCCGCTGTACGTGCTGGGCTTCATGGGTATGACCCGTCGTCTGAGCCAGCAGATCGATCCGCAGTTCCACCCAATGCTGATGGTTGCAGCGGGCGGTGCAGCGCTGATTGCCTGCGGTATTCTGTGCCAGCTGATTCAGTACTACGTGTCCATCCGCGACCGTAACCTGAACCGCGACCTGACCGGTGACCCATGGGGTGGCCGTACGCTGGAGTGGGCAACCTCTTCTCCACCACCGTTCTATAACTTTGCCGTAGTGCCGCACATTCACGAGCGTGACGCATTCTGGGAAATGAAAGAAAAAGGTGAAGCGTACAAGCAACCTGAGCATTACGAAGAGATCCATATGCCGAAAAACAGCGCTGCGGGCATCGTGATTGCCGCTTTCGCAACGGTATTTGGTTTCGCAATGATCTGGCACATCTGGTGGATGGCGATTGTTGGCTTCGCTGGCATCGTAATCAGCTGGATTGTGAAGAGCTTTGACGAGGACGTGGACTACTACGTACCAGTCCGTGAAGTTGAAAAGCTGGAAAATCAGCATTTCGACGAGATTTCTAAAGCGGGGCTGAAAAATGGCAACTGATACTCTGGCGCACTCAACTGCCCACGCGCATGAACATGCGCACCATGATACAGGACCGACCAAAGTCTTCGGTTTCTGGATCTACCTGATGAGCGACTGCATTCTGTTCTGCTGTCTGTTCGCGACCTATGCCGTTCTGGTGAACGGCACAGCGGGCGGCCCGACCGGCAAGGACATTTTTGAACTGCCGTTCGTTCTGGTTGAAACCGCACTGCTGTTATTCAGCTCCATCACCTACGGCATGGCGGCTATCGCCATGTACAAAAACAACAAGAGCCAGGTTGTCTCCTGGCTGGCGTTGACCTGGCTGTTTGGTGCTGGCTTTATCGGGATGGAAATCTATGAATTCCACCACCTGATTATGGAAGGCTTCGGTCCGGATCGCAGTGGCTTCCTGTCCGCGTTCTTCGCGCTGGTGGGTACCCACGGTCTGCACGTGACCTCGGGTCTGATCTGGATGGCAGTACTGATGTTCCAGATCTCCCGCCGCGGCCTGACCAGCACTAACCGTACCCGTATCATGTGCCTGAGCCTGTTCTGGCACTTCCTGGACGTGGTATGGATCTGCGTGTTCTCTGTTGTCTATCTGATGGGGGCGATGTAATGAGTCATTCTAACGATCATGGCGCTTCCCACGGCAGCGTAAAAACCTACATGACAGGTTTCATCCTGTCGATCATCCTGACGGTGATCCCGTTCTGGATGGTGATGAGCGGTTCTGCGTCCAAGCCGGTTATCCTGGGAGCAATCCTGGTGACCGCGGTGATTCAGATTCTGGTGCATCTGGTTTGCTTCCTGCACATGAACACCAAGTCCGATGAAGGCTGGAATATGACTGCCTTTATCTTTACCGTGATTATCATCGCTATCCTGGTAGTCGGTTCCATCTGGATTATGTGGAACCTCAACTACAACATGATGGTTCACTAAGAGCGGCGAGTATGTTTAAGCAATACCTGCAAGTCACGAAACCAGGCATCATCTTTGGCAACCTGATCTCCGTAATCGGAGGGTTCCTGCTGGCCTCTAAAGGCAGCATTGATTACACCCTCTTTATTTACACGCTGGTCGGTGTGTCACTGGTGGTTGCGTCCGGTTGTGTATTTAACAACTACATCGACATGGATATCGACAAGAAGATGGAAAGGACCAAGAATCGGGTGCTGGTTAAAGGCCTGATTGCCCCTTCCGTCTCGCTGGTGTACGCCACCTTGCTGGGTATTGCTGGCTTTATGCTGCTGTGGTTTGGTGCTAACCCGCTGGCCTGCTGGCTGGGGGTGATGGGGTTCGTGGTGTATGTAGGCGTCTACAGCCTGTATATGAAGCGTCACTCCGTCTACGGCACGCTGATTGGTTCTCTCTCCGGCGCTGCGCCGCCGGTGATTGGCTACTGCGCCGTCACGAACGAGTTCGACAGCGGTGCGCTCATCCTGCTGGCTATCTTTAGCCTGTGGCAGATGCCGCACTCCTATGCCATCGCGATTTTCCGCTTCAAGGATTATCAGGCGGCGAACATTCCGGTTCTGCCGGTCGTGAAGGGCATTTCAGTTGCCAAGAACCACATCACGCTCTACATCATCGCTTTTGCCGTGGCAACGCTGATGCTTTCTCTGGGCGGTTACGCCGGATATAAATATCTGGTGGTAGCGGCCGCGGTGAGCGTCTGGTGGCTCGGCATGGCCCTGCGCGGCTACAAGGTGGAAGATGACAAAGTCTGGGCACGCAAGCTGTTTGTGTTCTCGATTGTCGCCATCACCTCCCTGTCCGTGATGATGTCCGTAGACTTCATGGTGCCGGACTCGCAAAACCTGCTGACTTACGTCTGGTAAGTTTATGTGATGATGAAAAGGGTGCTTCGGCACCCTTTTTTATTCACGAAATCTATTAATTACGCATGTAATATTTGTTAAATAAGCCTTTATTTACCCCGCCCCTTCCCCGCACTACACTATGGCCTGCTTTTAAATTGAGGTGGTAATGAACGATTATAAAATGACGCCGGGCGAGCTGCGTGCGACCTGGGGTTTAGGGACTGTTTTCTCGCTGCGGATGCTTGGCATGTTTATGGTCCTGCCCGTTCTGACCACGTACGGCATGGCGTTACAGGGTGCCAGCGAAGCGCTGATTGGCCTTGCTATTGGCATTTACGGTCTGGCGCAGGCGGTGTTCCAGA
This sequence comes from Enterobacter cloacae complex sp. I3, assembly GCF_014896175.1. Taxonomy (NCBI): domain Bacteria; kingdom Pseudomonadati; phylum Pseudomonadota; class Gammaproteobacteria; order Enterobacterales; family Enterobacteriaceae; genus Enterobacter; species Enterobacter cloacae complex sp. I3. Next base: position 135,989 of record NZ_JADBQZ010000009.1, read on the forward strand.
TCCCCTTTGGCCTGCTCTCTGATCGGGTGGGCCGCAAGCCGCTGATTGTCGGCGGGCTGCTGGTCTTTGTGCTCGGGAGCGTTATTGCCGCCCTCTCCCACTCCATCTGGGGCATTATTTTGGGCCGCGCCCTGCAGGGCTCCGGTGCGATTGCCGCCGCGGTGATGGCGCTGCTGTCAGATTTAACCCGTGAGCAAAACCGCACCAAAGCGATGGCGTTCATCGGCGTGAGCTTTGGCATAACGTTTGCGATTGCGATGGTGCTCGGTCCCATCATTACGCACAAACTGGGTCTGCACGCCCTGTTCTGGATGATTGCGGTGCTGGCGACTATCGGGATCGCACTCACCCTGTGGGTTGTGCCAGACAGTAAAAATCACGTCCTTAACCGTGAATCCGGGATGGTTAAAGGCTGCTTTAGCAAAGTCATCGCCGAGCCGCGTCTGCTAAAGCTTAACTTCGGCATTATGTGCCTGCATATTCTGCTGATGTCCACCTTCGTCGCCCTGCCCGGCCAGCTTGCCGCAGCAGGTTTCCCGGCGGCCGAGCACTGGAAAATTTATCTGGTCACGATGCTGATTTCGTTTGTCTCTGTCGTGCCGTTCATCATCTACGCCGAAGTGAAGCGCAAAATGAAGCGCGTCTTCGTGGGCTGCGTGGCGTTACTGCTGATTGCCGAGATCGTGCTGTGGGGTGCCGGCCCGCACTTCTGGGAGCTGATCGCAGGCGTGCAGCTCTTCTTCCTGGCGTTTAATCTGATGGAAGCGCTGCTGCCGTCGCTGATCAGCAAAGAGTCCCCCGCCGGTTACAAAGGCACGGCAATGGGCATTTACTCCACCAGCCAGTTCCTCGGCGTGGCGATCGGCGGCTCGCTTGGCGGCTGGGTCGACGGCCTGTTTGATTCACAAACCGTGTTTCTCGCGGGCGCGCTGCTGGCAACAGTCTGGCTGCTGGTCGCCAGCACCATGAAAGAGCCACGCTACGTGAGCAGCCTGCGGGTAGAAATCCCGGATGACGTGGAGATTAGCGACGCGCTGAAGCAGCGTCTGGAAGGAAAAGAAGGGGTCACAGAGGTGCTGATTGTTCCCGAAGAGCGCAGCGCTTATGTCAAAATTGACAGCAAAGTGACCAACCGCTTTGAGGTGGAGCAGGCGCTGAAGGACTGAAAAAAAGCCCGGTTGAACCGGGCTTTTTTGTCTTAATCGCGGAAGTTTTTAAACTGGAAAGGTTGACCCAAATCCCCGCCGCGCACCAGCGCCATCACGGACTGCAGGTCGTCGCGGGATTTTCCGGTGACGCGAATCTCTTCGCCCTGGATCTGCGCCTGCACCTTCAGCTTGCTGTCTTTAATCAGCTTAACAATCTTCTTCTGCACCGCGCTCTCGATGCCCTGCTTCAGTTTGGCTTCTACAAACCAGTTCTTACCGCTGTGGACAAACTCGTCCGGCACGTCCAGAGACGTTCCTTCGATGCCACGTTTTAACAGCTTGGCGCGCAGAATGTCGAGCAGCTGATTCACCTGGAAATCAGACTCGCTCAGCACCTTAATGGTCTTATTTGCGTCGTTCAGCTCAAACGACGCCTCAACGCCGCGAAAATCGAAACGTGACTCAACTTCGCGGGTTGCGTTCTCAACGCCGTTGCGAACTTCCTGGATATCAACTTCGGAAACAATATCGAAAGATGGCATCTTTTCTTCTCCCTTCACTTTTGTTGCGTTGCATAATACCCGCTACGAGGCATAACTCAACAGAAGCTTAGCTGTATAATTAAGCTGTAACACCTGGCGCAGTTGCAGGTGAGGAGGAACAATGAAAATTACGGTGCTCGGATGCGGAGCGCTCGGCCAGCTGTGGCTGACCGCGCTGTGCAAGCACGGACATGAGGTTCAGGGCTGGCTGCGCGTGCCCCAGCCCTATTGCAGTGTCAACCTGATTGGTGAAGACGGAAGCATTTTTAACGAATCCCTCACCGCGAACGATCCTGATTTCCTGGCGCAAAGCGACCTGTTGCTGGTGACGCTCAAGGCGTGGCAGGTCTCAGATGCGGTTAAGACTCTGGCCGCGCAGCTCCCCCCCACGTCCCCCATTCTGCTGCTGCATAACGGTATGGGAACCCTTGATGAGCTGAAAAGCGTCCCGCAGCCTCTGCTAATGGCGACCACCACCCACGCTGCGCGTCGCGACGGGACTATTATCGTGCATGTCGCCAGCGGCGTGACGCACATCGGCCCGGCCAGAACACAGGATGGTGACTACAGCTATCTGGCCGATGTTCTGCAAAAGGTCTTGCCGGACGTCGCCTGGCACAACAACATCCGCCCTCAGCTGTGGCGCAAGCTGGCCGTAAACTGCGTGATCAATCCGCTGACGGCGCTGTGGAACTGCCCGAACGGGGAGCTGAAAAACCATCCGCAGGAGGTGGCGTCCCTGTGTGCAGAAGTCGCGTCGGTCATTGAGCGAGAAGGCCTGCACACCTCAGCAGAGGATTTACGCTGTTATGTCGAGCAGGTTATTGAGAGTACGGCTGAGAATATCTCCTCGATGCTGCAGGACGTTCGGGCATTACGCCATACGGAGATAGATTACATTACCGGTTATCTGCTAAAGCGCGCCCGCTCGCACGGCATCGCCGTACCGGAAAACGCCCGTCTGTATGACCTGGTTAAACGTAAGGAGAGTGAATATGAGCGCGTCGGCACTGATTTGCCTCGCTCCTGGTAGCGAAGAGATGGAAGCGGTCACTACTATTGATTTACTGGTACGTGGCGGCATTAAGGTAACAACCGCCAGCGTAGCCAGCGACGGCAATCTGGCAATCACCTGTTCACGAGGGGTGAAAATCCTGGCAGACGCACCGCTTGTCCAGGTTGCTGACGGCGATTACGACATCATCGTCCTGCCCGGCGGCTTAAAAGGCGCGGAATGTTTCCGCGACAGCCCGCTGCTGGTTGAAACCGTGCGTCAGTTTCATCTGTCCGGCCGCATCGTCGCGGCAATCTGTGCCGCCGCTGGAACGGTTCTGATTCCGCACGACATCTTCCCCATCGGCAATATGACCGGCTTCCCGGGGCTTAAGGATACGATCCCGGAGGAGCATTGGGTGGATAAACGCGTCGTCTGGGATCCGCGCGTCAACCTGCTGACCAGCCAGGGACCCGGCACCGCGATTGATTTTGGCTTAAAGATTATTGATCTGCTGGTCGGGCGGGAGAAGGCCTACGAAGTGGCGTCGTCGCTGGTGATGCCGGCGGGGATTTATAATTACTATGAAGAGTAGTGCATAAAAAAAACCGGGTGGCGCGAGGTAAAAGCAAAACGGCAACCTTTGGTTGCCGTTTTTAATGTGAGGGCGCCAGGCCGCACGCTACGGACGATACACCTTCACGTTCGCGAATCCCTGCTCGCGCAGGTACAGCGCCTGCAGGCGGCTCATCACCCCGCGCTCACACCACAGCAGATACGTTTTGCTCTGATCGAGGTCGCCAAACTTAGTGCTCAGCTTGTAGAACGGCAGAGAAACCACCTCTACGCCTTCCACCTTAAGCGGCTTGTCATCTTGCTCGTCAATGGAGCGGATATCCAGAATCGCATCGTTCGCACCGAAACCGCTCACGGTTTCCACTTCAACCACTTCCTGCTCGGTCTGCTGGGCAATCTCGCGGATGTCGATGTTGGACGCTTCTGCCACCACTCTTTCCAGGATGCTGAAATCGAAGTTCTCTTCTTCCGCTTCGATCTTCGCCTTCACTGCCTTGACGGTCGGGCTTTTTGAGATCACGCCGCAGTATTCCGGCATGGTGCGGGCAAAGTCTTCGGTGCCGATTTCGCGCGCCAGGTCGATGATGTGCTCTTTATCGTGGGAGATCAGCGGGCGCAGGATCAGCGTATCTGATACGTTGTCGATCAGACGCAGGTTGGTCAGTGTCTGGCTGGAGACCTGGCCCAGCGCTTCGCCGGTGACCAGCGCCTGCACGCCATAGCGCTCGGCGACTTTGGACGCCGCGCGCACCATCATACGTTTGAGGATCACGCCCATCTGTCCGTCATCCACTTTTTCAAGGATTTCGCCCACTACCGGCTCAAAGTTGATCGCCACAAAACGCACGCGGTGAGAACTGCCGAAGCGGTTCCACAGGTAATGCGCCACCTGACGAACGCCAATTTCATGCGCCGCGCCGCCCAGGTTGAAGAAGCAGTAGTGCACGCGGCAGCCGCGACGCATCAGCATGTAGCTGGAGACGCCGGAGTCGAAGCCGCCCGAGATCAGCGACAGCACATCTTCCTGCGTGCCGATCGGGAAACCGCCAATACCTTCATAACGGCCCTTAACCAGCAGCAGACGATCGTTCTCGATCTCAAGGTTAACGGTGACGTCCGGGTTAGTCAGGCGCACGCGCGCCGTCTCAACGTGCTGGTTCAGACCGCCGCCAACGTAGCGCTCGACTTCAATCGAGCTGAACTCGTGCTTACCGCGACGCTTCACGCGCACGCAGAAGGTTTTGCCTTCGATCTGGTCGCGGTACTGTACCAGCGCCTTTTCGAAGATATCGTGCATATCGCTGAACGGAACGTCTTCCACTTCCAGAATATGGTGAATACCTGGAATACGGGTCAGCGCGTCGCGAATATCAAGGCGTTTGCTTTCGTCTTTCGCGCGGACTTCAACGTGGTCCCAGTGACGCACCACGGCGAGCGTTTCGTCGTAGTGTTTTAATACGTTACGAATGTTCCCGGTGAGAATTTTAATAAAGCGCAAACGCACAGATTGGCTTTTGATGGTGATTTCAGGGAACAATTTAATGATAAACTTCATGGCGGCAATGTTTCTTAGGCAAGCTTATAAAGGCTTGTAGTGGAAAATGATACAGCAGCCCACACCCGTGGCTGCATCCAGGCGCGCAAGTATACCACCATCGCGCCACTCGCGTTATTTGATAATTGCCCCGAGTCCGTTACCATGTTGGGGCGAAGAATATAAGAGTTAATTCACTATGCCGAAGAAGAACGACGCACCGGCCAGTTTTGAAACTGCGCTGAGTGAGCTTGAGCAGATTGTTACCCGCCTCGAGAGCGGCGATTTACCGCTGGAAGACGCCCTCAACGAATTTGAGCGCGGTGTGCAGCTTGCGCGCCAGGGGCAGGTAAAACTCCAGCAGGCCGAGCAGCGTGTGCAGATCCTGCTTTCCGACAGCGAAGACGCTAAAACCACGCCATTCACACCGGACGCCGAGTAAATGGATTTTACCAACGCGCTTCAGGCGCGCGTCGTTCGCGCCAACGACGCCCTGCGCCGTTTTATTGAGCCGCAGCCTTTTCAGAACACTCCACTGGTTGAAGCCATGCACTATGGCGCACTCTTAGGGGGAAAACGGCTGCGTCCGTTCCTGGTGTATGCCACGGGCAACATGTTTGGCATCAGCGATAATACGCTGGACGCCCCGGCAGCCGCCGTGGAGTGCATCCATGCCTACTCGCTGATCCACGACGATCTCCCGGCGATGGACGACGACGATCTGCGCCGGGGTCAGCCAACCTGCCACATTAAGTTTGGCGAGGCGAATGCCATTCTGGCGGGCGATGCCTTGCAGACGCTGGCGTTCTCGATTCTCAGTGATGCGCCGATGGCGGAAGTGGCCGACCGCGACCGCCTGGCGATGATCTCCGAACTGGCAATGGCCAGCGGCGTGGCCGGCATGTGCGGCGGTCAGGCGCTGGATCTTGAAGCGGAAGGACGTCAGGTTAATCTGGAACAGCTGGAGCGTATTCATCGCCATAAGACGGGCGCGCTTATTCGTTCCGCCGTTCGCCTGGGCGCGCTGAGCGCGGGTGAGCAAGGGCGCAAAGCCCTGCCGATTCTGGACAGATACGCAGAAAGTATCGGTCTGGCATTCCAGGTTCAGGATGACATTCTGGATGTGGTGGGCGATACTGCAACATTGGGTAAACGTCAGGGTGCGGACCAGCAGCTTGGCAAAAGTACCTATCCCGCCCTGCTGGGTCTTGAGCAAGCCCAACGTAAAGCCCGGGATCTGATTGACGATGCCCGCCAGTCGCTGAATGAGCTGGCCGCGCAATCGCTGGATACCTCGGCACTGGAAGCGCTAGCGGACTATATAATCCAGCGTGATAAATAAACTATATATCTCGATGAGCCTTTGATGAGTTTTGATATTGCCAAATACCCGACACTGGCGTTAGTTGACTCCACCCAGGAGTTACGTCTGTTGCCGAAAGAGAGTCTGCCGAAGCTGTGTGACGAGCTGCGTCGCTACCTGCTCGACAGCGTTAGCCGCTCCAGCGGCCACTTCGCCTCCGGGCTTGGCACGGTTGAGCTGACCGTGGCGTTGCATTACGTCTATAACACGCCGTTCGATCAGCTTATCTGGGACGTGGGCCACCAGGCTTATCCGCACAAAATTCTGACCGGACGTCGCGATAAAATTGGCACCATTCGTCAGAAGGGCGGCCTGCACCCGTTCCCGTGGCGCGGTGAGAGCGAGTATGACGTGCTGAGCGTCGGCCACTCCTCTACCTCCATTTCTGCGGGCATCGGTATTGCCGTTGCCGCCGAGAAAGAGAACAAGCAGCGCCGCACCGTCTGCGTGATTGGCGACGGTGCGATCACCGCCGGGATGGCTTTTGAAGCCATGAACCACGCGGGCGATATCAAGCCGGACATGCTGGTTATCCTCAACGATAACGAAATGTCGATCTCCGAGAACGTCGGCGCGCTGAACAACCATCTGGCGCAGCTGCTTTCCGGCAAGCTTTACTCGTCGCTGCGGGAAGGCGGGAAAAAAGTTTTCTCCGGCGTGCCGCCGATCAAAGAGCTGCTCAAGCGTACCGAAGAACACATCAAAGGCATGGTCGTGCCGGGCACGCTGTTCGAAGAGCTGGGCTTTAACTATATCGGCCCGGTGGACGGGCACGATGTGCTGGGTCTGGTGACCACGCTTAAAAACATGCGCGACCTGAAAGGCCCGCAGTTCCTGCACATCATGACCAAAAAAGGGCGTGGCTACGAACCGGCAGAGAAAGATCCGATCACCTTCCACGCGGTGCCAAAGTTCGACCATACCAGCGGCTGCCTGCCGAAAAGCAGCGGCGGAATGCCGAGCTACTCAAAAATCTTTGGCGACTGGCTGTGCGAGACGGCGGCAAAAGATCACAAGCTGATGGCGGTTACGCCTGCCATGCGTGAAGGCTCCGGCATGGTCGAGTTCTCCAAAAAATACCCGGACCAGTATTTCGACGTCGCCATTGCCGAGCAGCACGCGGTCACCTTTGCGGCAGGCCTGGCGATTGGCGGCTACAAGCCGGTGGTGGCGATTTATTCCACCTTCCTGCAGCGCGCCTACGACCAGGTGATCCATGACGTTGCCATCCAGAAGCTGCCGGTGCTGTTTGCTATCGATCGCGCGGGCATCGTGGGGGCTGACGGCCAGACGCACCAGGGGGCGTTTGATCTCTCCTTCCTGCGCTGCATCCCGGACATGGTCATCATGACGCCAAGCGACGAAAACGAGTGTCGTCAGATGCTGTATACCGGCTACCACTATCAGGACGGCCCCTGCGCGGTACGTTATCCGCGCGGCAATGCCCTTGGCGTTGAACTTCAGCCGCTGGAAAAACTGGACATCGGTAAAGGTCTGGTGAAACGTCGCGGCGAAAAAGTGGCGATCCTGAACTTTGGTACGCTGATGCCGGAAGCGGCAAAAGTCGCTGAAGCCCTGAACGCGACGCTGGTGGATATGCGCTTTGTGAAGCCGCTCGATGAGTCTCTGATTCTGAGCATGGCGGAAAGCCACGACGTGCTGGTCACGCTGGAAGAGAACGCCATCATGGGCGGTGCGGGCAGCGGCGTTAACGAGGTACTGATGGCGAACCGTAAATTGGTTCCGGTGCTGAACCTCGGCCTGCCGGACCACTTCATCCCGCAAGGCACTCAGGACGAGGCGCGTTCCGACATCGGCCTGGACGCCGCCGGTATCGAAGCCAGAATCCGCAGCTGGCTGGCCTGATCCCTCCCCTTTTCCGCTCCTGCTATGCTTAAACGTATTGTTTAAACAGCAGGAGCGGAACCATGCAATACACGACATTAGGAAAAACGGACCTCAGGGTGTCCCGGCTTTGCCTGGGCTGCATGACCTTTGGCGAGCCTGACCGGGGAAATCACGCCTGGACGCTGCCGGAAGAGAGCAGCCGCCCTATCATCAAGCGCGCCATAGACGGCGGCATCAACTTCTTCGATACCGCCAACAGCTACTCTGACGGCAGCAGCGAAGAGATTGTGGGCCGCGCTCTGCGTGATTTTGCTCGTCGGGATGAGATTGTGGTCGCCACCAAGGTGTATTACCCGTCAGGCGATCTGGCTGAAGGCCTCTCTCGCGCGCAGATCCTGCGCTCCATTGATGACAGTCTCAGACGCCTGAACATGGATTACGTCGACCTGCTGCAAATTCACCGCTGGGATTACAACACGCCAATTGAAGAAACCCTTGAAGCGCTGAACGATGTCGTGAAAGCAGGTAAAGCGCGCTATATCGGCGCGTCGTCAATGCACGCATCTCAGTTTGCTCAGGCGCTCGATCTCCAGGCGCAGCACGGCTGGGCACGCTTTGTCACCATGCAGGATCACTACAACCTGATTTACCGGGAAGAAGAACGCGAGATGCTGCCGCTCTGCTACCAGGAAGGCGTGGCGGTGATCCCGTGGAGCCCGCTGGCGCGCGGACGCTTAACCCGTCCGTGGGGAGAAACCACGGCGCGGCTGGTATCGGATGAAGTGGGTAAAAATCTTTATTCCGGTACCGAAGCCAGCGATGCGCTGATTGCCGAACGTTTAGCCGGGATCGCCGACGATATCGGCGCAACGCGCGCGCAGGTGGCGCTGGCGTGGCTGCTGGGCAAGCGGGGTGTCGCCGCACCGATTATTGGTACATCGCGGGAAGAACAGCTGGACGAGTTGTTAAGCGCGGTGGATTTATCGCTGACGCCGGAGCAGGTTGCCGAGCTGGAGACGCCGTATCAGCAGCATCCGGTGGTGGGGTTTAAGTAAACACTTGCCGGGTGGCGTACGCTTACCCGGCAATACTGAGCGCACAAACTTACCCGAAGTGATCGTACCCTTTCCAGTCCAGCGTAACGGGCGCACCGTCTTTCACAAACTTCAGCCCTTCACTCTCCGGCATGATCTGACCGATGCAGGTAAACTTTGCGCCAAGATGGGCCAATGCCACATCCAGCGTTCCACGGTTCAGCTCTGGCACCGTGAAGCACAGCTCGTAGTCTTCCCCACCGGAGAGCGCCCAGCGCAGCGCCTGCTCAGGCTCCACATGGCGAAGCAGTTGCTCCGAAAGCGGGAACAGATCCAGGTCAACGCGCGCGCCCACCCCGCTGGCCTTCAGGATATGGCCGAGGTCCGAGATGAGACCGTCAGAGAGATCGATAGCCGAACTGGCCCGCTCGCGCAGCGCCTGACCGTGCAGAATACGTGGTGTCGGGCGCAGGTGGCGCTTCACCAGATACGCCGCATCGTCAGCGTCCTTCACGTTTAAGCGATCCTGAAGGATCGCCAGCCCTGCCGCGCTGTCTCCCGGCGTCCCGGTCACGTAGATCCAGTCGCCCGGTTTAGCGCCCGAGCGCTTCAGCGCGCGACCGAGCGGCACATAGCCGTGGATCGCCAGCGTCATCGACAGCGGCCCGGCAGTCGTATCGCCGCCAATCAGCTGCATATCGTAGTAGTTCAGCTGTTCAAACAGCGCATCGCTGAACGCTTCAAGCCAGGCTTCATCCACCTCCGGCAGCGTCAGGGCCAGCGTCAGCCAGGCCGGGTCGGCGCCCATTGCCGCCAGATCGCTGACGTTGCCCGCCAGCGCTTTATACGCCAGATCGGCAGGATCGATATCACGTAAGAAATGACGTCCGCACACTAAGGTGTCGGTGCTGATTGCCAGCGTCTGCTTTTCAGGAATATTGAGAAGTGCACAGTCATCGCCAATGCCGGTTTCAACATCAAGACGAGAGGTTCTGACACGGTCGAAATAACGGGCAATCAGGGAGAATTCGCCGCATGCCATACGTTATGCCTCAGCAAATAAAAGAAAAAACCGGAGCCGCACTGCCCGTCAGGCAATGCAGAACTCCGGTTTGCGGATCACTTTTTGTGGGGACGGATCGCAGGTGCGGCTTTATCAAGTACGCCGTTAACGAACTTGTGGCTGTCTTCAGCGCCGAAGGTTTTCGCCAGTTCGATCGCTTCGTTGATGGCCACTTTGTACGGCACATCATCACGTTTAGACAGCTCAAACAGCGCGATACGCAACACTGCTTTTTCCACCTGGCCCAGCTCTTCGAGCAGACGGGACAGGTATGGCTTCATCAGGCCATCGAGATACGCGCTATTAGTCGCCACTCCCGACAGCAGTTCACGGAAGTACAGAACGTCAACGTCTTTCACGTCCTGTTCTGACAGGAACTGGTATTCAACATCAGCGATGTCGTTCTGGGACAACTGCCAGGAGTAAAGTGCCTGGACGGCACATTCACGGGCGCGGCGACGAGCAGCAGGTTTCACGGAATTCCCCTTACAAAAAAATCAGGCCTTAATGGCTTTCAATACATTGATCATTTCAAGCGCGGTCAGTGCAGCTTCTGCACCTTTGTTACCGGCTTTGGTGCCAGCACGTTCGATGGCTTGTTCAATACTTTCGGTGGTCAGCACGCCGAACGCGACAGGAATTTCAGCATCCTGCGCAACGTGTGCCAGACCGTTGCTTGCACCGCCCGCAACGTATTCGAAGTGCGCAGTGCCGCCACGAATAACGGTACCCAGCGCAATCACCGCGTCGTATTTACCGGTTTTCGCCAGCGCGCCCGCCGCCAGTGGCAGTTCATAAGCGCCTGGAACCCAAACAACGGTAATGTTGTCATCTTTAACCTGGCCGATACGTTTCAGGGCGTCAATCGCACCTTCCAGCAGGCTATCGTTGATGAAGTTGTTGAAACGCGCAATGGTGATGGCGACGCGAGCGTCCGGGGTAGCTACAGCAGCTTCAATAATGTTCATACTCTTCCTTTACGGGTTCATTTGGCCCCGCAGGGGGGCGGATTTTATCATAATACTTTGCGCACTGCTTCCCTATTTCGGGAGCAATTACGCTGTCGTTAAATGGAGGCAGACATCCGGACCCACCGGACGAATCTCGCTGAATGTGAGTTGCGGTGCATCGGCCAGTTTTTCAAGGCCAGGCAGCACAAACAGGCCGCGCGCGTCGTGACCTAACAGTTTAGGCGCAACGTAGACGAGCAGTTCATCCACCAGCCCCGCCTGGAGCAGCGCGCCGGCGAGCGTCGGACCGGCTTCGACCCAGATACTGTTCACCTGCTGCTTGCCGAGCAACATCATCAGCACCACGAGATCCAGATGTCCGTTATGCTCCGGCACCATAATGCTGCGCACGCCTTCCGGCCATTCGCGCGTATCTTCTTTGGTGCGCGCAATCCAGGTTTCACCCGGCTGCTGCACGATGCGGTGCGCCGGGGTCACGCGGTTCTGGCTATCAATAATAATACGCAGCGGCTGGCGCAGGTTCTCCTGCGGATAAAGCGCCTGGGTATCGGCATTCAGCTCATCCCAGCGCACGGTCATGGCCGGATCGTCAGCCAGAACGGTTTCACTGCTGGTGAGGATAGCATGGCTTTGCGCGCGCAGACGTTGCACATCGCGCCTTGCCTGCGGCGAGGTGATCCACTGGCTTTCACCGTTCGCCATTGCCGTACGGCCGTCCAGCGAGGCGCCCAGCTTAAGCTGAATAAACGGGAAGCCGGTGCGCATGCGCTTCAGAAAGCCTTTGTTGATGGCTTCCGCATCTTGCATCATCAGGCCGTGGCTGACGTCGATCCCTTCCTGTTGCAGACGATACAGGCCGCGGCCCGCCACCTGCGGGTTAGGATCCTGCATAGCGGCGACCACGCGCGAAACCCCTGCCGCAATCAGCGCTTCACAGCACGGCGGCGTGCGCCCGTGGTGGCTGCAGGGCTCAAGCGTCACGTAGGCCGTCGCGCCTCGCGCTTTCTCCCCCGCCATACGCAGGGCATGCACTTCAGCATGCGGCTCGCCTGCGCGATAGTGAAACCCTTCCCCCACGATCTCGCCATCTTTCACGATAACGCACCCGACGTTGGGGTTAGGATGGGTGGTAAAACGACCGCGCTGCGCCAGCTTCATGGCTCGCGCCATGTACTTCTCATCCTGCATGGGCTTAATCCTGTAAGCGGGCGATCTCTTCGCCAAACTCTTTGATATCTTCGAAACTGCGGTAGACAGAGGCGAAGCGGATATAGGCGACCTTATCGAGCTTTTTCAGCTGCTCCATCACCAGGTTGCCGATCATTTTGCTCGGCACTTCACGCTCGCCCAGGCCACGCAGGTAAGATTTAATGTGGTTTAACGCCATTTCGACATCATCCGCGCTGACGGGCCGTTTTTCGAGGGCCTTCAGCATTCCGCTGCGCAGTTTCTCTTCGTTAAACGGCTCGCGCACGTCGTTACTTTTTACCACGCGCGGCATTACCAGCTCTGCAACCTCAAAGGTCGTGAAACGCTCGTTGCACACCAGACACTGCCGACGACGGCGCACAGAAGACCCTTCGCCCACAAGGCGAGAGTCGATGACTTTGGTATCCACAGCGGAGCAGAATGGGCAATGCATACGGTATCCCTGTTATCTGGTTAACTGATTTTCATTTTACCCTGATCTGGCCCGACAACAAAGGAGGAGCTTTTTTGAGACAAAGGATCTATGTCCGGCGGTACGTTGCTGGCTACCATTATGGGGATCCGTCATTTCAAGGAATAAACGCTATGACAAGACGTTACCTGAAAATTTTACTGGTGGGGAGCCTCTTCACCCTTAGTGCCTGTGCACAGCAAACCGAAGTCCGCCAGATGAAACAAAGCGTGAATACGCTCAACACGGCGATGGACAAACTGAACAAAGAAACGGTGAAGATCACCCAGCAAAACGCGCTGAACGCTAAATCCACCAGCGGGGTATATCTGCTGCCAGGAGCGAATACGCCTGCCCTGCTTAACAGCCAGATTGGCACGCTGAAGATGTCTCTGGTGAATGTGGCGGCGAATGCGGATGGTACGCGCGCAACATTACGTATTCACGGTGAGTCCAACGATCCGCTGCCTGCCTTCAGCGGCACCGTTGAGTGGGGCCAGATCCAGGGCACCACGGAGAGCTACCAGGAGGTGAACGTGAAGAACCAGCTGTTCACCGCTCCGGCCAGCGTGTTAGCGCCCAGCGATGTGGATATTCCACTTCAGCTAAGCGGACTTACGCCTGAGCAGTTAGGCTTTATCCGCATTCACGACATCCAACCCGCCGCGCAGTAATCCCTTCCTTTTTAGCGGAGTGAAATGTCACTCCGCTAACATTTACATTTCGTATGGATTGGCAACAGAAATGATTGCCGCTACAATCCCGGCCGTTTAAAGTACGCAAACGTGAACGCAATCGATTACGCGTGTGAGAGATATGTGAAACAACACATATTTTTGTGAGCAGGGATTCCTATAATAGGCACCGCAGAAACACGAAATATTTAGAAACGCAATTCGCGCATTTTTCACTCCCGGAAGGGAATTTCAATCAGTGGCATGATTATGAAAAAAACATTACTCGCAGCCGGTGCAGTTCTGGCACTGTCCTCCTCTTTCACTGTTAACGCAGCGGAAAACGAGAAACCACAATACCTCTCCGACTGGTGGCACCAGAGCGTTAACGTGGTAGGCAGCTACCACACCCGTTTCGGACCGCAGATCCGCAACGATACCTACCTGGAATATGAAGCGTTCGCCAAGAAAGACTGGTTTGATTTCTACGGCTATATGGATGCGCCTGTGTTCTTCGGTGGTAACACCGATGCGAAAGGTATCTGGAACCACGGTTCCCCACTGTTCATGGAGATTGAACCGCGCTTCTCCATCGACAAACTGACCGGTACCAGCCTGGCGTTTGGTCCGTTCAAAGAGTGGTACTTCGCGAACAACTACATCTACGACATGGGCCGCAATAAGTCCGGTCGTCAGAGCACCTGGTATATGGGTCTGGGTACTGACATTGACACCGGCCTGCCGATGAGCCTGTCCCTGAACGTGTATGCAAAATACCAGTGGCAGAACTACGGCGCAGCGAATGAAAACGAGTGGGACGGCTACCGTTTCAAAGTGAAATACTTCGTGCCAATTACCCAGCTGTGGGGCGGTAATCTGAGCTACATCGGTTTCACTAACTTTGACTGGGGCTCAGACCTGGGCGACGACGATTTCCGTGACCTGAACGGCAAGAAAGCGCGTACCAACGATTCCATCGCCTCCAGCCACATCCTGGCGCTGAACTACGATCACTGGCACTACTCTGTTGTTGCGCGTTACTGGCACAACGGTGGCCAGTGGAACGACGACGCGAGCCTGAACTTCGGTAACGGCGACTTTAGCGTCCGCTCTACCGGCTGGGGTGGTTACCTGGTCGTGGGTTACAACTTCTAATCAATGCGGGATTGTGCGGGCTGGTGCCCTCACCCCTTCCCTCTCCCACGGGAGAGGGCGCGAACACAAAAAACGGCAACATCGTTGCCGTTTTGCTTTTACCTCGCCACCCGGCTTTTTACTGCTTCACCTTGCGCAAAAAATCCGCCAAAGACCTGTCCGCACTCTCACTGAACCGCCTCTCCGTCATTACAACTTTGAGACACCGGTCGAGCCGGAAACAGCGGTAGTCCTCGCGACGTTCACACCATGCCGCCAGCAGCCAGCGCTCCCCCCAGAAGAACAACCCCAGCGGCTGTACCTCACGTTTTGAGAGCAGCCCGGCTTCATCACGATAATGCATCGCCAATACGCGCTGAGCGGAAATCGCCTGGTGAATCATGTCAAAATCGCTGCGGGAGTGGCTTTGCATGCAAAAATCCGGGGCGTAGATCCGCGTCTGCTCCGCCTTTCTGCGGCTCTCCTCGGGCAGAATAGCCAGCACCTTCTCCTGGGCCGACTCCAGCTCGCGCGACAGCGATTCACCTCCCCAGGTTTTGAGCAGGCGAATCGCGACCATCAGCGCTTCGGATTCCTTATTTGTCAGCATCAGTGGCGGCAGGTCAAAACCCGACATCAGCCGATATCCGCTTCCCGCCTCGCCTTCCACCGGCACGCCGGAAAGCGACAGGTCGCGGATATCGCGGTAGACCGTGCGCTCGGACACGCCAAGCCGGTCCGCCAGATGCGCTGCCGTTGTCAGACGCCTGCCCCGCAGGATCTGCACAATCTGAAACAAACGGTCAGCGCGTCGGGTCATAACGTCATTCGCTCTCAGGCAGGTTGATGAAGGCCGACGCGGTTACCCTCGCTGTCGGTAAACAGTGCGATAGTGCCGATACCTTGCGGCAGTTCCTGCGGGCCAAACACGCACTCGCCGCCCGCAGAGGCAATGCGATCGAGCGTGGCCGCCAGATTGTCAGTATGCAGGTAAATAATAGCGCCCTGCAAAGAGGGCGTAACGCCGTCAAATTTTGCCAGCGCTCCTCCGGTTGCGGGATCCTCATGCGGGAAAACCGCCAGCTCGGCAATGTCCATTTTCTCGCGACGCAGCGCGAGCTGCATCACCGGCTCATAAAATTTGATGGCGCGATCCATATCCGAAACCGGAATTTCAAACCAGTTAATTACGCTTTTCATACATCCTCCTGCCTGTTGTTTGGGTTCAGAAGGAGTCTACGGCAGGGCTCCTGACAGCATACTGTCAGGAGTGTTTGTCAGGAGCAGATAAAAAAAATCCCGGTCAACAGACCGGGATTCCGATAACGCGCTAAACGTCGCCTTACGGCAGAATGGACGGCTGATCCGCCCCTTCTTTCTCGACCTTCTGCTGGAGCAGGTGCTCGCGCTTCATGCCAAGTTTCAGTGCCAGAGCGGACGCCACGTAAATAGACGACGCCGTACCGATGGAGACACCGATCAGCATGGTCAGCGAGAAGCCTTCCAGCACCGGGCCACCGAAGAGGAACAGCATCAGGATCACCATCAGGGTAGTACCGGAGGTGATCAAGGTACGATGCAGCGTCTGGGTCAACGACACGTTAAAGATTTCGTACGGCGTGCCGCGACGGATCTTACGGAAGTTTTCACGGATACGGTCAGATACCACGATACTGTCGTTCAGTGAGTAACCGATCACGGACATCAGGGATGCCACGATGGTCAGGTCAATCTCAATGTGGAACAGAGACAGTATGCCCATGGTGATCACCACGTCGTGCGCCAGGGCGATAACCACACCGGCCGCCAGTCGCCACTCGAAGCGGAAACCGACGTACACCAGGATGGAGATCAGCGCCACCAGCAGCGCCATGGCGCCGGTTTGCGCCAGGTCCGCACCCACGCTCGGGCCGACGAACTCAATACGCTTGACCGCCGCGCTCTGGCTGGTGGTCTCGTTAATGACCTGTACGACCTTGCTGCCCAGCTCCTGGCTGCCGTTGGCATCGTGCACCGGCGGCATACGCACCATGATGTCGCGGCTGCTGCCGAAGTTCTGCAGCAGCGGCTCTTCAAAGCCCGCTTTCTGCAGAGACAGGCGCATCTGGTCCATATCGACCGGTTTTTCCAGGGAGATCTCGATGACCGTACCACCGGTGAAATCCAGCCCCCAGTTAAAGCCCTTCACGCCCATAACGATGATGGACAGAATCAGCAGTAAACCTGAAATGCCGAAAGCCCAGTAGTCCCAGCGCATAAAGTCCCAGACTTTACGGCCATGGTTCAATTGTTCAACAGTATATTCCTGTGCCACAACGCACTCCTCAGATAGACAGCTTTTTGACGCGCTTGCCGCCGTACAGCAGGTTCACGATGGCACGGGTGCCGACAATAGCGGTAAACATTGACGTTGCGACACCGATACCGGTGGTAATCGCAAAGCCTTTGATCGCGCCAGTACCCACTGCATACAGGATAAGAACCTTAATCAGTGTTGTTACGTTCGCATCGAAGATAGAGCTGAACGCGCCTTTATAACCTTCGTCAATCGCCTGCTGGACAGAGCGACCGTTGCTCAACTCTTCTTTGATACGTTCGTTAATCAGTACGTTGGCGTCGACCGCCACCGCAAGGGTCAGAACGATACCCGCAATCCCCGGCATGGTCAGCGTCGCCCCCGGCAGCAGGGACATAATGCCGATGATCAGCACCAGGTTTGCAATCAGCGCGGAGGTCGCAATCAGACCGAACTTCTTATAGAAGAAGATCATGAAGAGGATAGAGACCGCCAGACCGGCCAGACACGCTTCCAGACCCTGCTGGATGTTTTGCATACCCAGAGTTGGACCAATGGTACGTTCTTCAACAATCTGAATTGGCGCAATCAGCGCACCGGCACGCAGCAGCAGCGAGAGCTGACGCGCTTCGTTCGGGTTACTAATACCGGTAATACGGAAGCTGTTACCCAGACGAGACTGGATGTTGGCGATGTTAATCACCTCTTCCTCTTTCACCAGCACCGCACGACCATTTGCATCTTTCTTACCGCTGTCTTTGTACTCCACGAACAGGGTCGCCATCGGTTTGCCGATGTTGTCCTTGGTGAAGTTAGACATGATGTTACCACCCGCGCTATCCAGCGAGATGTTAACCTGCGGCTGGTTGTACTCATCCTGGCTTGAAGTGGAGTCGGTGATGTGGTCACCGGTCAGGATCACGCGCTTGTACAGCACAACCGGCTGACCTTCACGGGTCTGTTTCACTTCGGAGTCACCCGGAATACGGCCAGACGCCGCGGCAGACTGATCGACATTGGAGTTCACCAGACGGAATTCCAGCGTCGCGGTCGCACCGAGGATCTCTTTCGCACGCGCGGTATCCTGGATACCCGGCAGTTCAACCACGATACGGTCAGCACCCTGACGCTGTACCAGCGGCTCAGCCACACCCAGCTGGTTTACACGGTTACGCAGAATGTTGATGTTCTGCTGAACGGCATATTCACGCGCTTCTTTCAGACGCGCATCGGTCATCACCGCACGCAGCTGGTTGCTGCCCTGAGAGGTGATCACCAGGTCACGGTGACGTTGGGTCAGGTAATCTACAGCCTGATCGCGCGCCGCGCTGTCGCGGAACGTGATGCTCATGCCGTAGTTATCTTCTTTACGCACGGTAGTGTATGGGATGCCTTTGTCGCGCAGATCGCTGCGCAGGCTGTCGATATTCTGTTCCTGCAGCTTGCCGAGCGCGGTATCCATATCCACTTCCATCAGGAAGTGAACGCCGCCACGCAGGTCAAGACCCAGCTTCATTGGCTCTGCGTTCAGCGCAGCCAGCCAGCGAGGGGTTGCAGGAGCAAGGTTAAGCGCCACGACATATTTGTCACCCAGCACGCCCATCAGCGCTTCGCGAGCGCGGAGCTGCGTGTCGGTGGTGTCGAAGCGAGCAAGAATTGCACCCTCTTCCAGAGCCACAGACTTAGCGGTAATTTTTTCTTCTTGTAACGTTTTCTGGACCTGGATCAGCGTTTGCTCACTGGCGGCGACACCGCGCGCGCCAGTGATTTGAACGGCCGGATCCTCACCATACAGGTTGGGAAGCGCGTACAGCAGGCCGACGATAATCACGACGACCAGCATGATGTACTTCCACAAAGGATAACGGTTTAACACGGCAGTTCCCTTTGGGAAAAGTTGGGATTACAGCGCCTTCATGGTGCCTTTCGGCAGAACGGCAGCTACGAAGTCACGTTTGATAACCACTTCAGTGGTGTCGTTCAGGGCGATAGCAATGTAGCCGCTTTCAGCCACTTTGGTTACGCGGCCGACCAGACCACCGTTGGTCAGCACTTCATCGCCTTTCGCGATGGAGTCCATCAGCTTTTTGTGCTCTTTGGTACGCTTCTGCTGTGGGCGCAGGATCATGAAGTAGAAGATCAGACCGAACACAACCAGCATCAGAATCAGAGACATCGGGCTGCCCTGCGCCGGAGCACCTGTTGCCGCTACCGCATCAGAAATAAAAAAGCTCATTCAAATTCCCTCATTATTAATATTAATCAACGTTCAACGGTGGAACATCCCGCCCCTGACGTTGGTAAAAATCGGTCACGAAGCTCTCTAATTTACCCTCTTCGATAGCCTTGCGTAAACCAGACATTAAGCGCTGATAGTAGCGAAGATTATGAATCGTATTGAGACGCGCGCCCAAAATCTCATTACAACGATCGAGATGATGCAGATACGCGCGAGAATAATTGCGACAGGTATAGCAATCGCACTCGGAATCGAGCGGGCTGGTGTCACTCTTATGCTTCGCGTTACGGATTTTCACCACGCCATCGGTAACGAACAGATGACCGTTACGCGCGTTGCGGGTTGGCATCACGCAGTCGAACATATCAATGCCGCGACGTACGCCTTCCACCAGATCTTCGGGTTTACCCACACCCATCAGGTATCGTGGTTTATCCGCCGGGATTTGCGGGCAGACGTGCTCCAGAATGCGGTGCATGTCTTCCTTCGGCTCACCCACAGCCAAACCGCCGACAGCGTAGCCATCAAAACCTATCTCTACCAGACCTTTAACAGAGATATCGCGTAAATCTTCGTAAACGCTGCCCTGAATGATGCCGAACAGCGCATTTTTGTTCTGCAGGGAGTCAAAACGGTCGCGGCTGCGCTTCGCCCAGCGCAGAGACATCTCCATAGAGCGTTTCGCGTAGTCCCAGTCTGCCGGGTACGGCGTACATTCGTCGAAGATCATCACGATGTCGGAGCCGAGATCGTACTGAATCTCCATCGACTTTTCGGGATCGAGGAAAATCGGATCGCCGTTGATCGGGTTACGGAAATGTACGCCCTGCTCGGTGATCTTGCGGATATCGCCCAGGCTGAAGACCTGGAAGCCGCCGGAGTCGGTCAGGATCGGGCCTTTCCACTGCATAAAATCGTGCAGATCGCCGTGGAGCTTCATGATCTCCTGACCTGGACGCAGCCACAGGTGGAAGGTATTGCCGAGGATAATCTGTGCGCCCGTGGCTTCAACTTCTTCCGGCGTCATCCCTTTTACGGTGCCGTACGTGCCCACAGGCATAAACGCGGGGGTTTCCACCACGCCGCGATCAAACACCAGGCGACCGCGACGCGCGCGGCCATCGGTGGTATCGAGTTCAAATTTCATTTTTTCTCCGACGTCAGAAAAACAGTCCAACGTTGTCATACGGTGCCGCGGACTTATTCCCCGACACGCTCATTCAAAGCCAGCGGATTGTACGTGATAAACATCGCGTCCCCGTAGCTAAAAAAGCGATATTTTTGTTCTACCGCAGACTTGTACGCATTCATCGTATGCTGATAACCCGCAAACGCAGAGACCAGCATAATCAGCGTCGATTCAGGCAGATGGAAGTTGGTCACCAGCGCGTCAATCACTTTGTACTGATAGCCCGGGTAAATGAAGATCTGCGTATCGCCAAAGAACGGCTCGATAAGACCGTTTTTAGCTGCCTGCGCGGCGCTTTCCAGTGAACGCACGGACGTCGTACCGACGGCCACGACGCGGCTACCGCGCGCTTTCGCCGCCAGCACCGCGTCCACCACATCCTGCGGCACTTCGGCATACTCGGAGTGCATGATGTGGTCTTCAATGCTGTCCACGCGCACCGGCTGGAAGGTGCCCGCGCCGACGTGCAGCGTCACAAACGCCATCTCAACGCCCTTCGCGCGCAGCTTTTCCAGCAGCGGTTCATCAAAGTGCAGACCTGCGGTTGGCGCCGCGACCGCGCCAGGCTTCTGGCTGTAGACGGTCTGGTACAGCTCGCGATCGGCCTCTTCGTCCGGGCGCTCAATGTACGGCGGCAGCGGCATATGGCCGATGGCGTTCAGGATATCGAGCACCGTACGTTCGTCGTCGAACGCCACCTCGAACAGCGCGTCGTGGCGCGCGGTCATGGTCGCCTTGATGCTTTCGTCATCACCCAGCAGCAGCTCCGCGCCCGGCTTCGGCGCTTTGGAAGCGCGAATATGTGCCAGAATACGTTTATCATCGAGCATACGTTCGACCAGCACTTCAATCTTGCCGCCGCTGGCCTTACGGCCAAACAGGCGCGCCGGGATCACGCGGGTATTGTTAAAGACCAGCAGATCGCCAGGGTTGAGCTTGTCGAGCAAATCGGTGAAAGTACCGTGCGTCAGCTCGCCCGTTGGCCCATCCAGTGACAGTAAGCGACAGCTGCTGCGCTCAGGCATGGGATAGTGAGCAATCAGGGATTCAGGTAGTTCAAAGGAGAAATCGGCGACGCGCATGACGTATACTCGTGACTTAAAAACAGGCGGCATAGTCTAGTGCTCACACCCTTTTGCTGCAACAACTAGCCGCCACTGGACAAATAAAACGCATGAATTTTCTCGCTCACCTGCATCTCGCACACCTCGCTGACAGCTCCCTTTCCGGCAATTTGCTGGCCGATTTCGTGCGCGGCAACCCCGCTGAAGCGTATTCTCCCGAGGTTGTCGACGGGATTTTTATGCACCGCCGCATTGATGTCATCACTGATAATCTGCCCGAGGTGACGGAAGCGAAAGCGTGGTTTCGCCCTGAAACGCGCCGCGTTGCGCCGATCACGCTCGACGTGATGTGGGACCACTTCCTGTCTCGCCACTGGGAACAGCTCTCGCCGGAGATGCCGTTGCCGGCGTTTGTGCGCTACGCCCACCAGCAGGTGTCGATCATTTTGCCCGATTCGCCGCCGCGCTTTGTGAATCTGAATAACTACCTGTGGTCGGAACGCTGGCTGGAGCGCTATCGCGAGATGGACTTTATCCAGAATGTCTTGAATGGCATGGCGAGCCGTCGCCCGCGGCTGGATGCGCTGCGGGACTCCTGGTACGACCTGGATGAGCATTACGATGCGCTGGAGAGCCAATTCTGGCAGTTTTATCCGCGCATGATGGCGCAGGCGAAAAACAAGCAGCTCTGACAGCACGATCATTGATAGGTAAAAGCTGGCGGAACGATTGTCACCACCTCTTTGTCTTATCCACGAACACTCTCTATACTGGCTCGCGTTGCGTTCCAAATAACCTTAGTATCTACAGGAGAATCATATGGTTCTGGTAACTCGTCCGGCTCCGGATTTTACAGCTGCAGCAGTTCTGGGCAACGGTGAAATCGTTGAAAACTTCAACTTCAAACAGCACACCAACGGTAAAGCGACCGTTCTGTTCTTCTGGCCAATGGACTTCACTTTCGTTTGCCCGTCTGAGCTGATCGCGTTCGACAAACGTTATGAAGAATTCCAGAAGCGTGGCGTGGAAGTGGTTGGCGTCTCCTTCGACTCTGAATTTGTACACAACGCATGGCGTAACACCCCTGTCGACAAAGGCGGCATCGGTGCGGTGAAATACGCAATGGTTGCGGACATCAAACGCGAAATCCAGCAGGCTTACGGTATTGAACATCCGGACGCTGGCGTTGCGCTGCGCGGCTCCTTCCTGATCGACGCAAACGGCATCGTTCGTCACCAGGTTGTGAACGATCTGCCGCTGGGTCGTAACATCGACGAAATGCTGCGCATGGTTGACGCGCTGCAGTTCCACGAAGAGCACGGCGAAGTGTGCCCGGCTCAGTGGGAAAAAGGTAAAGAAGGTATGGCTGCGTCCCCAGACGGCGTTGCTAAATACCTGTCTGAGAACGTATCCAGCCTGTAATCGGCACGGTTTACGAAGAAGGCCCGCTTATGCGGGCCTTTTTTTATGCCTTACGCTGCGTCTCTCGCCAGATGCGCCAGGCCATTCCCGCCAGCAGAATTACGCCCGCAATTAGCACGCCCCACACCAGCAGCGCGTTCATCCGGCTCTCCCGCTCGGACGCAGAAGTAGCGGTCAGACGCCCCTCGCCGCCTAACGCGACATCATCCAGAATGTCGGCCTGCGGCAGGTGCTCCATATCATAGGTTTTGCGCAGATCGGCTGGGATCAGCATGTCAGGCTCCACGCTGGCAGGCTTTGCAGCGCCATTACCCCAGGCAAGCACGTATGGCGCTTTTCCCTGCGCGTTGAACACCAGATCATAGCGGTCACGATGCCCGGTGACGCCCGGCAGGTATTCCGGCAGGCGCGCATTCAGCGTCGTGATTTTCACCGCCTGTACCAGGCCTCCGCTAAGCGAAACCGGTGGAGACGTTTTGCCCTCCAGACGGTAAAGCACCTCTTTTTTCAGGGAGTGCCATATGTCTTTTTCCGTACTCCGCCACGCTATCTCCACGGGAAGGACGCCGTCGCCATTCAGTAAAATGCTGATAGCACTCAGCGGCTGCGGCTGCGCCCAGTGCCACAGCGCTTCGCTTGTCGATAGCTGCTCCCCTACCCCCTCAAGATCGATCGCGTCCGGCGTCGCCCGCGCAGGGGCGCTAATCGCGTTAACGCCGGTTAAGGTCACCCCCTGGCTCTGAGCATTCAGCACAACCAGGAGATAGCGATTCGTATCGGGAGACAAAACGATATCGGTATCGATCCGATCGAGCTTAAGACGATCCTGCCCGCTCATCACGTCCAGCAGCGGCATATCCTCGCGCAGGGTATACCAGCGCTTAAGATCCTCGCTGTAATAGACCGACGCCGTTCCCTGCCACGGCGCCTGAGGGGCATTCCAGAGCAGCTGCAGCTGGGACAGGGCAATCTCACCCGTAGCCTGCTCCGGCAGGGTCAGCAGATAATGCTGCCCGGCTGCGGCGGCTTTTTGCCCCTCCAGCACAATCTCTACGCCGTTTCCGGAACGGAGCAGGATCTTATCGCTGCCCTCATCCCCACGCGCAGGCGCAAGCGGTGAGGCGTCCAGAGGAAAGAGGCGCAGCGCTGTGGATTGCGCTGCCACCTGCGGACGCGTAGCGGTGACCAGGCTGAAAGGAACCGGCTCGCCCGACTGGTTAAAGACGCGAACGTCATGCAGATCCGGCGACGTGCTCTGCGTATAGACGGCGAGCGGCAGCGTCACCCGATACCACTGGGAAGGAGCAGACGTATCCAGCGAGCGGCCAAAGGCATAGTCCCGGGGCGATTCCGTTTGTACCTCGTCGCAGAACGCCGGGCCTGCAAGCGCCAGCAGAGCGGTACAAGCTACCGCTTTCATCCATTTCATTTTTCATCTCCTGTTTTGGGCGGTAGTGGCGAGAAATACCCCACGATCAGCACCAGTATTGCCACGCCGATAAACGCCACCGCACGCGACAGACCGCCTCCACCCGCGCTGTCCACCAGCATCAGTTTAACCATCACCACGCCCAGCAGCGCGGCACCGCCAAGCCACTCCTGACGGGAAGCCCTACGGGTGGCGTGGACCATGATCACCAGCGCGCTCAGCATCCAGAACAGGGCAAACGTGGTCTGGATCAGCCGCGAATCCCACAGCGACGCCATATTCCAGGCCACGTCGCCGTACCAGGCCAGGGCGCGCATCAACGCACCGTTAAGCCACCAGAAGCCAAACGCCATAATCGCGACGGCAGGCCACGGACGGGCCTGCGAGAGCTGCGTCGGGTAGTAGCGATCCACCGCCCGGTAAAAGACCACCAGCCCCAGCAGCGCGAACGCCGCGCCTTCTTCAAGCGGGTTCACCAGCGGCAGCCAGGTCTGACGATAAACCACGCCGTCCTGGAAATTGGTCACCACCAGCAATACCAGCAGCGCCGCGAGCACGGGGATCGGTGCTATGCACGCGTAGAGCGCGGGCCACTCCCGGAACGGCCACCCGCGACGGCGCACCGCCGCAGAGAGCGCCATAATCACCCCGCCGCCTGCGGCCATCGCCAGCCCGCTGCCCCAGGCCGCCATGCCCCACGGCAGCGACCGGGCAAACCAGTAAAGCTCCGCCGCCAGCGCCAGTAATATCATCCAGAACAGCGCCAGATGCAGCCCCATAGAGATGCGCGGCGCTAAACGGGCGCCGTCGCGCCGCAGCAGCATCAGCGCGGCGGGAAGCGCAATACCCCAGGCCAGATTTGACCAGCCGGCGGCAAACATCTGCTGGTGCGAGAGCTGATAGCCCACCATCACCAGCATCAGCGGCCACAGCAGCCATTTGCTGGCATCCAGCTCCCGCCACGCCAGACGAGCGGCAGCCTGACGCCAGCCCCAGACCGACGCCGCCGTCAGCGCCAGCACGCCTGCCAGAACAGGCAGTTCCTGCTTCAACACCAGCCGCGACACGCCAAATAGCGCCACGAGCCAGAACAGCAGCCCGCCTGCCAGCAGCGCCCAGCTAACCGGCAGAAAGAGGTTCCGCCACAGCCAGGCCGCAGCCAGCCAGCAAAGGCTAAGGATGGCGAAGATAAGCAGCAGGCTCAGCGGCGTAACGCCGTTCATCTGCGCCCACAGCGCGCTGCCGAGCGCCAGCACCAGCAGCGCCGTCCCGCTATAGCTCATGCGTCGCTGGTGCTGCTGCACGCCCAGCCAGAGGATGCCCAGCCCCTCCAGCGCCCAGGCCATCGCCGTCCACTGCGCGGAGAGCGCGAGCGGAATCGCAAGCGTGGCAAACCCGCCGCCGATCGCCAGCGCCGCCATCACCAGCGGTCGCCCGATGGACGGATAGCGGCGCAGGGCAAGGAAAGCGAGGGCCAGATAAAATGCGCCGTATCCCAAAGCGCTCAGGGCCGGACCATATTCCCAGTGCCGGGTCATACCGTACTGCATCCCAAAGCCTATCAGCGGCGGGGCAAACAGCAGCACGCCGTCAACGATCTGCTTCCCTTTCTCCTGCGCCCGCAGCGACAGCGCTACGCTCAGCACGCCAAATATCAGCGTATTGGCAATCAGGAACAGCTGGCAGATCCAATAGTCTTCAGGCTGGTACTCACTCAGCCCCCACAGGCCGCCCACGCCAAAGGTAAAGAGCAGCCCGAGCAGGTTGAGCTCTCGCCAGTGCTGCCAGATGCTGATGGCGAGAATGCCGATAGAAAGCAGGAGATAGAAGGAAAACAGCGCCACAAAGTTGCCGCCCCCGGTAGATAGCAGCAGCGGCGCAAGATACCCGCCGAGGCTCGCCAGCATGGCAAGGCTCAGTGCTTTCTGCAGCACGGCCAGCCCAACGCTCGCGGCGCAAATCACCACCAGTAGCGCAAAGGCCAGCGTCGTCGGCAGCATCTGCCAGAGCCGGAAGGCGCCAAAGACCGTCAGGTAGAGAATGCCCGTCGCGCCGCCCTGTAAGATAAGCGCGTAGATCGGCTGCTTGTGCCGCAGCCGCCACCCAACCGCCAGCAGCACGATGGCAAACAGCGCCGTCGCCACCAGGCGCAGCTCAAGCGGGAACAGGGAGTGTTCAACAGTATAGCGCAGCAGGAAAGAGAGGCCGAGGAAGAGCAGCAGAATGCCAAGCTTCGCCAGGGGATTACCCTGCATAAACCAGCGCGTCAGCGACGTCACAATGCCGCCAAAGGCAGATGGCTGTTTAGCCGCAGGCGCAGGGGCCGGAGCGGGTTTTGCCTCGGCTGTAGGAATGTCGGGACGCCAGGGATCGACAGGCGCGGGCGCGTCCTCAGCCACCGGCGCGGTCACGACAGCCGGAGTGACCGCATGCACCTGTTCTGTCTCCGGCGCTACCTGAGCTGCGCCGCGCTGCTCAAGCACCTCAATGCGCTGGCGTAGCCGGGCGATCTCCTGCTGCGCCGCCGTGCTTCGATTAAACCCGATAACTGCAAGCACGGGCGCAACCAGCAGCGCAAAAACCAGGAATAAACAGCCAAGGATGTAAAGCTCGTCCATGTTTCCACCTTCACCGTAAACGATCCGTTAAGATTGACACAAATCGTTGCATTTGCGCCATCTTAAAAGGGGAAACTTTAGCGCATTAGCTGCCGAGCCAGACCGTCGCGGATACCGCAGGCAGCGCGAGCACGCCATCCTGTATCGTCGCCTTGCCCTCTTTGTTCGTCCAAGTCGCCACCTTAAGCAGCGGCGAATCATCCAGCACCACTTCGCAGGCCTCGCCCCGGTTAATCGCCACCAGCACGCGCTGCTGATTATAGACGCGGACAAAGACCACCACGTTATCGTGGGCGTACGCCACCTGACAGCCGCCGTAGCGCAGGGCGAGACTCTGTTTGCGCAGCTTCGCCAACCGCTGATACAGGCTGAACAGCACCTTATCCTGTTTCTCTGCCTCCCACGGGAAGGTTTTGCGGCAGAACGGATCGTTGTTGCCGTCCAGCCCCACTTCGTCTCCGTAGTAAATGCACGGTACGCCCGGCCAGGTGAAGAGCCAGGTGACCGCCAGCGGCAGACGCGCCACATCCTTGCCGAGCAGGGATTTAAAGCGCGCGGTGTCGTGGCTATCGAGCTGGTTAAACATCCGCAGCTGCTGCTGATGCGACAGGCCAGCGCGATAGTTATCCATCCACGCGGCGCAGGTTTCGGCGTCGATATGGTTCGGATCGTAGGAGATATCGGTGTTAGCCAGGAATCCCCACAGCGGGAAGGTAAAGCCGCGATAGTTCATCGCCGCATCTTCGGCATCGTTTTGCAGCCACTGGCGCGCGTCGCCAAAGTGTTCGCCAAAGACAAACGCCTCCGGCTGAGCCGCTTTCGCCGAACGCGCGATCCCGGCCACGTGCTGAAGGTTATTTCGCGCCCCGCCCGCTTCACCGAGCATATGCACCACGTCCAGACGCCAGCCGTCCATATTCCACGGTGCCTTCAGCCAGTAACGCACGATGCTGTCTTCCCCGCCGTAAATCTCGTTCACCAGAGACGGGGACTGGAAGTCCAGCTTCGGCAGGCTCGCGTAGCCCAGCCAGTCCAGCGCGCGCCCCTCCTCGTTAAAGCTGTACCAGTCGCGCTGCGGGGAGTCCGGATTATGGCACGCCCCGCCCATCGACTGGTTATGACGGTCAAACCACGCGTGCGAATCTCCGCTGTGGTTGAACACGCCGTCCAGGATCAGGCGCATCCCCTCCTTTTGCGTATTCTCACGCAGGCGCAGCAGCGCCTCGTCGCCGCCAAACTGCGCGTCAACGTGGCGATAATCTTCGGTATCGTATTTGTGTACGCTCGGGGCTTTAAACACCGGGTTAAGGTACAGCGCCGTCACGCCGAGTTTTTTCAGGTACGGCAGCTTTTCGCTGATGCCGTCGAGATCGCCGCCGTAGAACGTCGAGCCGCCCGCCTGCGCCGTCACCGGTTCATCCCATTTTTTCAGGATGATGTCGTGACCCGCGGCATGATGGTAATAGACCTTGTCCTGGCCGGCGGTGCGTTTTTCGCTGCGCGCAAAGCGGTCCGGGAAAATCTGATAAAAGACCTGATCGTTAACCCACTGCGGGCCGTTATCCGGGTAATCGACAGCGAACTGCTCCAGCCGGGCCGGTGGGAAACGGCTAAACCCCTGCGGGGTAAACCACAGCTGGCGGTTGTTCCATAAAAGCTTAAAGCTATAGCGACGGCGCGGCTGCCCGGTGCGCAAATCGATATTCGCCCGCCACGCCGTAATCCCCGGCTGCGGCTGGCTGCGCAGCTTGTGCATTTTCAGCCCGGTCTCTTCGTTATCAATTTCGGCGCGGAGCGTCACGCGTTCCGGCTGATTTTCACCCGCCAGCCAGAGCGTAATCACAAGGTTGTCTTTGTTTTGCTTAACAAATGGGGCAACCGGAAGGTGCCAGGCGTTTAACATCACGAATCCCCTCTGATGAAATTGACGTCACCTTGCCACAGGGTGGTTAAGGATAGCTCACCATGACGAGATTTATTGGGGGAGGAGGACGGGGGAGGAGGCAAAAATCCCCTCTCCCGCGAGGGAGGGGGGATAAAAATATTACTGTGCTTCTGCCAATTGACGGTCACGGCGGCACTTAAACACCCAGCCGATCAGCAGCAGAACGATCCACGCACAGCCCACGTACAGGGAAATGCGGGTATCCGGATGGTAGCCAATCAGGCCAATGATAAACACCAGGAAGATCAGCCCGACCACGGTCGTCGCCACCCCGCCCGGCACCTTAAACTTCAGCGCTTTCGCCTCATCCGGCGACAGACGGCGGCGGAAGGCAATCTGCGACAGCAGGATCATGATCCACACCCACACGGTCGCGAAGGTCGCCAGGGACGCAATCACCAGGAAGACGTTCTCCGGCATGATGTAGTTCAGGTAAACCGAGAACAGCAGCGCTACGGTCATCACCACCACCGTCACCCACGGCGTGCCGCGGCGTGAAGTTTTGGCGAACAACTTCGGCGCGCTGCCCTGCTCCGCCATGCCGTGCAGCATGCGGCCCACGCCAAAGACGTCACTGTTGATGGCCGAAAGCGACGCGGTCAGCACCACAAAGTTCAGAATGCTGGCAGCAAAGGCAATGCCCATATGCTGGAAGGTCAGGACAAACGGGCTACCGTTAGTGCCCACCTGGTTCCACGGGTAGATGGACATAATCACGAACAGCGTACCCACGTAGAACACCAGAATACGCATCGGCACCGAGTTGATGGCGCGCGGAATGGATTTCTCCGGATCTTTCGCTTCCCCGGCGGTGATGCCGATAATCTCGATGCCCCCGTAGGCGAACATTACCATCTGTAGCGACATCACCATCCCGAGCCAGCCATTGCTGAAGAAGCCGCCGTTGCTCCAGAGGTTATGGATGCCGGTCGGCTGGCCGCCGTTGCCAATCCCCCAGATGATGATCCCGAAACCCGCCACAATCATGATGATGATGGTCGCGACCTTGAAGAAGGAGAACCAGAACTCCAGCTCGCCGAACACCTTCACGCTCATCAGATTGACGGCGCAAATGAGCAACACCACGCTCAGCACCCAGATCCAGTGCGGCACCGCCGGGAACCAGACGCCCATGTAGATGCCGAATGCGGTTACGTCGGCAATCGCCACAATCAAAATTTCGAAGCAGTAGGTCCAGCCGGTGATAAACCCGGCCAGCGGGCCGAGGTTTTCCTGCGCGTAGCGGGAGAAGGAGCTGGCAGACGGGTTGTGAACCGACATTTCGCCGAGAGCCCGCATGATGATATACGCCGCCACACCGCCGATGATGTAGGCCAGCAGCACGCTTGGACCGGCCATTTTGATGGCATCTGCCGAGCCATAAAAAAGACCGGTGCCGATAGCAGAGCCCAGCGCCATAAAGCGGATGTGGCGCGTGCTCAATCCACGTTTAAGTTTGTTAGTGCTTTCCATTTAAATCTTGCCATTCAACACGAAAAAACAAAAAACCACGGGGCCTTAAGCCCCGTGGTTAAACATTTTGTTGCCGTTGATTAATGAGCGTTCGATGTGACCTGACGCCCTGCAGCACGGTCCCAGATAACCGCCAGAACCAGTGCAACAACGGTAGGCATCAGCCAGGCCAGGCCCTGCTCGGACAGCGGCAGACGCTGTGTCCAGGCTGGCAGAATTTCAGCGAACGCTGATGCTTTAATCCCGTCAAGGATACCAAAAATCAGGCTGATAAACATGGCTGGCGCAATAATTCGTGAGGAGTTATGCCACCACGGACGGGTGAAGCTCAGCACCACCAGCACGATGCACGGCGGATAGATCGCCGTCAACACCGGAATAGAGACCTGAATCAGGTGGCTCAGACCGAGGTTAGACACCGCCATGGAGAAGATACCGAGAATAAACACCAGGGTACGGTAAGAGAGCGGCAGATACTGCGCAAAGAACTCTGCGCAGGCGCAGGTCAGGCCAACCGCGGTTACCAGACACGCCAGGAAGATCAGCGCCGCCAGCAGCATGCTGCCCGCCCCACCGAAGGTATGCTGAACGTAAGCGTGCAGGATAGCCGCACCGTTCGCGTTCTGATCAACCAGCATCGCGCTGTCAGAGCCCAGGCGGAACAGCGCCAGATACAGCAGCGTCAGGCCCACACCGGCCATCAGGCCAGCCCAGATGGTATAACGGGTCAGCAAACGCGCTTCGGTCACGCCGCGGGAACGCGCGGCGTTAACGATAACGATACCAAACACCATCGCGCCCAGCGTATCCATCGTCAGGTAGCCGTTCACAAAGCCGTTAGAGAACGCGGCGTTTTTATAGGCATCCATCGCGTCGCTAATCGGGCCGGCTGGCCAGATGATGGCCGCCACGGCCAGCACGATCAGCGCTACAATTTTCAGCGGCGCCAGGAAGTTACCTACCGTGTCCAGCAGCTTGCCCGGATAGAGGGAAACCAGAATCACGATGGCGAAATAAATCAGGCTGTAGATGAACAGCGGCATCGCGCCGTCACCGGTCAGCGGGGCGATGCCCACTTCGAAGGAAACGGTCGCGGTACGCGGGGTGGCAAACAGCGGACCAACGGCCAGATAGCAGACGGTAGCCAGCAGAACGCCAGCCACTTTGCCAATCGGGGTGCTAAGGCTATCCACGCCGCCACCGACTTTCGCCAGTGCGATAACGGTCAGTACCGGCAGACCCACGGCAGTAATCAGGAAACCGAACGCGGCGGTCCAGACGTGTTCACCCGCCTGTAAGCCAACCATTGGAGGGAAAATGATGTTGCCTGCGCCAACGAACAGCGCAAATGTCATAAAGCCCAGCGCGATAATGTCACGCGATTTTAAGTGATGGGTCATAAAACCTTACTGCCTGTGGATGTGGTGTTGAAAACGTTGAGATTTTTCGATTTCCCTGACGGGACGATACAGCCGAAAATTTGCTCAATTTCAGCGGGAAATGCTCCCGTCCTGGCGTGGAGAAGAATAGTTTTTCGATTTACCACGCAAATACAGTCGGTCTGACAGTATCTGGGGGGCAATTTAAACGCTTATAACGTTTAAAGGCAAGGAGGGATCGCAAAACCAGAACAATATGCCAGTATGAAAACGCACACCAGAACAATGCGCTAATTATAGGAAAAACCCATGGCTAATCATGCGAACAAAAAACAGCCAACCGTATAAAATTCACACGCGTTTCGCTTGACTGCAAAGCAAACGGGCCAGCGATGGCTGACCCGTGGAAAGGTAAAATGACACGCCTGCCGTCAGGCGCTCTTTTTGGCAATTAATCGTTCCGGAATAACGAAACTAAAGCGGGTTCCCTTACCCAGGGTACTCTGGATATCAAGACGGCTTTCATGGTGATTCACCGCGTGTTTCACAATCGCCAGCCCCAGGCCGCTCCCCCCCGTCTGCCGCGATCGCGCTTTATCCACCCGGTAGAAGCGCTCGGTCAGGCGCGGAATATGCTCCGGGGCGATCCCCGGCCCGTTATCCTCAACGCTAAACTCGGCGCCTGCCGGCGTATGCTGCCAGCGCACCACGATATCCGTTCCTTCCGGCGTATGGTTTACCGCGTTGTACACCAGGTTGGAGATAGCGCTACGCAGTTCATCCTCGCTGCCCAGCACCTTCAGCGTGTTGTCGACGTCAAAGGTCAGCTGATGTTTTTTATGGCTTAACGTCTGCGCTTCACGCTCGACGACGCGCAGCATCATTGGCACATCAATGGTGTCATTCAGCGCAAGAGAAGGCGCCGCTTCAATCTTTGACAGCGTCAGCAGCTGCTTCACCAGCCCTTCCATACGGTGCGTTTGCTCGCGCATCGTATGCAGCGCTTTTTCACGCGGCGCGCCTTCCAGGGTTTGCTCCTGCATCATCTCCAGGTAGCCCTGCAGCACGGTCAACGGGGTGCGTAGTTCGTGGCTGACGTTGGCGAAGAAGTTACGACGCGCCCCTTCCAGCTGGTGCATCTGGGTCACGTCGCGCGCCACCATCAGCCACTGGCGATCGCTGTAGGGCATCACGCGGATTTCCAGATGGCGACCGTTATTCAGCTTCAGATTGTGGGGACGGGTGAAATCACGCTTTTTCAGGTACAGCGTAAACTCGGGATAACGCAGAAGGTTGAGGATGTTCTGACCATTATCATCCGGCCAGCGTAGGCCCAGCAGCTGCTGCGCCAGGCCGTTACACCAGAAGATCGTCCCTTCTTCGGTCGTCAGAATAACGGCATCGGGCAGCGACTCTGCACCGCTGCGAAAGCGTTTGATCAGGCTTCCCAGCTCGCGGCGACGCTTTTTATTACGCATCTGCATCTGGTGCAGGCCGTACAGCAGCGGCTCCCAGCTGCCGCTTCCCGGCGGCGGGGTCATACTGCGGTCCACCCACAGCCACCAGGAGAGACGCAGCAGGTTCCAGAAATGCCAGGCTAACAGCCCGGTGACCGCCGCCAGCAGAAACCACGGCAGATGCCCAAGTAAGGCCCCCAGAAGAAGGGCCGGAATACAGCATAAGATTAGTTCAAAGACGAGCCTTTTCCATGACAGACGTTCCAGCACGCGTCACACTCCTGTCATTATTCAGAAACGGGTCGAGAAACGATAACCCGTGCCGCGGACCGTCTGTACCATGCGATCGTGGCCGCTCAGTTCCAGCGCTTTTCGCAGGCGGCGAATATGTACGTCAACCGTCCGGTCTTCGACATACACGTTAGTTCCCCAGACGTTATTCAGCAACTGCTCGCGGCTGTAAACGCGTTCCGGATGGGTCATAAAGAAGTGCAGGAGTTTAAATTCGGTAGGCCCCATGTCGAGGGGATTTTCGCCGGTCATCACGCGGTGTGACGTTGGGTCAAGGCTGAGGCCCTGCATCTCGATCACCTCTTCGACCGCCATCGGGGAAATACGGCGCATGACGGCCTTAATGCGGGCAACCAGCTCTTTCGGGGAGAAAGGCTTGGTAATGTAATCGTCCGCGCCGGTCTCCAGACCGCGCACGCGATCCTCTTCCTCTCCGCGCGCCGTGAGCATCACCACCGGGATGTCGCGGGTCAGCGCTTCACGCTTCAGATGTTTGATAAACTGCAGTCCGGAGCCGCCGGGCAACATCCAGTCAAGCAGAATCAGATCGGGCCAGGGTTCATTCAGCTGGTTCACCGCGCTGTCATAATCTTCCGCTTCAACCGGCTGGAAGCCATTTTGTTCGAGCACGAAGCACACCATTTCACGAATTGGAGCTTCATCTTCTACGACCAGAATACGTCTCGCCATACTTTGCCCTGTCTTATCTTATTTAAGTTACAAGTTTGTAATGCGGCGCCATTATGCGTCAGATTTATGACAGATTTATGAAAAACAGTACCACTATAAATGGCAAACTGTTGTTTTATTACAGCGGTTATTTTCCTCACCCTGACAGTTTATAATCGCCCGCATCGTTTTTCGCCACGGATCTCCTATGCGCATACTTCACACCTCGGACTGGCATCTGGGTCAAAATTTTTACAGCAAAAGCCGTGCGGCTGAACATGAAGCGTTCCTGAACTGGCTTCTGGAAACGGCCCAGGCGCACGAGGTGGATGCCATTATTGTGGCGGGTGACATCTTTGATACCGGTTCGCCGCCGAGCTATGCGCGTGAACTGTATAACCGCTTCGTGGTGAACCTGCAGCAGAACGGCTGTCATCTGGTGATTGTCGCCGGTAACCATGACTCCGTCGCCACGCTCAATGAATCCCGCGACATCCTGGCGTTTCTCAATACCACCGTGGTCGCCAGCGCCGGGCACGCGCCGCAGATCCTGAAAAAACGCGACGGGTCGCCGGGCGCGGTACTGTGTCCGATTCCCTTTTTACGTCCGCGCGACATCGTGCAAAGCCAGGCGGGACTGTCGGGCGCGGAAAAGCAGCAGCATTTATTGCAGGCCATCACCGACTACTATCACCAGCAGCACGCGGAAGCCTGTGCCCTGCGCGGTGAACAGGCCATTCCGGTCATTGCCACCGGGCACCTCACCACCGTCGGGGCCAGCAAAAGTGACGCGGTCCGCGAGATCTATATCGGTACGCTGGACGCCTTTCCGGCGCAAAACTTCCCGCCCGCGGACTACATCGCGCTCGGGCACATTCACCGCGCCCAGGTCATCGGCGGCTGCGAGCATATCCGCTACTGTGGCTCCCCTATTTCGCTCAGCTTCGATGAAACCGGAAAAGCCAAATCCGTGCATCTGGTGAGCTTTGATGAGGGCAAACTCAGCGCCGTCGAGACGCTGGAAGTGCCGGTCACCCAGCCGCTGGCGGTGCTGAAGGGCGATCTGGCTGCCATCACCGCCCAGCTTGAGCAGTGGCGCGGCGCTGAGCTTAACCCGCCCGTCTGGCTGGATATTGAAATCACCACCGATGACTACCTGCACGATATGCAGCGGAAAATTCAGGCGCTGACCGAAGAGTTGCCGGTTGAGGTGCTGCTGGTGCGCCGCAGCCGCGAGCAGCGCGAGAAAATTCTGCTCGGCGCCCAGCGCGAAACGCTTAGCGAACTGCGCGTTGAAGAGGTGTTCGAGCGCCGACTGTCGCAGGAAGAGATCGATGATGCGAAACGCGTCAGGCTCAACGAGCTGTTCAGCCATACTCTGCACGCCCTCAATGACGAGGAAGAAAACGCATGAAAATTCTGAGCCTGCGCCTGAAAAATCTCAACTCCCTCAAGGGCGAGTGGAAAATTGACTTCACCGCGGAGCCTTTTGCCAGCAACGGCCTGTTTGCCATTACTGGCGCAACCGGCGCGGGTAAAACCACCCTGCTCGATGCCATCTGCCTGGCGCTCTACCACGAAACCCCGCGCCTGAATAAGGTCTCTCAGGCGCAAAACGATCTGATGACGCGCGATACCGCCGAGTGCCTGGCGGAAGTGGAGTTTGAGGTGAAAGGCGTTGCCTATCGCGCATTCTGGAGTCAGAACCGGGCGCGCAACCAGCCGGACGGGAACTTGCAGGCACCGCGCGTGGAGCTGGCCCGCTGCGAGGATGGCAAGATTCTGGCCGATAAGGTGTCGGATAAACTGGAGCAAACCGCGGCGCTCACCGGGCTGGACTACGGCCGTTTTACCCGCTCAATGCTGCTCTCGCAGGGGCAGTTTGCGGCCTTCCTCAATGCCAAACCGGCCGACCGCGCAGAACTGCTGGAAGAACTCACCGGCACCGAAATCTACGGCCAGATTTCCGCGATGGTGTTTGAGAAACACAAAGCCGCCCGCAGCGTGCTGGAAAAATGCGAGGCGCAGGCGGCGGGTGTCGTGCTGCTCAGCGAAGAACAACAGCAGCAGTTGCAGCAAAGTTTGCAGGCACTTACTGACGAAGAGAAAACCCTGCTGGCCCAGCAGCAAAGCCAACAGAAAGATTTTCAGTGGCTTACGCGTCATGACGAGCTCGTGCGGGAGCAGCAGCGCGTTGCCGCCCTGCAGCAGCAGGCGCAACAGGCGCAGGCGAACGCGGCGCCGGAACTGGCAAAACTCCAGCTTGCCCAGCCCGCCGCCCAGCTTCGTCCGCTCTGGGAGCATCAGCAGGAGCAAACCGCACGTCTGACGCAAACCCAGCAGCGAATTAACGAAGTAAATACTCGCTTACAGACCAAAACCGCACTGCGCGCGCGGATCCGCAATACCGCCCTGCGTACCCATGAGCGGCTACAGGCCGAACTGACGGCGCTGGGACAGTGGCTGGCGGAGAATGAGCGTTATCGCCTGCTGGGCCAGGAAATTGCCGGCTGGCGCGCCCAGTTCTCACAGCTAAACCGTGACAAAAGTCAGCTCGTCGCGCTTGCTGCGCGGATGACTGAGCTACGTCAGAAGCTGGCTGAGATGCCGGAAAATACGCTGACGCTGACGGCGGATGAGGTCAGCGCGGCCATGGAGCAGCAGTCCCGGTCCCGCACGCTGCGCCAGCAGCTGACGTCGCTGCATGCCCGCTATCAGCCGCTGCAAAAGCGCCTGAGCCAGAACGGTGAAAGCGTGCAGAAAGCCCAGGCGGAGCAGAGCAAGCTCAATGAAACCCTGTCGCTGCGCCGCCAGCAGTACAAAGAGAAACACCAGCACTATCTGGACCTGAAAGCCCTGTGCGAACGCGAAGCGACGATTAAAAATCTGGAAAGCTATCGCTCACGGCTTGAGGCAGGCAAACCCTGCCCGCTGTGCGGCTCCCACGAGCATCCTGCCGTGGAGACCTACCGGTCGCTTGAGCTGACGGATAACCAGCGTCGCCGTGATGCGCTCGAAAAAGAGGTCGCCGCGCTTAAAGAGGAAGGCCTGCTGGTGCTGGGACAGGTTAATGCCCTGGCTCAACAGATCCAGCGTGAGACAGACGAAGCGCAGACGCTTTCTCAGGAAGAGCAAGCGCTCACTAAAGCATGGCTGGAGGCGTGCGCGTCTTTGAATATCGCATTGAATATTCAGGAGGATATCGCGCCATGGCTGAACGAGCAGGAACACTACGAGCGCCAGCTTTATCAGCTCAGCCAGCGTCTGACCCTGCAAAACCAGCTGAACGAGCAGGAAGCGCAGGAACGCCAGTATCAGCAGCAGCGCACCGCAACGCGCCAGGCGCTGGAACATACTCTTCTCGCGCTCTCGCTTAGCGTTCCCGAAGAGGGCAATGAGGCCGACTGGCTGCACGCCCGCGAAGCGGAATTTGCCCACTGGCAGGAGAAGCATACGCAGCACGGCGTGCTTCAGGAACGCATGAGCGCGCTGAAGCCGCTGCTCGACACGCTTCCGGCAACACACGGCGAAGAGGCTGAGCCGGCCATTCCTGATGACTGGCGCGACATCCACAATGAATGCGTGTCGCTGCAAAGCCAGCTCGCCGCCCTGCAGCAGCAGGAGTCGCTGGAGCGCGAGCGCCTGCAGCAATCGCAGACGCAGTTCACCGCGGCGCTCTCCGCAAGCTGTTTTGCCGATCGGGATGCGTTCCTTGCCGCGCTGCTGGATGACGATGCTATTCGCCGCCTCGAACAGCTGAAACAGTCGCTGGAAAACCAGCTACAGCAGGCCGCGGCCCTTTCCGGCCAGGCTAATCAGCAGCTGCAGGCGCACCTTGCGCTGCGCCCGGAAGAACTTGACGCGGATGCGTCTACCCTGCAAAGCCAGCTGCAGCAGCTGGCGCAACGGCTTCGTGAGAACACCACGCATCAGGGCGAGATCCGCCAGCAGCTTAAGCAGGACAGCGATAACCGCCAGCATCAGCAGGCGTTAATGCTGCAAATTGAAGAGGCCGCGCGCCAGGCCGACGACTGGGGCTATCTCAACGCGCTGATCGGCTCCAGCACCGGCGACAAGTTCCGCAAGTTCGCTCAGGGGCTGACGCTGGATAACCTGGTCTGGCTCGCAAACCAGCAGCTTAACCGCCTGCACGGCCGTTATCTCCTACAGCGTAAGGCCAGCGAGGCGCTGGAGCTGGAAGTGGTCGACACCTGGCAGGCCGATGCGGTGCGCGATACGCGCACGCTCTCCGGCGGCGAGAGCTTCCTGGTCAGCCTTGCGCTGGCGTTAGCGCTTTCTGACCTGGTCAGTCACAAAACGCGGATTGATTCCCTGTTCCTGGATGAGGGATTCGGCACGCTCGACAGTGAAACGCTGGATACCGCGCTGGATGCGCTCGACGCGCTGAACGCCACCGGGAAAACCATCGGGGTGATTAGCCACGTCGAGGCGATGAAAGAGCGCATTCCGGTGCAGATCAAGGTGAAGAAGATCAACGGACTGGGGTATAGCAGGCTGGACAGGGAGTTTGCGGTGGGGTGAGTGTTGGGTCGATTCGGTCTGGTGCCCTCACCCTGGCCCTCTAAACATCAAAAACGGCAACGCAAGTTGCCGTTTTGCGTTTACTCCGGCCATAACCACGCCGCGCCGCGCACGCCGCTGGAGTCGCCGTGGACGGCTTTGCGGATCGGGGTTTCGCACTCGCCGCCGAAGACCCACTGTTTCACCAGATTTGGTACCGTGGCGTACAGCCGGTCAACGTTGCTCATGCCACCGCCGAGCACAATCACGTCCGGATCGAGAATGTTCACTACGTGCGCCAGCGATTTCGCCAGACGCATTTCGTAGCGGCTGAGCGCCAGTTCGGCCACCGGATCCTGTTCTTCCACCAAACGCATAATCTCGTTCCCCTTGAGCGGCTGGCCGCTCAGGCGGTGGTAGTCGGTTGCAAAACCGGTGCCGGAGATAAACGTCTCGATACAGCCCTGCTTGCCGCAGTAGCACGGTACCTCGGCGCGGTATTTGAGTTCATCTTCATCCATCCACGGCAGCGGGTTGTGCCCCCACTCACCCGCCGTGCCGTTGCCGCCGATATGTGAACGTCCACCAAAGGCCACGCCCGCGCCGCAGCCGGTACCGATAATCACCGCAAACACGGTCTGCGCTCCTGCGGCTGCACCATCAACGGCCTCAGAGACCGCCAGGCAGTTAGCGTCATTCGCCAGACGCACTTCCCGGTTCAGACGCTGGCTCAAATCTTTATCAAACGGCTGACCGTTGAGCCAGGTGGAGTTGGCATTTTTCACCACACCCGTATAAGGCGAAATGGAGCCGGGGATCCCCATCCCGACCGTGCCCCTCTCGCCCGTCGCCTGCTCGGCCATATCAACCAGCCGGGCAATCGTCTCGATCGTCTGGTGATAATCATCGCGCGGCGTCGGCAGACGGTGGCGGAACAGCTGTTCCCCCTGCTCGCTTAATGCGATGACTTCTGTTTTGGTGCCGCCCAAATCAATCCCAATACGCACAAGACTCTCCTCATTATTTTGATTATCAACAGAGTAGAAGCACGCTTCCCGATTAGCAATGCAAGCGATGCGACAATTCGTTATCATGCCCGCTGATTTAACGACAAGGCCGTGGAAATTATCATGCTGTGGTTCAAAAATTTGATGGTTTACCGTCTCAGCCGCGACGTTTCGCTGCGCGCAGAAGAGATGGAAAAACAGTTAGCCGCTTATAGCTTTTCCCCTTGCGGTAGCCAGGATATGGCGAAAACCGGTTGGGTTCCGCCAATGGGTTCGCAAAGCGATGCACTGACCCACGCCAGCAGCACGGGTCAAATCATCGTCTGCGCCCGCAAAGAAGAGAAAATTCTGCCCACGCCGGTGGTTAAGCAGGCGCTTGAAGCAAAAATTTTCAAGCTGGAAGCCGAGCAGGGCCGCAAGCTGAAAAAAACCGAAAAAGATTCGCTGAAAGATGAAGTGCTGCACTCTCTGCTGCCGCGCGCCTTCAGCCGCTTCAGCCAGACGATGATGTGGATCGATACCGTTAACGGGCTGATCATGGTGGACTGCGCCAGCGCCAAAAAAGCGGAAGATACGCTGGCCCTGCTGCGTAAAAGCATCGGCTCTTTACCGGTCGTACCGCTGGCGCTGGAAACGCCGATTGAGCTGACCCTGACCGAGTGGGTCCGCAGCGGTACCGCGGCGCAAGGTTTCCAGATTCTGGACGAAGCCGAGCTGAAAGCCCTGCTGGAAGATGGCGGCGTGATCCGCGCGAAAAAGCAGGATCTGGTGAGCGACGAGATCGCCGTACACATTGAAGCGGGCAAAGTGGTCACCAAACTGGCGCTCGACTGGCAGCAGCGCATTCAGTTCGTGATGTGCGACGACGGTTCCGTGAAGCGTCTGAAGTTCTGCGACGAGCTGCGCGATCAAAACGAAGATATCGACCGGGAAGATTACGCCCAGCGCTTTGACGCGGACTTTATCCTGATGACCGGCGAACTGGCCGCGTTAATTCAGAATCTGGTGGAAGGTCTCGGCGGCGAAGCGCAGAGATAATTTCCCCTCACCCTGATCCTCTCCCCAAAGGGGAGAGGAAAGAAGATTATTTCAGGTAGCGGCACAGATAAGAGGTCGGTTCAGCGACCTGCAAATGAAATTCGCTGTGGCCAGGGACGTTGAAAACTTGCCCGGCAGCGTAAACTTTCCATTCCGTTTCACCCGGCAGTAAGACGTTCAGCGCGCCGCTGACCACCGTCATCTCTTCCGCTTCCGCCGTGCCAAAGGTGTATTCCCCTTCAGCCATAACGCCCACACTGGCGCGGCCAGTGCTGCTGCTGGTAAAACCGATGGATTTCACTTTACCGGAAAAGTATTCGTTACTTTGAAGCATGAACTGGCCCTTATATTCAGAGATAAAAATTCACTATAGGGGCCATGCTCATCACCTGTCACGCAAAATCATTACGTCAGAAGTTCTGAAGCCAGGCGAGCCATCAGAACGTTGGATAACAGCACCGGCACGTCCAGCGCCTTTTGCAGTAAATCCCGGTGATGCTGGTGAAAACCAAGACAGTCCAGAATCAATACATCCGCCCCTCTCTCCAGCAGCTCCTTCCCGGCAGCAATGAGTTTAGCCTCGCTGTCCCAGAAGGGGTTTGCCAGCGCATACAGGGGCGTTTTTTCGAGCACGTGCCACTTTGCTTCCTGGTTGTCCATAAGCTCCTCGATGGGCACAATGACCCCCACCTGATGCCCGTCAACAATGGAGGCTACCAGCGGAGGAATAATGCGCATCGGCTCAAGCAAAATCGCATTGCGCGCGATGAGCCCCTTAATGGGGGCGGTGCTCATCAGCAAAATAACGTCATATTGCTGATTATCGAGTACTTCTATTACTGCCTGCAGCGAACGCTCAATTTTCTGCCGAGAAACATGCGCCAGTTTACCGTCGCTTAATAACGTCGCCAGGGGATCCTCCCCCGCCTCTACAGCGTAGTCTTCCATGACCTCTTCCCGGCTCATCTTACCCAGCAGGCTGAGATGCGTGATCTGTTGTTCAGATACATGCTCGGTTAAGAGCGGTAACACTTCGCTTACAGGGACCACACCAATGGTGAGGATCGCCAACGTTGCCTTCATCTTCTTCGCCTTCCATCACTACAAAAACGTAAACACAGGTACAGGCTCTCTACGCTGTACAGTTCGTTTTTTCAACAAAACAGCACCAAGCGTAGCAGGCGATCTCTACCCCGAAATGTAAAGATCGCCTGCCGGTAACGGAGCTACCTGTAATAACTAAATATTAACTCCTGCTTAACATTTGCGATGAGTAAAAAGTGTGATTCAGGCACGGTATTGGAGCGTTTAGGAAAACATTCACGACTTTTCTGGATCTTCGTAGCGCCGTTTGGCATCCAGCGCTTCCTGTTCAGTCTCATGTTCACTGATCAGCGAGTCCGGTTTGGGGTGATCGGCACGCAGCTGGTACCAGATGACGGTCTGGTCGCCATTGCCTTTTTCAACGGTAACAATACGTGCTTCGCGCGGATAGGGAGGTCTGGTTGGCATAGCTCATCCTTTTTTTATGTCTGAGCTATCAGTATAGACGGCGGTTAGCTGGCACACGCCAGACGCAGGGCGGTAATAATCTGAATTACCACATCTTCCGGGGCCGCAGAGGCATCCACAACATGGTGTGCCGCTTCACGGTAGAGGGCATCACGCTCGGCCAGCACTTCGCTCACCTCTTCGCTGAGCGGTCGTGACGTTAGCGCCGGGCGTTGTCCCTCTTCAGGAAATGCTTCAAGTCGCCCTACCAGAGCCGCCACCGGCGCGCAGAGATAGATCACAATGCCTTTTTCGCGCATAAAGTGACGATTACATTCGGCCAGAACAATACCGCCTCCCGTCGCAATGACGGCTGACGGCGTGGTGACCGCTTTCAGCGCGGCCGTTTCGCGGGCGCGAAAGCTTTCCCATCCCTCTTGCTCCACGATGTCTGCGATGGTTTTGCCGGCCTCGGTCTGCAGCCAGTGGTCGGTATCAACAAACTGACGATGACATGCGCGTGCCAGTTCCACACCAACGGTGGTTTTCCCACAGCCGCGGGGGCCAACTAAAAAGATGGGTTGGGTCATAGCCAGGTGTTCCCCTTGATGCCGAATGGCTGAAGAGTGTAAAGAAATAATTGCAGAAGATGTGTCGAATACTTTACTGCAAAGCGGTACGGGATGACAACCCTGTGGAGGCCACACTGTACCACATATTGACAATAATTATCATTACGCCGTACGGCGCTTCACTTCCAGCAGCCATTTATCCAGTTCGGCAGCAAACTGCTGGCGATCGCGCTGGGACAGGCTATCCGGTCCACCGGTCTGCACGCCGCTGGCCCGCATCGTATCCATAAAATCACGCATAGTGAGTTTTTCCCGGATGGTTGAAGGCGAATAACGTTCGCCGCGCGGATTGAGCGCCGCCGCCCCTTTCTCCAGCACTTCCGCCGCCAGCGGAATATCGGCGGTGATGACCAGATCTTCCGCGCTGC
Source organism: Enterobacter cloacae complex sp. I3 (assembly GCF_014896175.1). Taxonomy (NCBI): domain Bacteria; kingdom Pseudomonadati; phylum Pseudomonadota; class Gammaproteobacteria; order Enterobacterales; family Enterobacteriaceae; genus Enterobacter; species Enterobacter cloacae complex sp. I3. The sequence goes on from NZ_JADBQZ010000009.1 coordinate 179,058, forward strand.
ACAGACGAACAATTTCATTATCCGCCACGTCGAACCCGGCCGGCACGCGGAGGGAGCGAATGAACCGCGAAGGCGGGACGCGAATATTCTGGTTCGCCACCAGCGTCAGCGGCATCTGAACGCGCTCGGCGGCGCGGAATAAAATCTCTTTAATCACATTCGGACACGCGTCCGCATCAACCCAAATCGCCATGTTGTCTCCCCATAATGACTCTGCCGACTATTGTCGCCTGCATTTCGTTGTTAAGCTATCAATCAGAGAAAACAACGCATAATGACGGAGAATCATGATGGACAAGAAAATCGGGTTTATCGGCTGCGGTAACATGGGCAAAGCCATCCTGGGCGGCCTGATCGCCAGCGGGCAGGTTCTGCCGGGTCAGATTTGGGTTTATACCCCGTCACCGGATAACGTCGCCGCGTTGCGCGATCAATACGGGATCAACGCCGCCGAAAGCGCGCAGGAGGTGGCCCAGGTTGCCGATATCGTCTTTGGTGCCGTTAAGCCGAACATCATGATCAAAGTGTTAAGCGACATCACCTCCAGCCTGAATAAAGAGACGCTGGTCGTGTCGATTGCCGCAGGCGTGACGCTCGATCAGCTGGCGCGCGCGCTGGGCCACGATCGTAAAATCGTCCGCGCGATGCCGAATACCCCCTCACTGGTCAACGCCGGTATGACCTCCGTCACCCCTAACGCGCTGGTGACTTCAGAAGAGGTGGCGGACGTGCTAAACATTTTCCGCTGCTTCGGCGAGGCGGAAGTGATTGCAGAATCCATGATCCATCCAGTGGTCGGCGTGAGCGGTTCAGCCCCCGCGTACGTTTTCATGTTTTTAGAAGCGATGGCGGACGCCGCCGTGCTTGGCGGTATGCCGCGCGCGCAGGCGTATAAATTCGCCGCGCAGGCAGTGATGGGCTCCGCCAAAATGGTGCTGGAGACCGGTAAACACCCGGGTGAACTGAAGGATATGGTCTGCTCCCCGGCCGGTACCACCATCGAAGCGGTGCGGGTGCTGGAAGAACGCGGGTTCCGTTCTGCGGTTATCGAAGCGATGGCAAAATGCATGGAAAAGTCAGAGAAGCTGAGTAAATCCTGATGTCTGGCCGGGCGTCAGGCGGCCACTTCGGTGCGGCCGCGCCCGGCATTTTTCGCCTTATACAGCGCCACATCTGCCGCCTTCAACCATTCCCGATAGTGTACAAACTGCGGCCCCCAGGGGGCCACGCCCACGCTGATGCGCAGAGGCTCCTTCGGCGCGCACGGTAACGACAGCGTTTCCAGCCGCGCGTGAACCCGCGACATGACGGCGATGGCGCTTTCAGCGGCCGTCTGGGACATAATCACCGCGAACTCATCCCCGCCAAACCGGCCTATCGCATCGCCTGACCGTACCGACATCTGAAGCTGGCGGGTAATGGCCACGATGGCCTTGTCGCCAGCGTCGTGCCCCCAGGTATCGTTGATGTTTTTAAAGTGGTCGATATCAATCAGCAATATCGTGGCGGTGCAGTGGCTCCGGCGACAGTACTCAAATTCATTGCGCAGCAGCATTTCCCAATGTCGGCGGTTAAAGACCCCGGTCATACCGTCACGGGTGCTCATCATTTCCAGCCGCCGCTTATGTTCCGCCAGCCTGACGGCCGTTCGATGGCTAAGCCAGGCAAACAGCATGGGATAAAGCATAAGGACAGGAAGCGTTAAGCCCCACTCCAGCGCCCCCGGATTAAAGGGCTGCGCTCTGCCAGCAAGCGGTAACGTAAGCAGCGCAGTAAGCAGGGTGAGCACGATCCCCGCGATAAAAAGGCGGCAGCCGCCAGAGCCCATCATATTCATCCCCACCATCATCACCAGCGCCGCAGTGGGTAATACATACATCCCCATCACGCCGATCCAGACCCCGGCGATAACGGCATCCATCTTGAGGTTAAAAATTTCCTGCTGATGAGGTGAAGCGGCGCGGCAGGATAACTGCCAGGCAAAGTGCGGCCAGATGAATGCCCACCCCACCAGCAACAACCACCAGCCGCCGGGTAAAAAATGGCTGACCAGAATTTCCGCCACCGGGACAAACATCGCCGCCAGCCCGACAACGCGCGCCAGCCGGGCTCGCCTGGCAAACTGGGTGCCGGTACGGTGAGGGTCATCCTGAGAAGGGGTTAAACTCCACTCTTCCCGAATGCGCTTTTTGTAGTAATAAATGTCATCATTCATCATTTTTGGGAATATTCTGAAACATTTTCCCAAATTATAGAGAGGGGGACTGCGGGGAAAGTATGAAATTTCGGGTGAGCCGCCGGAGCCGCTCACCCGTTAGAACTACACTTTTTTCTTCAGGCAGGCACTCATGAACTTGCTGCGATCGTCGCCCTTGAGGGACTGTTCGGTTGCTTTCGCATTACACTCGCGCATTTTTTGCTGCTGCGGCGTCAGGCTTTTTTCGCCGGGTTTCGCGGCGCCGTTTTTCAGGCAGTCGCTCATGTAGGTTTTACGTGCATCCCCCTTCAGACTCTGGGACGTCGCCTGTTGATTACAGGTGGTCATGCGTTGCTGTTGCGGCGTTAATGTTTTTTCTTCCGCGTTCGCCGAGGAGATCAGGAACAGGCCGGAGAGCAGAGTAACCAGTAATGTTGTTTTCATTGCACCATCCTTTTGTGAACATTCCCTGTAAGTCTGGTTCGTGACAGGAAAAAAACCACCCGGCAGATGTGATTTCGGCCGGGAATTTATCATTTCAGTTCCAGCACGCAGGAATTGACGGTATCAGCATAAATGGCAGGGGTAATTAACAGGGGATGTAACGCGCTAAAAAGCGCGCTCTGTTTCAATTTATTTTCTTCATGTACAAATACAAAAATAAAACAGAGCGACTCCAGGCATCCTGCATGACAATCCTATGACATGTCAGTAACGGCTTAACTGCGCGGATGCCTCAACAGCTTCTTTACGTATTGCTGCAGCAACTCGGCATCTTGTGGCGGAACCTGCGTATCGGGCCGCGCCTTATCCAGCGCTCCTTCAATGCTTTCAATTAACGCCTGCTGATCCGATGTTGCCATCTGCCGCAGCAGCGCGGTGACAACTATTTCCAGCGCTTCGACCTGGGCGACCAGCTCTTTCGACTCCTCTTCCTTTTGTGCAAGCTTAACCAGCAACTCAGCAATGAGATTTTTCATCGTGCTATTTCCTTATGGGATTTCCTCTGAAATTAACACCAGGAATGAAATATGCAAAGCGGAGAAAAGTATTATCTTATGCAAAAGTGACATTGCCGCCAAATTAGCGCAGCGATTTTTTCAGCGAAACGTTTTTCTATAAAAAACGCCGCATTTTGTTATATAAAAATGCGGCTACCATAAGAATATATAATACATCTGCAAAAAGGTTATTTCGCTGATTTCGCTTCCGCTATTTGTCTGCGGCGACGCAGGGCAATAGCCAGCTGGATAATATTGATTAAAACGACAATCGCCGTCGCGGCAAATACCCAGCGAAAACCCGCCATTGCAGAAACGGACGCACCAATAAGCGGACCGGCGACGTTGCCTAAATACATAAACGACTGGTTATAGCCAAAAATACGCCCCGTGACCTGGTCGCTGGAATATTTGACCAGCAATGTCTGTACGGCGGGCAACATAGCGCCATCCGCAAAGCCGAGTAAAAACCGCAGCACGCCCAGCTGAAGCGGAGAGGTAACAAACGACATGGCGAAAAAGAGCACCACCGCAAAAATCAGCGTCGCCATCAGGATGCGCGCCGTGCCGATCCTGTCGCCCAGTTTTCCCAGACGCGGGGCAGAGATCAGCGCGGAGACGCCCGGCACGGCGGCAATCATGCCGCTGAGAAAGGCGATATTGTTGCTGTCCGGCTCCATCGACTTGATAAACAGCGCCAGAATCGGGCCGACCGAACCGTTGCAGAGCTGGATCACCATGGTGGTGACAAACAGGCTAATTACGAGTCCCGGGTATGGCAGCGAGGCGAAGACGGCCTTGCCGCTCAGGCGCTCAGATTTACTGATAACGGGGCGGCCCCCCTCTTTGATAAGAAAGAGCGTAACCAGAAAGCTGATCACCAGCAGGATTGCGGTGATGATGAATACCGCGCGCAGACCGACATGGTCAGCCAGAAAGCCTCCCAGCAGCGGGCCGCCGATAACGCCGCTGATCTGGGCGGTGGAGAGCGTACTCAGCGCCCAGCCGCTGCGCTCGCGCGGCACTTGAGAGGCAACCAGCGCCATGGCGTTGGGAATATACCCGGACGTCAGCCCCATCACCGCCCGCAGGAAAAACAGCTGCCAGACGTTGGTGGCGAAGGCCTGGAGCAGAATAGCAATCGCCATCCCGAGGGAGGCGCGCAGCAGCATCAGCTTGCGCCCTTTCCTATCCGCCAGACTGCCCCACATCGGTGACACAATGGCGGAGACCAGAAACGTGACGCTGAACGTCAGCCCGGACCACATGGACAGCGCTTCGTGGGAGCTGACCCCCAGCTGTGACACGTACAGCGGCAGGAACGGCAGGATCTGGCTGATGGCAAGCCCGGTGAAGAAGCAGCCGAACCAGACCGAGATGAGATTAACTTTCCAGGATTCCATACAGAAATAGTCTTCATTTTTAGGCGAATTCGCCGTCAGATTAGCAAGTTACGCGCCTTAACGTCGCACCAGAGATGCGGCCTCGCTGACTTTGGTGTTTTATCTTCCCAGTCATCATATTTGTGAAATAAGTCACAATTCATCCATTTTCTGGCGGAAGATTATGCTTCAGCGGCAGAGACCAAAGCCGCGCATTCCCAGATGAAAATGGCTGGCGTGCGCCGCGTTATATTCCGGCCCAAGACCGTTTCCGTAGTAACCGCAGCTTGCCGCCAGCAGAGCCTTCAGCCATGGCTGCATTTTTGCCGATTTCCAGCCGTTAAGTACCGTAACGCGCTCTCCGTTCGCCAGCCGAAAAGCGGCGATATCCAGCGCCTCTGCCGTGGCATGCTCGCTGCGCCGCGCATCGGGCCGGTGGTAGATATTGCGGCAGGCAAAGCTGCCGAGGTGCTCAATGCGCGTCAGTTCACTGCCGGTAAAGCGTTTAGTCAGGGGCCGGGCCTGCTGGCTGACAAACAGGGCTGAGCTGAGCGCCAGCGGACAGCTGGCAAGAAAACTGCCGTTCAGGCTCACCGGGCCAAAGTCACGCACGCGCACGACGTTGTTCAGCGGGCATTCCCCGCCGCTGTCAGCGACCGCCTGGGTGCGGATCAGTTTTTTTTGATTAGCCTGCGCTAACAGGCTCGCGCAGGCTTCGGGCGTTAAGTGCCGCAGCTTATACTGGGTAATGCGGCCAGGCGGGTCGTCCAGGTTCAGCGGCGTGAAAGGGTTGTAGTAAGACGGCAGCCAGCGATAGCCCGCCGTTGCGATTGCCCCAAGGATGAAAATGGTCAGCAGCGTTTTTCCTTTCACTCTCCCCCCTCACTGTTCCCCAAAACATTATGGCAGAAGGCCGCGAAACCCGCAGGGCATCGTGGTATGTTATTGGCTTTTCGTCAGACTGGAAGAGAGTGAGATGGCAAAGCAGCGCGTAGGTATTGTCTTTGGGGGAAAATCAGCGGAGCACGAGGTGTCATTGCAATCGGCTAAAAATATCGTCGATGCGATCGATAAAAGCCGTTTCGACGTGGTGCTGTTGGGCATTGATAAACAGGGCCAGTGGCATGTTAACGATGCCAGCCAGTATCTGCTGAATGCCCACGATCCGGCACACATCGCCCTTAATCCTTCGGAAATTAGCGTCGCCACCGTACCCGGCGTCGTGAAGGGTCAGCTCATCGACGCCGGCAACGCGCAGGCTCTCGCCCAGATCGACGTGGTCTTCCCCATCGTGCACGGCACCCTCGGCGAAGACGGTTCCCTGCAGGGAATGTTACGCATGGCCAACCTGCCGTTTGTGGGCTCGGACGTGCTGGGCTCCGCCGCCTGCATGGACAAAGACGTCACCAAACGCCTGCTGCGCGATGCCGGGCTGAATATCGCGCCGTTCGTGACGCTCACCCGGGCCAACCGCGACAAGCACGGCTTCGCGCAAATTAGCGCTGAACTGGGTCTGCCGCTGTTTGTGAAGCCGGCCAACCAGGGCTCCTCCGTGGGCGTCAGCAAAGTCACCACCGAAGCAGAGTTCACGCAAGCCGTCCGTCTGGCATTCGAGTTCGACCATAAAGTGGTGGTTGAGCAGGGGATCAAAGGCCGCGAAATTGAGTGCGCGGTGCTGGGCAACGATTTCCCACAGGCCAGCACCTGCGGTGAAGTGGTCTTAAACAGCGACTTCTACTCGTACGACACCAAATACATTGATGATAAAGGCGCCCAGGTTGTTGTTCCTGCGGATATCGATCCGGCCATCAACGATAAGATCCGGGCGATCGCCATTCAGGCCTATCAGACGCTCGGCTGCAGCGGCATGGCGCGCGTGGACGTGTTCCTGACGCCGGAGAACGAGGTGGTGATCAATGAAATCAACACGCTGCCGGGTTTCACCAATATCAGCATGTATCCAAAACTGTGGCAGGCCAGCGGGCTTGGCTACTCTGAGCTGATCACCCGCCTGATCGAGCTGGCGCTGGAGCGTCATGCCGCAGACAGCGCCCTGAAAAGTTCCGTTAACGGCTAATCGGCACCCTTAGCCGTCTCCTCCGCTGTCGTCTCTTCCGGACGGCGGCGAATTATCAGCCCTGCCAGCCAGAAACTGATTACCCAGGTCACCAGGCCCACGGCATAGGTTTGCCAGCCTTTCGCTTCAAATCCCAACAGCCCCACGACGCCGTTAAGAATAAAGATCAGCCCGATAGCAAAGGCGTAGTAGTGCCAGTCACGGCGAAGTTTGGACGTGAGTTTCATAACAACTCCGGCAGGAAAAAAAGACATCCTCTCACAGTTTCACCGCCAGGTCTGTGGCAGATGCGGAAATTCTGAAATGCGGTGCAGTTTCATTTAAGTTAACAAATTGTGACATGCTGCAGAAATCAACAATCCAGGAGAAATCCTGAGCGAAAATTACCACGATTCTGATATTGACAAATGCGATGACCTGTCAAACTCACCCCGTAAGACGCGTATTAAAACAGAGTGATATTTCGGGAGGTCAACATGGCTGACTTTACATTGTCGAAACCGATTTTTGGCGGCAAACCAAAAACCTCCACGGCGGGTAATATCGCGTATGCCCTGTTTGTCCTGTTCTGCTTCTGGGCTGGCTCCCAGCTGCTTAATATGCTGGTGCACGCGCCGGGCGTTTATGAACACCTGATGCAGGTGCAGGATAACGGACGCCCGCGAGTTGAAATCGGGTTTGGCGTGAGCACGCTGTTTGGCCTCGTTCCCTTCCTCGCGGGGTGTATGATTTTAGGCGTTGTCGCGCTCGTCCTGCGCTTTCGTCGTCGCCATTAAAGCCCCATACAGCGAGCCCGGCGATCGTCCACGCGTTTTGCGAACCATGCGGTGGTCAGGTTACGCGTGATCTTCGGGCTTTCCAGTTGAATTCCCGGCAGAATTGCCCTCGGCAACGTTTTCCCATTCTTCTTTTCGGCAAGCGCAAACACTTTCTTGTAGAGATCCGTTTTCTCAAATGCCAGGCTGTCGCCTTTCTCAAGCTGACGGCGAATGTCGCTGTTGCTCATATCAAGCGTTGTCGATAATTTCCGGATCGCCCGCTCGGTGCTTCCCGCCTCGCTGCTGCCGTAGGCGATAAGATCGCCGTCCAGCGCCAGCTTGACGCCGCTTGCGCGGCTAACCGCGCTCTGAAACGCCGCGTTACGGCTGGCATACCAGCCCGCGTTAAAGTCTGCAAAGCGGTACAAGGGCTCGCTGTAGTTCGCCGGATAGTTCAGCAGATGATACGTGCCGAACCACAGCCCGCCGCGCAGGGAGAAGACCTCCTGACGCACCGTACCGTCAATTTCCCACGGGTAGCCGTCGGTATGCTTCTCGGCAAACGCAATGCTCACCTGCATCGGGCCGCCGGTGTGAACCGGGTTCAGTGAGCCAAACAGTTTCTGCCCCATCGGCACCATGTTAATGAAATCATCAAAGATGGCGCTGAGCTGTTTTTCGGTTTTCACCGTGTCCAGCCGCTCGCTGTAGCTTTTGCCGTTTGGCGAAGTGATTTTCATCGCGGTATGCACGAGGAATACCGGGATATGCATCGATTCCGCGCGGCGGTCGATCTCTTTCCAGGCAATTTTGTTGAGACCCGGCACCACCGGGTCTGACTGGTACATCGACTCCTGCTGCGCCACCGCCAGCACCGAGCAGATATTCTCCTCGGTTGGGGCAATCTTCTGGCTTTCAAAGGTTTTTGCCAGCGCATCCGCCCACGCATTGCGATCCTTCACACTGGCGGGCATTTTTTGCCGCACAACGCTTGCGACATCCACGGGCTTCTCGCCCTTTTTAAGCGGAGCAGCCCCTTTTTCGGCACAGCCCGCCAGAACGAGGGCAGCCAGCAAGGACAGCGGTAACGCACGCGGTACGGCAAAAGACATAGCAACTCCCTGTATTAGCTAAATGTGTTGGTGACTTCCTGCAGGTCCCGATCGTCCAACTCATGTTCAAAGCTGCGCAGACGTTTGTAGATGGACATCAGCTCCACCAGCGTGGTCCAGGAGTTGATCAGATACTGGAACGAGTTTCTGACCTGATCGAACACGTTGGTAATCTGGGTCAGTAAGCCCAGCGTGATTGTTCCCGCAACAATAGACGGGAACAACAGGAATAGTCCAAAAACAGTATCGACCTGCAAATAGAAAATACGGGCAATATTGAAATACATGTAGTGGAAATAGAGCCGGAAATAGTTGAAACGGACGTTGCGGAACAGCTCTTTTATCGTCGGGGGCGCAGCGCGCGTTGGGTCGTCCTCTCCGTAGACCAGCTCCTTACGATAGGCCGCTTCCACACGCTGATTCTTAAACTCTAAGCCCGGCAGCTTAATCCCGACGACGGCAAGCAGGCCTGTGCCCATAAGCGACCAAATCAGCGCCGGGATGAGCAGGCCGTACGGTAAATGTCCGACAATCGGCAATGCTGAAATATGCGGAGAAAGCGCGACCAGAATCGGTAAGAACGCAAACAGTTTCAGGATGGCATTAAGCAGGCTGACGCCCATATCCTCAAGCGTTGACGCAAAACGCATGGTGTCTTCCTGAACACGCTGAGCAGCACCTTCAATATGGCGCAGACGCTCCCAGTGGGTCATGTAGAATTCGTTCATCGCCGTACGCCAGCGGAAGACGTAATGGCTGACGAAGAAATTATTCAGCACCGCCACGGTGACAGCGATCATCGCAATGCCCATAAAAATTTTTAACTGATTATAAAGCTCGCCAATTGGCACCCTGTTAGGGGCGCTAAGCGCTTTCTGGATGAGATCGTAGAACGGGGCATACCACGCGTTAATGGCTACGCTCACTTCGACCAGAAACCAGGTGACAAAAATAATCAGCGACGTTCCGAGAATGGACCACGTCTGCCAGCGATGAGGGGAATAATTAAACCAGAACAGCGCAAACAGCCCGACGCACAGCGCGTAATAGGCATAAAACAGCAGATAGCTGAACGACCAGAAGCGCGCCGCGCTAATCGGCACCTCGCCTGTCGCCCCCACGATGCGCGTCAGCCATGCACCGCCGCCCGCCAGCCAGAACACGACTGCGATCAGTGCCCAAATAAATGCCGACAGGAAAAAAGGCCCCGGCTTTGGGAAAAAAGACTTAAACATGATACTTCCTTCTTGTTGTTATGGTTGTTGCTGTGCTCAACACATTACCACACGAATACCTTGCCCGAGCCGGACCCCGGCTCGGGCAAAAAGGTCAGACCCGTGGGTTGATTATTAGTTCGCTTTCCAGTTTTCGAGAATTGTTTCGGTGCGTTTCACCGCGACAGGGTTCGCTGGCGCAATGAAGTTTCGCCAGACGTCGTTGTGGTGGTGAATCAGGATCTGTGCTTCGGCAGCCGGGCGGTTGGCGGTGGTGTGGGCATCTTCCGCCACGGTGATGTGATAACCCCGGCTGACGCCATTCTTGACCGTGGCGTCAACGCAGTAATCGGTGGCGCAGCCGCAGATGACAAACTCGCGAATGCCCTGCTCGCGTAACAGCGCCTCAAGCCCGGTGTTATAGAAGGCATCGCAGGCGGTTTTGGTCACGTACAGCGCGCCAGCAGGTTGATGGAGTTCAGGCAGCAACGCAAACCCGTCACTTCCCTCTTCCAGCCCCCCGGCCTCGGCATGCTGAATAAAAATCACCGTGTCGGCAGCCTGCGTAAGCTGGTTGATCAGAGAGACACACGTCTCGCGCTGATGACGCGGGGTTTCAAACACCCCGTTCTGCATATCAACCACCATTACCACACGCTTTTCAGACATACCGTTCTCCGCAAGATTGAGTAACACTGGTGCCTATCATAAGCCCGATGTCACAAAATGGGAGAGCGCTCGCAGGGAAATTCTTCATATTTACCCATGGTTACGTTTTTCTCGCTATGGTTATGCTATTCGGGGCATTGCACGGTGCCGATTAGTAGTATAAATACCCATTACTTTCCTCATTCACTTCATGGATGCTTTTCGTTGAAACGTTGTCTGCTCTCTTTTGCCGCGCTGTGTGCGGTGAGCTTCTCCACCGCCCAGGCAGCCCAGCCGCTGACGGCGCCCGTTTTGGCTTCCGATATTGCCGATCGCTACGCGAACCTTATCTATTACGGCAGCGGCGCGACCGGGATGGCAATGGTGGTCATCGACGGCAACCAGCGCGTTTTCCGCAGCTTTGGTGAAACGCGTCCAGGTAATAACGTTCGTCCGCAGCTGGATTCCGTTGTGCGCGTCGCGTCCTTAACCAAGCTGATGACCAGCGAAATGCTGGTGAAGCTGCTCGACCAGGGCGTGGTAAAGCTCGACGATCCGCTCAGCAAATACGCCCCGCCGGGTGCCCGCGTGCCGACGTATCAGGGCACGCCAATTCGCCTGGTGAACCTCGCGACGCACACCAGCGCTCTGCCGCGCGAGCAGCCGGGCGGCGCGGCGCACCGCGACGTTTTTGTCTGGCCAACGCGCCAACAGCGCTGGAACTACCTGAGCACCGCCACGCTGAAATCCGCCCCGGGCTCGCAGGCCTCTTACTCGAACCTGGCGTTCGATCTGCTGGCGGATGCGCTTTCAACGGCGGCGGGCAAACCTTACCCGCAGCTTTTTGAAGAGCAGATCACGCGTCCGCTGGGCATGAAAGACACCACCTTTACCCCTTCCCCGGACCAGTGCAAACGCCTGATGGTGGCAGAGAAAGGCGCAAGCCCCTGTAACAACACGCTGGCGGCCGTGGGCAGCGGCGGGGTCTATTCCACCCCTGGCGACATGATGCGCTGGATGCAGCAGTTCCTTTCTTCGGATTTTTACTCTCGCAGCAGCCAGGCCGATCGTATGCAGACCCTTATCTATCAGCGTACTCAGCTGCATCGCGTCATCGGGATGGACGTGCCGGGTAAAGCCGATGCGCTCGGCCTGGGCTGGGTCTATATGGCACCGAAAAATGGCCGTCCGGGCATCATTCAGAAAACCGGCGGCGGCGGCGGATTCATTACCTACATGGCAATGATTCCGCAGTCCAACGTGGGCGCGTTTGTGGTGGTCACCCGTTCTCCGAACACGCGCTTCGTTAATATGAGTGACGGCATCAATAACCTGGTGGCCGAACTGAGCGCCAATAAAGCCCAGGTGCTTACTGCGTCTAACTGATCTTAATATTCCGTGGGCAAGCGGTTGATGCTGACCAGCTTGCCCCGGCTCATATTGATGTAGTTCCCCTGACGCAGCGCAGCCAGGACTTCTGCAACGACCGAACGTGAAATACGTGTGCTACGCTGAATATGATTCATAACGCCAATTTTTGAGCGCAGCGAGTCATCCCACTCGGCCATATTGATCAACATCGCCCGGATCTGACTATAAGAGTTATTTCCCACCAGCTGCAGGTCACGCTTGCCCAGAATATGGTTAATCCATGACACCCAGCAGAAAGCATCCTGCCAGAGATGATTTTGCTGAATAAGTTGACGCGTGGCAGAGGCCGGTAAATAAAACCCAGAACAGGTTGTGTGTGTCATCATGGAATATTCCAGATAACTATCATTTACCCATGCATTCAAACCATAGATAAAAGGTGCCTGCGCAATGCCCATCAGAAGTTCATCAGATTTACGATGGATAGCGGTAAGACCAGACTGTATTATAAAAGTAAATGGCTCATCATCATTATTGCCGGTTGTTATTAATTGCTGTGGTTCGATCTTAAAGGGGGTACCGGCGACTTCCAGACATTTTGCGAGCCGGCTTAATTCAGAAAGTGGTTTCGCATTAACGTTCATGCATACCTCAAAGCATCTGTAT
>NZ_JADBQZ010000010.1:0-168128 GCF_014896175.1 Enterobacter cloacae complex sp. I3
CCGAACTCAGAAGTGAAACGCCGTAGCGCCGATGGTAGTGTGGGGTCTCCCCATGTGAGAGTAGGGAACTGCCAGGCATCAATTAAGTGAAGAGGCCATCCGGAAGGATGGCCTTTTTGCGTTTCTGCGCTGCACAAACAGATCCCCCAACACCCTGCTTATACGGTAAACTACCTGCGTTTTTGCATCAGGATAGCGTCTATGAACCACTCCCTTAAGCCCTGGAATACCTTTGGCATTCAACGTAATGCTAATCATATTGTACGTGCCGATACTGCACAGCAGCTGCTGGATGCATGGCAAAGCGCAACAGAAAATAACGAACCCGTACTGATTCTGGGCGAAGGAAGCAATGTCCTGTTTCTCGACGATTTCGCGGGAACGGTGATCGTTAACCGCATCATGGGCATTGGTGTGGAAGAGCATGCCGATAGCTGGCATCTGCACGTGGGGGCCGGAGAAAACTGGCATCAGCTAGTGCAATTTACCCTCGAAAAAGGGATGCCGGGTCTGGAAAACCTGGCGCTTATACCAGGCTGCGCCGGATCGTCACCCATCCAAAACATCGGTGCCTACGGCATCGAACTGAAACATGTCTGTGAATATGTCGACTGCATCGAACTGGCGACCGGAACGGCTAAGCGCTTAACGGCAGAACAGTGTCGGTTTGGCTATCGTGACAGTATCTTCAAGCATGAATATCAGGATCGCTACGTGATTGTCGCCGTGGGTCTGCGTCTGCCAAAGAACTGGCAGCCGGTGCTGACCTATGGCGATTTAACGCGTCTCGATCCGGCAACCGTCACTCCCCGCGACGTATTTGACTCAGTTTGCCATATGCGAATGACCAAACTTCCCGATCCGAAAGTAAACGGAAATGCAGGAAGCTTCTTCAAAAATCCGGTTATTAGCAGCGAAAATGCAAAAGCCTTTCTTGAAGGATGGCCCACTGCGCCACATTATCCTCAGGCAGATGGCAGCGTGAAGCTGGCCGCTGGCTGGCTGATCGATCAATGCCAGTTAAAAGGCACGTCCGTAGGTGGCGCTGCCGTTCACCAGCAGCAGGCTCTGGTACTGATTAATCAATGCGATGCGACCAGCGATGATGTTGTACAGCTGGCGCATTATGTTCGTCAACGTGTGGGCGAAAAGTTTAACGTCTGGCTGGAGCCAGAAGTCCGCTTCATTGGCCGCACAGGTGAAGTGAATGCCGTGGAGACCATTGCGTGAAGGACAATACCATTCCGTTAACCCTGATTAGCATCCTTGCTGACGGGGAGTTTCACTCTGGTGAACAGCTGGGCGAGCAGCTGGGCATGAGCCGTGCCGGCATTAACAAGCATATCCAGACGCTTCGCGACTGGGGCGTCGATGTGTTCACGGTGCCGGGAAAAGGCTACAGCCTGCCGGAGCCAATTCAATTGCTGAATGAAGACGTCATCCGCAGCCAGCTTGGACACGGCAACGTTGCGGTGCTGCCGGTGATTGATTCGACGAACCAGTACCTTATGGATCGGCTGAGCGAACTCTCATCCGGCGATGCCTGTGTTGCTGAATACCAGCAGGCCGGTCGTGGCCGTCGCGGTCGCAAATGGTTCTCGCCATTTGGCGCCAATCTTTATCTGTCCATGTACTGGCGTCTGGAGCAGGGGCCTGCCGCAGCCATTGGCCTGAGTCTGGTCATTGGTATCGTCATGGCGGAAGTGCTGCACGATCTGGGTGCCGATCGGGTCCGCGTTAAGTGGCCAAACGATCTGTACCTTAACGATCGTAAACTTGCCGGTATTCTGGTCGAACTGACGGGAAAAACCGGTGATGCGGCGCAAATTGTTATTGGCGCGGGCCTCAATATGGTGATGCGTACTGTCCAGGATGATGTGGTGAATCAGGCCTGGACCAATCTCCAGGAGGCGGGGATCGTCATCGATCGTAACACCCTTGCTGTGCGCATGATTAAAGAGCTGCGCAGTTCACTCACGCTTTTTGAACAGGAAGGCCTGGCACCGTTCCTGTCTCGTTGGGAAAAGCTGGATAACTTCATCAACCGTCCGGTGAAGCTGCTGATTGGTGATAAAGAGATTTACGGCATTTCCCGCGGTATTGACGCACAGGGCGCGCTACTTCTTGAGCAGGATGGCGCGATCAAGCCCTGGGTGGGCGGTGAGATTTCCCTGCGAAGCGCCGAATAACCGGATGGAGCAAACGATGCGACAATCCGTCTGCGCTACCCTGGCATTTAACGATGGGGCAGCCTTCCGGAGAGCCCGAAATCACCTCTAAAGACGACGATTCGGCAAGTCTGAAAATGCAGGTGTGGATTTCAGCGCAATAATGACGCACTGACTATCCCCTCTCCCCTATGGGAAGAGGGGTAAATCAGTTACTGCGGATACGGTACCCAGTCCCCGCCGTTCAGGCGAACGTACGGTTTGTTCTGATACTGAATCACCACCGCGTTGGCGTTCTCGGAGACTTCAGCCGTTTGCGGCAGGTTGCTGGTGAGCTGATCCCAGTTCACGCTATCTTCTACAAACAGCTTCCCGTCAACGGCGCGGGCAACCAGTTCTGAAATCGCCAGATAGCTGCTTGGCTGGGTAATCTCAATTGGTGCGCCCTGGTGCGGTGCCTTCATACCAAAGAATTTAATGCCTGCAGGCACGTTGGTAATGGACGGGCTTGGGATATCGCGCAGGCCGGATACCTGCATTCTGTCGCCTTTCAGCGCGCCACCGTGCTCAGGTACCACGACCACCATCACTTTACGGCCAGATTTTTCCAGCTCCGTGAAGAACGCATCCAGCTCGTCGAAGAATTTCTGCGCCCGCACTTTGTAATCCGCCGTTTTACTCACCCCCGGGAAGTGGTTACCGTCGTGAAGCGGCAGGGTGTTATAGAACGTTGCACTGCGCGGATTACTGTCTTTTTCGATGGTCTGCAGCCAGCGCTGCAGCACGGCGGTATCGTCATAAACCGGCGAGCCATCGAAGCCCAGCAGCGTAACGGGAAGACCGGTTTGATCCATCAGTGGCGCCTGCATGCCACCCTGTTCACGTACCTCTTTCAGGAAGTTACCGAACTGACCGTTATGCCCCAGCACCAGGTGCTGCGTAAAGCCCAGCTTCGCGAGATTATCGAACAAATAACACTGGTTGCCAGCGGGCTGATACAGGTTTTTATGCGATGCCTGACCGCAGCTTGCTCGCAGCAGGCGGATTGCCGCCGGGCCGCTGTATGAGGTGGCAGAGTTAAAATCTTTAAACTGGATGTCAAAGTGGGACCACAGCGGGTGAGACATCAAACCGGCGGCATCCACGTCGGCCCAGGAGAGGGAACAGATGTTAATCACCAGCAGCTCAAATGGCTGCGCATCGGCTGGCAGCGCATCCGGGAATTTCGTCTGTCGCTTATCTTCAGCGGTATAGAAGCTGGAGAGCCAGGCATTAAGATTGGTGGAGGTCGGCGGTGCGGTCTGCGTTGGAATATCGCCCACCACCGGCGTATCGCCTGCCGTTGTAACGGTAGCCGCTGCGCTTCCTCCCGTCGTGGTCACCGTTGTCGTCGGCTGGCCGGCAGGCCACAGCGAAAAGCTTGGCCCCGCCAGCGTCAGCACGTTAAGCCAGATCATAATGGCGACGACAAACACCGTGACGCGGATCCACTGAGACAGGAACAGCCAGGCAACCAGCAGGACAAAGACGGCGCCAATCATCTGCCAGTTAATGAAACGCTCAACCAGGTCAAGCATATAGTCTGCGCTGAAGCCCGCGACCTGCGATCCCTGGCTCATTATGCTTTCCGGACCAGGCAGCCAGGTATCGTGCCAGAACAGCGCAAAGCCGATGGGGATGGCCACCCAATGGCGTAAACGATGCAGCCTGATGTTCGGCAGAGGCATCAGCAGGAAGGCCATAAACACCAGGTTAAGCAGGGGATGGAAATTCAGATAACCTGCCCAAAGCAGGCCAAACTTCACCAGAAAGTAGAAGTTCCAGCCGGAAAGGCCGCGCCAGTATTGCCAGAGCGGCGAGGGTGACGAAGCGGTATAGGAAGAATTAGTCATGTTTACGGTCTGCCTTGACGTGTGATGCCCGTGTCAGTGTTCCGGCTGGTTTTACATAGCGAGGTTTTACAAACATCACTCTGGCCGTATCACGGATACGGCGTATGGAATGGCGTGCATAGTAGCCAAGCGGGAAAAAGATCAGCGCGCAGAATACGACCAGTTGGATGATATCGCTGATATTCATGATGGTGCGTTCTCCCCGTTCTCAGTTAATAAGCGAAGGGGTTCCGGAACCCGACGCCAGACATGTCCGTCATGTCTGGCATTGAGGAGCGGTTTTACATCGCTCGTGATTGCGAGCGGTTTAACCCATTGTTCAGGCTGGAGAGCGCGCATTTGCACCAGCTCTGCGCTGATAGCATTATCTTCGAACCAAATCATACGGTTCGAGAAAATATCCCCGGTAGGCAGGGGGAAGATGTGGTTAAGCGCAGTATCAAGATCGTTGACCCGGCAAAACGACAAAAACAGCACCAGGCGATTGTCGCCAATGGTCATGATGTCCCCTGTACGGTTCGGGCGACACAGGGTGAGCGCCTGCTCAACGCGAATGCCCGGGACCGGCCGCAGGGCAACCATAACCCCTTTCCCGTCCGCCGGAAGTAACGTGTTGCTCATCATGTTGCCGACGGCATCGCAGAACGTATCCCATTTCTGGTAGCCACGCAGCTTCATCGGCTGGGTCATGGAGAGCAGCGTGGAGATATCTTCCGGGACATGGCGGCTGAACTGCTGACCCTGAACGCTTTCAATAAGCGTCAGGCAGCGTGACAGTGGCGCATTCCAGGGGATAACCATATTTGCCCCGCAGCCCAGAAGCAGACGCTCATCGGTAGCGCGCAGGCTGGTATTATTTTCGCGCACCACAATTTTTAACGCGCTGCCGCGCTGGCGGCGCAGGGTGTGAATTTGTCTCGCCAGCGTTTCAATCTGATTATTCTGCATCAACGAGAAAACGAGGGTGGCTGCCTGGGTGGTACGGGCTTCATGAAAAAGCGCTTCGTTAGACTCAAACAGTGACCAGTTTTCCGAAAGCGCGGGCGCGCCCTCTAAAACCGCAATATGGCTCAGGATGCGCTTTTCATCGCTGCGCGGCTGCACCACGGTTTCTTCCTGCTGTGCCAGGTGCCATTTCCCCTCAATAGGTTTAAGAGTCAGCTGTTGCCTGGCGCTCACGCCCTTTTCATTGCACCAGAAGGCAATATCGTAGAGATAGCTGCCTGCCTGGTCACGAAGACTTGCCAGTCCGAACAGGGAGCGATATTCGCCCATCAAAAGTGAGAACAGCTTGTCATTATTACTGCCGGGGTTGACGACCAATAGCGTGCAATTTTGAAACTTTGCCCATTTATTGATTTTTTCCAGCCACGACAGCAGTTTTTCAGCAGGAATATTTTGCAGTATGTTATTTGCACATTTAAGAATCACTAAATAGTGATCCGGGTCAATAGAGCACTGAACGTCGCGGGACAAAAAGTATAGACTATCCGCTTCCGCTGACATAGAAAACAAACGTACTTTCTGGGGGCCGCTGTCGCTTTCCAGCGTAATTATTTTCTTCGGCTCTTCGCCCATGCTAATGACGGCCACGCGGGAATCCTTATCCTGAGCGGCAATTGTCTGGTTTACCAGGCTGATAGCGTCTTCATTACGATCCGTATTAATCCACCAGACTCCACCGACTGGCATGTGGCTCAATTCGTCCCATAATGACTGGATGCCAATAGAAAATATGGAGTCCACGATGTCCCTCTTTTCGTCTAATTTGCCTGTATCTCAGTTTACTAGCGAAAGCGTAGAAATAAACCTAACATTGAAATTAAAGAACATCAGATTTAGCATGTAAATGAAATTTGTCAGGGCAGGATGCCCCGCAACTTCCGAGCGTGCGATTTTCCTCAAAGGGATGGAATAAGAATGGATAATAACGAACCTGCAACCCCAGTCGACTCGACTCTGGGTTACACATTCCAAAACGATTTTCTGGCGCTGGCGCAGGCCTTTTCTCTACCTGAAATAGATTACACCGATATTTCCCAGCGGGAACAGTTGGCTGCTGCTATTAAACGCTGGCCGTTATTAGCTGAATTCGCCCATCAACATTAAGGGAGCCATTGATGGCCATACTCGGATTACAGGGCGTCCGTGGCGGTGTGGGTACCACATCTGTTACCGCGGCGCTGGCGTGGTCATTACAGCTTTTAGGTGAATCGGTGCTGGTGATTGACGCCTGCGCCGATAATTTGCTGCGTATGTCGTTCAACGTCGATTTCACTCGCGAAGAGGGCTGGGCCCGCGCGCTGCTTGATGACAAAGACTGGCGGGATGCGGGGCTACGCTATACCTCCCAGCTGGATTTACTGCCTTTTGGCCAACTGACCACCACAGAACGCGAGAATGAAGCCGCCTATCAGCGTCTGTTTTCGCAGTTCACGCTTGCGCTGCAGAGCCTGAAAGAAAAGGGGCACTACCAGTGGATCCTGCTGGATCTGCCGCACGGCGCCGGGACGCTGACCCGGCAGCTCATCGCCCAGTGCGATCATGTACTTTCCGTGGTGAACGTCGATGCGAACTGCCATATTCGCCTGCATCAGCAGGGGCTGCCTCAGAACGCACATCTCCTGATTAACGATTTACGTATCGGTAGCCAAATCCAGGACGACCTCTATCAGGTGTGGCTGCAAAGCCAGCGCCGCCTGCTTCCCATTGTGATTCATCGGGATGAGGGGATGGCGGAATGCCTCGCCTCCAAGCAGCCGCTGGGCGAATACCGCAGCGACTCGCTGGCAGCAGAAGAGATCCTGACGTTGGCGAACTGGTGTCTGCTGAACTTCGCCAGCAAGGCGGAGCCTGCTGGGAGTTCGGTATGAGTCGACTCGCCAGCTGGCTTCTCATTCCGCCGGTCAGTTCGCGTTTGAGCGATCATTACCGGCACTTTCGCCGGCATGGTGCTCCGGCATTCAGCGCCGCGCTCGGCTGTTTCTGGCTGATTCTGGCCTGGACGTTCATTCCACTCGAGCACCCGCGCTGGCAGCGCATCCGTGCGCGTCACGGCGAATTATACCCACACATTAACCCCGACCGACCACGGCCTTTGGACCCGGCGCGCTATCTTATTCAGGCCGTCTGGCTGGCAATATCGTCATCCCGAACGGAGAAAATAACGCCGCACTGGCGCAGCTATTCCCGCGTACAGCAGTTACGTGAACGCTATCATCAGTGGCTGGATAAACTGCCCGCTAGCGTCAGCGATAAGACCAGCCATCTGGATAACCATAAAGAGCTTGGGCATCTCCACCCAGGCTTGCGGCGTTTTATTCTCGGCGTGATTGTCGTGTTCTCGCTCATTCTGGCGCTGGTCTGTATTACGCAACCTTTCAACCCGCTGGCGCAGTTCATCTTCCTGATCCTGCTGTGGGGCGTGGCGTTGCTGGTTCGCCGTATTCCGGGCCGTTTCTCGGCGCTGATGCTGATTGTGCTGTCGTTGACGGTTTCCTGCCGCTACATCTGGTGGCGTTACACCTCAACGCTGAACTGGGACGACCCGGTCAGCCTGGTGTGTGGTCTGGTGCTGCTGTTTGCTGAGACCTACGCGTGGATTGTGCTGGTGCTAGGCTATTTCCAGGTGATCTGGCCGCTCAACCGCCAGCCGGTTCCGCTGCCTAAAGACACCACGCAGTGGCCGACCGTCGATCTCTTCGTCCCGACCTACAACGAAGACCTGAGCGTGGTGAAAAACACCATCTATGCCGCGCTGGGCATCGACTGGCCGAAAGATAAGCTCAAAGTCTGGATCCTGGATGACGGCAACCGTCCGGCGTTTCGCCAGTTTGCGGAAGAGGTCGGCGTTGAGTACATCGCCCGCCCGACTCACGAGCACGCTAAGGCGGGGAACATCAACAACGCCCTGAAGTATGCCTCCGGGGAGTTCGTCTCGATTTTTGACTGTGACCACGTGCCGACGCGCTCGTTCCTGCAGATGACCATGGGCTGGTTCCTGAAAGAGAAAGAGCTGGCGATGATGCAGACGCCGCACCACTTCTTCTCGCCGGACCCGTTTGAACGTAACCTTGGCCGCTTCCGCAAAACCCCGAACGAAGGCACGCTGTTCTATGGGCTGGTGCAGGACGGGAACGACATGTGGGATGCCACCTTCTTCTGCGGCTCCTGCGCGGTTATCCGCCGTAAGCCGCTGGATGAAATTGGCGGAATTGCTGTTGAAACGGTAACGGAAGATGCGCATACCTCGCTGCGCCTGCACCGCCGCGGCTATACCTCTGCCTATATGCGTATCCCTCAGGCCGCCGGTCTGGCGACGGAATCTCTCTCGGCGCACATTGGTCAGCGTATTCGCTGGGCGCGCGGCATGGTGCAGATTTTCCGCCTCGATAACCCGCTGATAGGCAAAGGGCTCAAGCTGGCTCAACGTCTCTGCTACGTCAACGCCATGTTCCACTTCTTGTCCGGCATCCCGCGGCTGATCTTCCTGACCGCGCCGCTGGCGTTCCTGCTCCTTCACGCCTATATCATTTACGCCCCCGCGCTGATGATTGCGCTGTTCGTTCTGCCGCACATGATCCACGCGAGCCTGACGAACTCGAAGATTCAGGGCAAATACCGGCACTCCTTCTGGAGTGAAATCTACGAAACGGTGCTGGCGTGGTACATCGCGCCGCCGACGATGGTCGCGCTGATTAACCCGCACAAAGGGAAATTCAACGTCACCGCGAAGGGCGGTCTGGTGGAAGAAGAGTACGTCGACTGGGTGATCTCCCGCCCGTATATCTTCCTCGTGCTGCTGAATATTGTCGGCGTGATCGCCGGTATCTGGCGCTACTTCTACGGCCCGGAAAACGAAATCCTGACCGTCTTCGTCAGTATGGCCTGGGTGTTCTACAACCTGATTATCCTCGGCGGCGCGGTGGCGGTATCGGTAGAGAGTAAACAGGTTCGTCGCGCGCATCGCGTTGAAATCTGCATGCCTGCGGCAATCGCCCGTGAAGATGGTCACCTCTTCTCCTGTACGGTGCACGACTTCTCTGACGGTGGCCTGGGGATCAAAATCAACGGCCAGGCGAAAGTGCTGGAAGGGCAGAAGGTTAACCTGCTGCTTAAGCGCGGTCAGCAGGAGTATGTCTTCCCGACGCAGGTTGTGCGTGTGGCAGGCAGTGAAGTGGGTCTGCAGCTGATGCCGTTGACCAAAAAGCAACACATTGATTTTGTGCAGTGTACGTTTGCCCGTGCGGATACATGGGCTCTCTGGCAGGACAGCTTCCCGGAAGATAAACCACTGGAAAGCCTGCTGGATATTCTGAAGCTGGGGTTCCGTGGCTATCGTCACCTTGCAGAATTTGCCCCGTCGTCGGTGAAATTAATTTTCCGGTCACTTACTTCGCTGGTTTCCTGGGTCGTGTCGTTCATTCCTCGTCGTCCCGAGCGGGATGAGACGAAGCAGGCGGACCCGGTTATGGCTCAACAATGATGATAACGCGATGAAAACAAAACTTTCCTGGTTATGTGCAGTGGCAATGGGAGTGAGTGCACTTCCCGCAACAATGGCTAACGCAGCACCCGGTAACGCAGCGGCGACGCCTGCGCCGACGGTCCCTGTCGTCGCGCAGGCAACCGATCCGGTTGTTACGGCGGCACCCGGTCAAACAGAAAACATCATTCCGAACCAGCCAACGGAGGGGAACACCCTGCCGGCCGTGAATCCGGTCATCGGGCAGGTGATGCCGGGCGTGCGGGGGGCTAACGCGCCCGTTGTCGCAGATAATGTGCCGTCGCGGGACGTGAAGCTGACCTTCGCGCAAATTGCGCCGCCGCCGGGTAGCATGGTGCTGCGCGGCGTCAACCCTAACGGCAGCATTGAATTTGGTATGCGCAGCGATGAGGTTGTTTCAAATGCGGTACTGAACCTTGAATACACCCCGTCGCCATCCCTGCTGCCGACGCAGTCTCAGCTGAAGGTCTACCTGAACGATGAACTGATGGACGTTCTGCCGGTGACCAAAGAGCAGCTGGGTAAGAAAACACAGGCGCAGGTGCCGATTAACCCGCTCTTCATCACCGACTTTAACCGTATCCGTCTGGAGTTTGTTGGTCACTACCGCGATGTCTGCGAAAACCCCGCCAGCAACACGCTGTGGCTGGACGTCGGGCGTAACTCCTCGCTGCAGATGACCTACCAGCCGCTGGCGCTGAAAAACGATCTGTCGGCGTTCCCGGTTCCGTTCTTCGACCCGCGTGATAACCGTCCGCTCACGCTGCCGATGGTGTTTGCATCGTCCCCTGACGTGACCGAGCAGCTGGCGGCGACCATTGTGGCCTCCTGGTTTGGCTCCCGCTCCGGCTGGCGCGGTCAGAACTTCCCGGTGATGTATGACAAAATGCCGGACAGGAACGCGATTGTCTTTGCAACCAACGCGAAGCGTCCGGGCTTCCTGCGCGACCACCCGGAAGTCAAAGCGCCAACCATTGAGATGGTAAGCCACCCGGATAACCCGTACGTGAAGCTGCTGGTGGTCTTTGGTCGTGATGATAAAGATCTGGTCCAGGCCGCGAAGGCGATTGCTCAGGGCAACGTCCTTTTCCGCGGCAACAGCGTGGTGGTGGACGAAGTTAAGCCGCTGCTGGCGCGTAAACCTTATGACGCGCCAAACTGGGTGCGTACCGACCGCGCCGTGACGTTTGGTGAACTGAAGACCTATGAAGAGCAGCTGCAGGCGTCCGGGCTGGAGCCATCGCCGATTAGCCTGTCGCTGAACCTGCCGCCGGATCTGTACCTGCTGCGCACCAACGGCATTGATATCAATCTCAACTACCGCTATACCGCGCCGGCGACGAAAGACAGCTCGCGCATGGATATCAGCCTGAACAACCAGTTCCTGCAATCGTTCAGCCTGCAAAGTACCCAGGACACTAACCGTCTGATGCTCCGCCTGCCGGTGCTGCAGGGGCTGCTGGACGGAAAAACGGACGTCTCTATTCCGGCGCTGAAGCTTGGCGCGATCAACCAGCTGCGTTTTGATTTCCAGTACATGAACCCGATGCCTGGCGGTTCGGTGGATAACTGCATCACCTTCCAGCCGGTACAAAACCACGTTGTGATCGGCGATGAGTCGACCATCGACTTCTCGAAGTACTACCATTTCCTGGCGATGCCGGATCTGCGTGCTTTTGCTAACGCGGGCTTCCCGTTCAGCCGCATGGCCGATCTCTCTGAATCCATTGTGGTGATGCCAAAAGCGCCAAACGAAGGCCAGGTGACGACCCTGCTCGACACCATGGCAACCGTAGGCGCGCAAACCGGATTACCGGCAGTTAACGTCACGTTGACCGACGATGGCAGTCAGATCCAGAACAAAGATGCGGATATCATGGTGATCGGCACCATCCCGGACAAGCTGAAGGATGAAAAACGTATCGACCTGCTGGTGAAAGCCACCGAGTCGTGGGTTAACACGCCGCTTCGCCAGACCGAGTTCCCAAGCATTATGCCGGACGTGAACGACCGTAAGGCCAGCGCGCAGACGGCCGTAACCTCTCAGGGGGCGATGGCTGCGGTGGTGGGCTTCCAGTCTCCTTACAACGATCAGCGTAGCGTGATAGCCCTGCTGGCGGACAGCCCGCGTGGCTATGAACTGCTGAATACCGCGATGAACGACAGCGGCAAACGTGCCGCGATGTTTGGTTCTGTGTCGGTGATCCGCGAGTCCGGTGTCAACAGCCTGCGCGTGGGTGATGTGTATTACGTCGGCCATCTGCCGTGGTTCGAGCGACTGTGGTATGCGCTGTCGAACCATCCGGTTCTGCTCGCCATCCTGGCTGCGGTCAGCGTGGTCTTGCTGGCATGGGTGCTGTGGCGTCTGCTGCGCATCATCAGCCGTCGTCGCCTTAACCCGGATGAGTAAGACGTGATGAAAGCCTTTCGCTGGTGTGTAGTCGCAGCGTTGATGCTGGCGGCGATCCCTCTTCGCGCCGCCTGTACCTGGCCTGCCTGGGAGCAGTTTAAAAAGGATTACATCAGCGAGGGCGGGCGCGTCATCGATCCGAGCGACACGCGCAAAATTACAACGTCGGAAGGGCAAAGCTATGCGTTGTTCTTTGCCCTGGCCGCTAACGATCGCAAGGCGTTTGACCAGTTGCTGACGTGGACGCGCGATAACCTTGCCAGCGGCAATCTCAACGATCGTCTGCCCGCCTGGCTCTGGGGACAGAAAGACAAAGAAAACTGGGGGGTGATTGATACCAACTCCGCCTCAGATGCCGATGTCTGGATTGCCTGGTCGCTGCTCGAAGCGGGCCGGTTATGGAAAGACCCGGACTATACCCAAACGGGCAAGGCACTGCTAAAACGCATTGCCAGCGAGGAAGTAGTGAAAGTGCCGGGGCTCGGCTCAATGCTGCTTCCCGGTAAAGTCGGTTTTGCCGAAGAAAACGCCTGGCGCTTTAACCCCAGCTACCTTCCTCCACAGTTAGCGAGCTATTTCACCCGCTACGGTGCCCCGTGGACCACGCTGCGTGAAACCAATCTGCGGCTGCTGCTGGAAAGTGCGCCGAAGGGATTCTCGCCGAACTGGGTGCAGTATCAGAAAAACAAAGGCTGGCAGCTACAGCAGGATAAAACGCTGGAAGGGGGCTATGACGCCATCCGTGTCTATCTTTGGGTGGGCATGATGAGCGATAAAGATCCTCAAAAAGCCCGGCTGCTGACGCGCTTCCAGCCGATGGCGGCAAAGACAATTAAACAGGGCGTGCCGCCGGAGAAAGTGGATGTGGCGACGGGGAAACACACCGGCAATGGCCCGGTCGGGTTCTCTGCCGCGATGCTGCCGTTTTTACAGCAGCGCGATGCCCAGGCGGTTCAGCGCCAGCGCGTGGCAGATCATTTTCCCGATAACAATGCCTACTACAGCTATGTATTGACTCTTTTTGGTCAGGGATGGGATCAGCATCGTTTTCGCTTCACCGCTAAGGGTGAATTAATACCGGATTGGGGCCAGGAATGCGCAAGTTCACAGTAAATCTACTCACTCTATCGCTTGGGCTGGCACTGATGCCGCTGGCGCAGGCCGTTAACTCTCCGCAGCAGAAACAGCTGCTGGAGCAGGTTCGGCTGGGCGAATCGACCCATCGCGAGGATTTGGTTCGTCAGTCGCTCTACCGTCTTGAGCTGATCGATCCGAACAACCCTGACGTCATTGCCGCCCGCTTTCGCTACCTGCTGCGCCAGGGCGATAACGCCGGAGCGCAAAAAGAGCTGGACCGCCTGAAGGGGATCGCCCCTGACTCCGGCGCGTACCAGTCCTCACGCAATACCATGCTGCTTTCCACCCCGGATGGCCGCCAGCAGCTTCAGCAGGCGCGCTTACTCGCTACGACAGGGCACACGCAGGAGGCGATTGCCGCCTATGACAAGCTCTTTGGCGGTAACCCGCCGGGCGGCGACGTGGCGACGGAATACTGGAATGTGGTGGCGAAAGATCCTGCCCGTCGCGCTTCGGCCATCAACCAGCTGAAAAAAATAAACAGCAGCAGCCCCGGGAATACCCAGCTCCAGACGACGCTGGCCCAGCTTCTGTTCCAGAGCGGACGCCGTGATGAAGGCTTTGCGGTGCTGCAGGAGATGGCTAAATCCACCGCCGGCCGCGGCCAGGCCTCTGACATGTGGTATGAGCAGATCAAAGACCAGCCAGCCAGCAGCGCCAGCGTCACCGCGCTGCAAAAATACCTAACCGTCTTCAGCGACGGCGATAGCGTCGCGGCGGCGCGCGCCCAGCTTGAGGCGCAGCAAAAGCAGCTCGCTGACCCGGCGTTCCGCGCGAAAGCGGAAGGGCTGGCGGCAGTGGATGCCGGGCAGGGGAGTAAGGCGGTGGCGGAGCTGCAAAAAGCCGTCAGCGCCAACCATGCCGACAGTGAAGCGGTGGGGGCTCTGGGGCAGGCCTATTCCCAGAAAGGCGACCGCGCCCGCGCGGTGGCACAGTTTGAAAAGGCGATTGCCCTCGATCCGCAGAGCGATAACCGCGGGAAATGGGACAGCTTGCTGAAGGTTAACCGCTACTGGCTGCTGATCCAGCAGGGGGATGCGGCGCTGAAGGCGAATAACCCGGCGCAGGCGGAGCGTTACTATCAGCAGGCGCGCAACGTCGACAATACCGACAGCTATGCGGTGCTGGGGCTGGGAGATGCTGCCGCCGCGCGTAAAGATAACGACGCGGCGGAGCGTTATTACCGCCAGGCGTTACGTATGGACAGCAGCAACAGCAATGCGGTTCGAGGCCTTGCCAATGTTTACCGCGCGCAGTCCCCGGAGAAAGCCTCGCAGTTTATCCAGTCGCTCTCTGCCAGCCAGCGCAGGAGTATTGATGATATTGAGCGTAGCCTGACTAACGAGCAGCTTTCCGCCCAGGCAGAACAGCTGGAGAGTCAGGGGAAATACGCTCAGGCGGCAGAAATTCAGCGTCGCCGTCTGGCACTCTCGCCCGGTGACGTCTGGATAACGTATCGTCTCTCGCGCGATCTCTACAGCGCGGGCCAGCGCAGCCAGGCGGATACCCTGATGCGCCAGCTTGCCAGCCAGAAACCGTCTGACCCGGAGCAGGTGTATGCCAACGGGCTCTACCTGTCCGGAAACGATCAGGACCGGGCCGCGCTGGCGCATCTGAATACCCTGCCGCGCAGCCAGTGGAACGGCAACATTCAGGAACTTGCCGACCGTCTGCAAAGCAATCAGGTGCTGGAAACCGCCAACCGCCTGCGCGACAGCGGCAAAGAGCAGGAGGCGGAAAATCTTCTGCGTCAGCAGCCTGCCTCCACCCGCATCGACCTGACGCTGGCGGACTGGGCGCAGCAGCGTGGCGATCTGAACGCGGCGAAAACGACGTACAGCGCCGTCCTGCAGCGTGAGCCGCAGAACGAAGACGCGATCCTCGGTCTGACCGAAATTTACAGCGCGGAAGGTAACAAAGATGCCGCCCGTGCGGAGCTCGCGAAACTGCCCGCCGCGCAAAACGGCCAGCCGCTGTCGCTCAACATGCAGCGCCGGATCGCGATGGCGCAGGCAGGACTGGGCGATTCCGCTGCCGCAGAACAGACCTTCAGCAAAATCATTCCGCAGGCTAAATCGCAGCCCGCCTCCATGGAAAGCGCGCTGGTGCTGCGTGATGCTGCCCGCTTCCAGACGCAAAACGGCCAGCCGCAGCAGGCGCTGGAGACGTATAAAGATGCGATGGTGTCGTCCGGCATCACCACGACGCGTCCGGTGGACAATGACAGTTTCACCCGTCTGACGCGTAACGATGAAAAAGATGACTGGCTGAAGCGCGGCGTGCGCAGTGACGCCGGTGATTTGTACCGTCAGCAGGATGTTAACGTCACGCTGCAGCACGACTACTGGGGCTCCAGCGGCACGGGCGGCTATTCCGACCTGAAAGCGCATACCACCATGCTCCAGGTGGACGCCCCGCTCTCTGACGGGCGCATGTTCTTCAGAAGCGATCTGGTCAACATGGACGCCGGCACCTTTGATAACAATAACGGAACCTACGACCCTAAATGGGGGACCTGCTACGACACGCCGTGTAGCGGCAACACCAGCCAGAGCGACAGCGGCGCCAGCGTCGCCGTTGGCTGGCAGAATAAAACCTGGGCGATGGATATTGGTACCACGCCAATGGGCTTTGACGTCGTCGACGTGGTGGGCGGTATCAGCTACAGCAGCGATTTAGGCCCCATCGGCTATACCGTCAACGCCCATCGTCGGCCTATCTCCAGCTCTCTGCTGGCGTTCGCCGGGCAAAAAGATACCAATACCGGCACCACCTGGGGCGGCGTGCGCGCGACGGGCGGCGGGGTAAGCATCAGCTATGACAAAGGCGAGGCGAACGGCGTCTGGTCAAGCCTGAACGCGGAAACGCTGACCGGTAAAAATGTGGAAGATAACTGGCGCGTCCGCTGGATGACAGGTTATTACTACAAGCTCATTAATAAAAACAACGAGCGCCTGACGGTCGGCGTCTCCAATATGCTCTGGCACTACGATAAGGATCTGAGCGGCTATTCCCTCGGTCAGGGCGGCTACTACAGCCCGCAGGAGTATGTCTCCTTCGCGCTGCCGGTGACCTGGCGTAAGCGTACGGAAAACTGGTCCTGGGAGCTGGGTGGCTCGGTGTCCTGGTCCCACTCCAAAACCAAAGACGAGCTGCGTTACCCGATCCAGAGCCTGATCCCGACCGATGAGCCAGGCCGCTATACCGACCGTGGCGCGATGGAAACCGGCAGCTCCTCCTCCGGGACGGGTTATACCGCGCGGGCAATTATCGAACGCCGGGTCACCTCCAACTGGTTTGTGGGCATGGGCGTGGATATTCAGGAAGCGAAAGATTACACCCCAAGCCATGCGCTAATTTATGTGCGCTACTCTGCTGCAGGCTGGCAGGGCGATATGGACTTACCGCCGCAGCCGCTTATTCCTTATGCGGACTGGTAATCGGATTTTCCTTAATCCATTTGTAAGTCTCTCTTAATAGCGCGGCAATCGGGTATACTCAGGCGCGCCAGGTTTACACCCTGGCGCGCCCTGCGCTTCGAGTTTTGTGGAGAGTCATTTTGCGTGTCAGCCGTTCCTTAACGATCAAACAAATGGCGATGGTCTCTGCCGTCACTATGCTGTTTGTACTGCTCTTCTGCGTAATTTTGCTGTTTCATTCCGTACAGCAGAATCGCTATAACACGGCTTCGCAGTTAGAAAGTATCGCCCGCTCGGTGCGCGGCCCGCTCTCCGCCTCGATCCTGAAAGGGGACATTCCCGAAGCGGAAACCATCTTAAAGCGCATTCAGCCTGCCGGCGTCGTTAGCCGCGCCGATGTCGTCTTACCCAACCAGTTCCAGGCGTTGCGGATGAGTTTTATCCCGGAGCGTCCCGTCCCGATGATGGTGATGCGCCTGTTTGAACTGCCGGTGCAAATTTCTCTGCCTCTCTATTCGCTGGAACGTCCTGCCAATCCGCAGCCACTGGCCTACCTGGTTCTGCAGGCGGACTCGTACCGGATGTATAAATTCGTCATGAGTTGGGTGGTTACGTTAGTGACCACTTGCTTACTTATGACCCTGATCATCAGCGTAGCGCTGACGTGGTGTATAAACCGCCTCATTGTTCACCCGCTGCGCCGTATCGCCCGCGAGCTGAATGGGCTTTCGCCGCAGGATCAACTGGGGCACCAGCTTGAGCTGCCGCGTCTGCACCAGGACGATGAGATCGGTATGCTGGTGCGCAGCTACAACCTCAACCAGCAGCGCATCCAGCGTCATCAGGATGAGCTAAACAACAGCGCCACGCGCTTCCCGGTGTCGGAGCTACCTAATAAAGCGTTTCTGATGGCAATGCTGGAGCAGACCGTTGCGCGGCAGCAAACCACGGCGCTGATGGTGATTGCCTGTGAAACCCTGCAGGACACGGCGGGCGTGCTCAAGGAGAGCCAGCGTGAAATGCTGCTGCTGACGCTGGTGGAAAAGGTGAAGTCTGTCCTTGCCCCGCGCATGGTGCTGACCCAGGTCAGCGGTTACGACCTGGTGGTGATTGCCAACGGCGTGAAAGAGCCGTGGCACGCCATCACATTAGGTCAGCAAGTACTCACTGTCATAAATGAGCGGCTGCCCGTGCAGGGCATCCAGCTTCGTCCGAGCGCCAGTATCGGTATCGCCATGTACTACGGTGATTTAACGGCGGAGCAGCTGTACCGCCGCGCGTTCTCGGCGGCGTTTACCGCCCGGCGCAAAGGGAAAAATCAGATCCAGTTCTTCGACCCGGAGCAGATGGAAAAGGCGCAGCAGCGCCTGACGGAAGAGAGCGATATCCTGACCGCGCTGGATAACCGTCAGTTCGCCCTCTGGCTACAGCCGCAGGTGAATTTACAGACGGGGGAAGTGAAAAGCGCCGAGGCGCTGCTCCGCCTGCAGCAGCCGGATGGCTCCTGGGAGCTGCCGGAGGGGCTGATTGAGCGCATCGAATCCTGCGGCCTGATGGTCACCGTTGGCTATTGGGTACTGGAGGAGTCCTGCCGCCAGCTTGCCGCCTGGCAGGAGCGCGGCGTAACGCTGCCGCTGTCGGTCAACTTGTCTGCCCTGCAGCTTATGCATCCGACGATGGTCTCCGAGATGCTGGAGCTGATCCACCGCTACCGGATAAAGCCTGATACGCTGACGCTGGAAGTGACGGAGAGCCGGCGCATTGACGATCCTAACGACGCGGTGGCCATCCTGAAGCCGCTGCGCAATGCCGGCATTCGCATCGCGCTGGACGATTTTGGTATGGGGTACGCCGGGCTGCGCCAGCTTCAGCACATGAAAGCCCTGCCGGTGGACGTGCTCAAAATCGATAAATCGTTTGTCGACGGGCTGCCGGAGGACAGCAGCATGGTGCAGGCCATCGTCCAGATGGCGCGCAGCCTCAAGGTGCACCTTATTGCCGAGGGGATTGAAACCGAAGCGCAACGCGTCTGGCTGGCAGAGGCGGGCGTCGAGAGCGGCCAGGGCTACCTTTTTGCCCCCGCAGTGCCGCCGGATGTCTTCGAGCAGCGATACCTTTCTGGCGCTGACCATAACGCAAAAGTGTAATTTTGTTGCTGGCTTGTGCGAGCCAGTTCAAAGTTCTTAACATTTGTGTTTCAAATTTGAACCGGGTTTATTTCTGTCCTGTTATACGGGTGTTATTTTAGAGCCGCAGGTTAACCATAACCTTACAAAGCCTGTGGTTTTTCTTCCCAAGGACACCCTATGAAAACCTCACTCTTCAAAAGTCTTTATTTCCAGGTCCTGACAGCCATCGCCATCGGTATTCTGCTGGGTCACTATTACCCGGAGCTGGGCGCGCAAATGAAACCGCTTGGCGACGCGTTCGTTAAGCTCATTAAAATGGTCATCGCCCCGGTGATCTTCTGTACGGTGGTAACGGGCATCGCTGGCATGGAAAGCATGAAGGCGGTGGGCCGTACCGGTGCAGTGGCGCTTCTCTACTTTGAAGTGGTCAGTACCCTTGCGCTGATTATTGGTCTGGTCATCGTCAACGTGGTACAGCCTGGCGCGGGTATGAACGTTGATCCCTCTACGCTGGATGCCAAAGCGGTTGCGGTCTATGCCGAACAGGCGAAGGATCAGGGCGTGGTCGCCTTCCTGCTGGACGTCATCCCTGGCAGCGTCATCGGCGCCTTCGCCAGCGGAAACATTCTGCAGGTGCTGCTGTTTGCCGTGATGTTTGGCTTCGCCCTGCACCGTCTGGGCAGCAAAGGCCAGCTTATCTTCAACGTGATTGAAAGCTTCTCGCAGGTCATCTTTGGCATCATCAATATGATCATGCGCCTGGCGCCGATCGGTGCCTTCGGTGCGATGGCCTTCACCATCGGCAAGTATGGCGTTGGCACGCTGGTGCAGCTGGGTCAGCTGATCATCTGCTTCTACATCACCTGTATTCTTTTCGTGGTGGTGGTGCTGGGCTCCATCGCCCGTGCGACAGGCTTCAGCATTTTCAAATTCATCCGCTACATCCGTGAAGAGCTGCTGATTGTTCTGGGGACCTCCTCTTCAGAATCGGCGCTGCCGCGTATGCTCGACAAGATGGAAAAGCTCGGGTGCCGTAAATCGGTGGTCGGCCTGGTGATCCCGACGGGGTACTCCTTCAACCTTGACGGTACCTCGATATACCTGACGATGGCGGCCGTGTTTATCGCCCAGGCGACCAACAGCCATATGGATATTTTCCATCAAATCACCCTGCTGGTGGTGCTCTTGCTGTCGTCTAAAGGGGCGGCGGGCGTGACGGGCAGCGGCTTTATCGTGCTGGCGGCCACCATTTCTGCGGTGGGGCATCTGCCGGTGGCGGGTCTGGCACTGATTCTTGGTATTGACCGCTTTATGTCTGAGGCGCGTGCTCTTACCAACCTGGTGGGTAATGGCGTGGCCACGGTGGTGGTCGCGAAATGGGTGAAAGAGCTGGATCACAAGAAGCTCAACGATACGCTGAATAATCGCGCGTCTGATAGCAAAAATCCTGGTTTAACCTCCTAATCTTGTCACAATTGCCCGCATTCCCTTGTCGGGATGCGGGCTCCTGCGCATAATAACTGTTCATACCTGTCATAATTCGACAAGATTTTTTTTGGGTATATTTCACTTCGGACCGTGACGTTTTGCCGAACGCGCGGTCTAATCGACGTGTTTTCATCGTCATCTTTTAGAGTGCAGCGCGTCGCGAGACACTCTTTTTAACCAGGAATGTTGATCAGGGGTTCACATGCAGGGCACAAAAATTCGACTCTTAACCGGCGGTTTGCTGATGATGGCAGCAGCCAGTTATGTGCAGGCAGATGCGCTCCAGCCAGACCCGGCCTGGCAACAAGGCACGTTAGCGAACGGTTTTCAGTGGCAGGTGTTATCTACTCCACAGCGTCCCAGCGATCGTATTGAAATCCGTCTGTCCGTAAATACCGGCTCCCTTACGGAAAGCACTCAGCAAACCGGTTTTAGCCATTTTATTCCCCGTCTGGCGCTCACGCAGAGCGGCAGCTTGCAGGCAGTACAGGTGCGTTCGCTGTGGCAACAGGCCATCGATCCGAAACGCCCCCTTCCTCCGGCTGTGGTCTCCTATGACTACACCATGTTTAACCTGAGCCTGCCAAATAACCGTAACGACCTGCTTAAAGAAGCCCTTACCTATCTCTCCGATGCCTCTGGCAACCTGGCGGTTACGCCGGACACCGTGAACTATGCGTTGAGCAACGGCGACATGGTGGCGACCTGGCCTGCGGATACCAAAGAGGGCTGGTGGCGTTACCGTCTGAAAGGCTCAACGTTGCTGGGGCACGATCCGGCAGAGCCGCTGAAGCAGCCGGTGGACGTCGAACAGGTAAAATCGTTCTACCAGAAATGGTACACCCCGGACGCGATGACGCTGATCGTCGTCGGCAATGTGGATAGCCGCGCGGTGGTTGAGCAGATCAACAAAGCGTTTGGCGATCTGAAGGGCAAACGCGAAACGCCAGCCCCTGTCCCGACGCTCTCTCCGCTGCGCGCCGAGCCTGTCAGCATTATGACGGACACCGTGCGCCAGGACAGGCTCTCCGTGATGTGGGATAACGCCTGGCAGCCTATTCGCGAGTCTGCGGCGCTGCTGCGCTACTGGCGTGCCGATCTGGCGCGTGAAGCGTTGTTCTGGCACGTTCAGCAGACGCTCAGCAAAAACAACGTGAAGAACATTGGCCTTGGCTTTGACTGCCGCGTGCTGTTCCAGCGTGCGCAATGTGCCATTAACGTTGAATCGCCGGGCGATAAACTGAATGCGAACCTGGGTGTGGTGGCGAAAGAGCTGGAAAAAGTACGTAAAGAGGGGCTCTCTGAAGAGGAGTTCAACGCGCTGCTGGCCCAGAAAAAACTGGAGCTGCAGAAGCTTTTTGCCACCTACGCTCGCGCCGATACCGACATTCTGATCAGCCAGCGGATTCGCTCCCTGCAGAATCAGGTTGTCGACATTGCGCCTGAGCAGTACCAGAAGCTGCGTCAGGACTTCCTGAACGGTCTGACTGTGAATATGCTGAATCAGGATTTACGTCAGCAGCTGTCGCAGGATATGGCGTTGATCCTTCTGCAGCCGAAAGGCGAGCCGGAATATGACATGAAGGAGCTTCAGAAGACCTGGGATTCCATTATGGCCACCGCGTCGCAGCCGGCGCAGGCTGCAACGGCTGATGATCTACACCAGGACGCGACGGATATTCCGCAGGGGCAGTAACCCCCTCACGCTGACCCTCTCCCGTTTGGGGAGAGGGTTAGGGGAAACTAAACAGGCATCGCCTCGCGCGGAATAATCGCCCCGCGATACTGAATCACGGTGCTGGCCGTCAGGTGCCCACGCTGTGCCGCCGCTTCCGGCGTTCCCCCCGTCAGGCGTACCGCCAGGTAGCCCGCGCTGAAGGAATCCCCCGCCGCGGTGGTATCAATCACTTTCTCTTTGGCCAGCTTCACCGCAGGGACCTCAACCACCGCTTCACCCGCAATCGCGACCAGGCACGACTCCGCGCCGCGCTTAATCACCACTTCGCTCACGCCTGCTGCGTGCGTACGTGCAATCACGTCCTCAACCGGCTTTTCACCCCACAGGGCGTCTTCATCATCGAGCGTCAGGAAGGCGATGTCCGTGCACTGCAGCATCTGCTTATAAACCTGCTGCGTCTCTTCGCGGCTGGCCCACAGGCGCGGGCGGTAGTTGTTATCAAAAATCACCTTCCCGCCGTTGGCGCGGCATTCGCGCAGCAGCGAGAGCAGCTTTTCGCGGCTGGTCGGGCTTAAAATCGCCAGGCTAATGCCGCTCAGATAGAGATAGTCAAACGTCGCCAGCTCTTCGCAGATGGCCGCGGCGGCATCGCTCTCCAGCCAGAATTTGGCCGCGGCTTCGTTACGCCAGTAATAAAACGTGCGTTCGCCGGTGCTGTCAGTTTCGATGTAGTAAAGCCCAGGCAGGCGGTTTTCCATACGCTGTATAAGCGAGGTGTCAACATGTTCACTCTGCCAGGCTTCCAGCATCTGCTGGCTGAAGCTGTCCGTGCCGAGGGCGGTGACGTAGTTCACGGTGAGTGCCTCAGGCGCAACCTGACGGGCAATGTAAACCGAGGTGTTTAACGTATCGCCACCAAATCCGCGGCTGACTTCCGCGCCTTTTTGTGACAGCTCAATCATGCATTCGCCAATCACGGCAATTTTTTTGGACATAGTCGTGAACCTGAACAGAAGAATTTTCAGCAGTGTGCGCCGAGTGAATTAGATGGTCAACTATATTAAAACGGTGTTCCATTATTTTATTTGAGCCAGCGCGTGTTCCGGCAAATTTCTGTCATCTTAATTTCATTTCCACGGTGAATTGAACATAAAGTTCTCAATTATCGCGCCGATAATCCTGTGACGAGTCCAGAAAGGCTATCCCAACAACAGGACATCTGAAATGAAGTCAGAGCAGGTTATCCAGCGGCTGAGCACTACGCCTGAGGCAAGCATTGAGAACTTGCAGGAGCATCGCTACTGGCTGCAATGTGAGCGCGCGTACACCTGGCAGCCTATCTATCGAACGGACGGTCGGCTGATGGCAATTGAGATTTTGACCGTCGTTACGCATCCCTCAAACCCTACTCAGCGCATCGCGCCGGATCGCTATTTTGCCGAAGTTGCCGTTCGCCAGCGTCTGGACGTGCTGGAAGAGCAGCTCCGTATGCTGGCGACGAAACAGGCCTTTTTCGAGCAGCATACGATCCTCGCCTCGGTGAACGTGGATGGCCCAACTCTGCTGGCGCTGCGTCAGAACGCGAAGCTGCAGGAGCTGATCGCCACCCTGCCGTGGCTGCGCTTTGAGCTGGTGGAGCACGTGCGCCTGCCGCAGGATTCCTCGTTTGCGTCAATGTGTGAATTTGGCCCGCTGTGGCTGGATGACTTTGGCACCGGTATGGCGAACTTCTCGGCCCTCAGCGAAGTGCGCTATGACTACATCAAGGTGGCGCGCGATCTGTTCATCATGCTGCGCCAGACCCCGGAAGGGCGGAATCTGTTTACGCTGTTATTGCAGCTGATGAATCGCTATTGCCAGGGGGTGATCGTTGAAGGCGTGGAAACGCTGGAAGAGTGGCGTGATGTGCAAAACTCTCCCGCAGCGGCGGCGCAAGGCTATTTCCTCTCTCGCCCCGTGCCGATGGATCTCCTCGAAAGCGCCAGAACGACCCTCTGATAACCCCGTTTCCCTTTGTCTGGACTATAGTTTTACAGGACAGGTCATCAGGAAAGGGGATAACAATGACAAAAACAACCAGGATCATTTCCTGGATTACAGGGATTTTCTTGTTGTTGATCGCGATCGTCGTCATCATTATCGCGACGTTTGACTGGAACCGCCTTAAGCCGACCATCAACCAGAAAGTCTCAACTGAGCTGAACCGTCCCTTCGCCATTCGTGGCGATCTGGGTGTGGTATGGGAGCGTCAGAAAGAGGAGACCGGCTGGCGAAGCTGGATCCCCTGGCCGCACGTCCACGCCGACGACATTATTCTCGGCAACCCGCCGGATATCCCCGAAGTGACCATGGTGCATCTGCCGCGCGTGGAAGCCACGCTGGCGCCGCTAGCGCTCCTGACCAAAACCGTCTATCTACCGTGGATCAAGCTCCAGCAGCCCGATGCGCGCCTGATCCGCCTCTCTGAAAAAAACAATAACTGGACGTTTAACCTTGCCAGCGACGGCGAAAAAGATCCGAATGCCCAGCCCTCTTCGTGGTCATTCCGTCTGGACAATATTCTTTTCGATCGTGGGCGGATCGCCATCGACGATAAGGTCAGCAAGGCAGACGTGGAGATCCTGGTCGATCCGCTGGGTAAACCGCTGCCGTTTAGCGAAGTCACGGGCAATAAAGCGAAAGGCGATAGCGCCAAAGCGGGTGATTATGTCTTCGGCCTGACGGCAAAAGGGCGCTACAACGGTCAGCCGCTTAACGGGAAAGGGAAAATCGGCGGCATGCTGGCGCTCCGGAGCGAAGGCACGCCATTCCCGGTGCAGGCGGATTTCCGCTCGGGGAATACGCGCGTGGCGTTTGTGGGGACGGTCAACGACCCGATGAATATGGGGGGCGTCGACCTGCAGCTCAAGTTCGCCGGTGACTCGCTTGGCGAACTGTATGAACTGACCGGCGTACTGCTGCCGGATACCCCGCCGTTCGAAACGGACGGGCATTTGGTTGCCAAAATTAATACCGAAAAATCGTCCGTTTTTGACTACCGGGATTTCAACGGCCGCATCGGCGACAGCGATATTCACGGCACGCTGACCTACACCACCGGAAAACCACGGCCAAAACTCGAAGGAGATGTCGAATCCCGCCAGCTGCGTCTGGCCGATCTTGGCCCGCTGATAGGCGTGGATTCGGGCAAAGGGACAAAGTCAAAAGAGGTTAAGAAGGACGTTCAGCCTGCGGGAAAAGTGCTGCCTTACGATCGCTTTGAAACCGATAAGTGGGACGTGATGGACGCAGATGTGCGCTTCAAAGGACGCAAGATTGAGCATGGCAGCACGCTGCCGCTGAGCGATCTCTCGACGCATATCATCCTGAAAAATGCCGACCTGCGCCTGCAGCCGCTGAAGTTTGGCATGGCGGGCGGGACGATTTCCTCCAACATTCACCTGGAAGGCGACAAAAAGCCGATGCAGGGGCGGGCGGAGATCCAAGCGCGTCGATTGAAGCTGAAAGAGCTGATGCCGAACGTGGAGCTGATGCAGAAAACCCTCGGTGAAATGAACGGCGATGCGGACATTCGCGGGGTGGGGAATTCCGTGGCGGCGCTGCTGGGCAGCGGCAACGGTAACCTGAAACTGCTAATGAACGACGGTCTGGTCAGCCGCAACCTGATGGAGATCCTGGGGCTGAACGTTGGTAACTTTATCATCGGGCAAATCTTTGGCGATGACGAGGTGCGGGTGAACTGCGCGGCGGCGAATGTGGATCTGGTTAATGGCGTGGCGCGTCCGCAGATTTTTGCCTTCGACACGGAAAACGCGGTGATTAACGTGACCGGTACCGCCAGCATGGCCTCCGAACAGCTGGATTTGACCATCGATCCGGAAAGTAAGGGGATTCGTATTATTACCCTGCGCTCGCCGCTTTACGTGCGTGGGACCTTCAAAAATCCGCAGGCGGGCGTCAAGCCCGGGCCGCTGATTGCGCGTGGCGCGGTGGCCGCAGCCCTCGCGACGTTGGTCACCCCGGCCGCCGCGCTGCTGGCGTTGATTTCGCCGTCAGAAGGCGAGGCGAATCAATGCCGGACGATTTTGTCGCAGATGAAGAAGTAAGGTGCGGTTTGTTATTGCCGGGTAAGGCGTAGCCGCCACCCGGCATTAGCTTACAGCGCCTGATGCTTAGTCTCATGCGTCAGCAGCAGCGCAATCAACGTCAGCGCCGCCATGGCCGCCAGATAAACGCCCACGTAGAACAGACCATAATTTGCCTGCAGCCAGGTGGCGATATACGGTGCCACGGACGCACCCAGAATAGACGAGACGTTATAGGAGAACGACGCGCCGGTATAACGCACCTCCGTCGGGAACAGCTCCGGCAGCAGCGCGCCCATCGGGCCGAAGGTCAGCCCCATCAGGCTCAGGCCAATCAGCAGGTACGCCATCACCAGCGCCGGGCTACCTGAACTCAGCAGCGGCGGGAAGACGAACAGAGCAAACAGAATGATCAGCGTGGTGATCGTAATCATGCTCGCACGACGACCAAACTTATCCGCCAGCAGGCCGGCAATCGGTACCATCACGCCAAACCCAATCACCGCCATCATCAGCATCCACAGCACTTCGTTACGCGGCAGGCCCAGCCCAACCGGTGCGGCGGCGGTACTGTAGGTCATGGAGTACACCGTCATGATGTAGAACAGCGTGTAGGTCGCCAGCATGATAAACGTGCCCAGCACGGTCACGCGCACGTGTTTGGTCAGCAGGGTGCCCAGCGGCACTTTTACCTGTTTTTTCGCCGCGGCTACTTTTGCGAACACCGGTGTCTCATGCAGGGAAACACGCACATACAGGCCAATCAGCACCAGCACGGCCGAGAAGACAAACGGAATACGCCAGCCCCAGCTCATGAACTGTTCGTCCGTCAGCAGCCAGGAGAGCAGCAGGAAGGTCCCGTTGGCAAAGAAGAAGCCAATCGGCGCGCCAAGCTGCGGGAATGAACCGTACAGCGCACGTTTACGCGGCGGGGCGTTCTCGGTCGCCAGCAGCGCCGCGCCACCCCATTCACCGCCCAGCCCCAGACCCTGACCAAAACGCGCCAGCGCCAGCAGGACCGGCGCCAGAATGCCGATGGTTTCGTAGGTCGGCAGCAGGCCGATCGCCACGGTGGAGATGCCCATTGTCAGCAGCGAGGCCACCAGGGTGACTTTACGCCCAATACGATCGCCGAAGTGTCCAAACAGCGCGGAGCCAATCGGACGCGCCACAAACGCGATAGCAAAGGTCGCCAGAGACTGTAGCGTCGCCGCCGTCGGGTCTCCCTGCGGGAAGAAAATATGCGGGAAAACGATGACCGCTGCGGTGGCGTAAATGTAAAAGTCGAAGAACTCAATGGCGGTGCCAATCAGCGATGCGACGACAACTTTATTGCGCGAGTTTACCGGGACGTTTTCCGCACCAGAGTCGAGTGTTGTGGCTGTTGATTGCATAATATTTTCTTATTTTTTGTCGAACGAAAGGCCATATTACGCACAGCAAAAGCGACATTTCAATCTGTAACAAAGTCGCTTCCTGATTATAAAATCAACAAAAAGCGGATAATGTTCAGGCCAGCCAAAATGCTTCCATGAAATGCTTCACGTTTTTTAAATATTGGTGGATAAAACTGGTTTTCGGTTAAATAAAAGTTACGGACTGGATTTATATGCTGAAATGATGAGTCGGGCTGAAATATCAGCCCGAGAGCGGAATTAACGGTGTGTTTTTCCGGGCATTCGCGTGTCGCCTTTGTACTCGGCGGTGGCAATCCACGCCGCGCAGAACAGGGTTAAACGCGCGAAGAAGTAGTAGAAACGCCATCAGCCCCAGCACCGAGCCAAATGCCGCGCCGGACGGGGATTTCACCAGTGACGGCAGCGTGTAGGTCATCACGATTTTAATCACTTCAAAGCCGATCGCCGCAATCAATGTGCCGCGGAGCAGCGCCTTCTTACGCGGACGATGCCGAGGCAAGCGCCAGAAAATCCAGAAGAACAGCAGGTAGTTGGCGAAGATAGAAATCGCCAGTCCGATGCCGCGCCAGGCGGGCTTCAGCCATTCGATGTAATCAAGATAGAGCGCAGAAATAATCATCTGCTGCGCGGAGCCCGCCACGGAGGTAATGGAGAGCGTGACGACGAGCGCGATAAGCAGGCCAATCAGCGAAACAAAGTCGCGGAAATATTTAACCCAAATTTTCTCCTGATCCTGCGGTTTACGCTCCCACACCTCGCGCGACTGGGCGCGAATAGCTTCGCGGAGGTTGCCCATCCAGTTAACGCCGGAGTAAAGGGCGATGAGCAAACCGACGATCCCGACGGTGGTGCGCTGCTGAACGGCGGTGTTAATCGTGCTTTTTAGCGTGGTGGCGAGGGTTGGGTCACTGACGTTATTCAGGATCTTATTGAAAATATCCTGCAGCAGCGTTGGATGCGACGCGAGTACAAAACCGGCCGCAGCAAACGACACCATCAGGATGGGGATCATCGACAGGAACGAAAAATAGGTGATCGCGGCACCGAACTGGTTCCCCATGCGGTCATTAAAGCGCTCGGTCGCACGTATAAGATGCGCAACCATGGGAAACTGCTGAATTCTCTCCGCCAGGCTGGTGACGGTGCCCAGCGCCTTGCTGGCGGTACCAGGGGCTTTAGCCTCTTCCGGCTCGGTTTCCATCTTCTTGATGGGTTCATAATCTAAATGTTGGGTGGGTCGTTGCGGGTTATTTTCCGGCGTCACGCGTCTTTTCCTTTTTCGTTTGGCTGGATGTTATTGAATTATAGCTTGCGACTAGTCCACGTAAGCTTTTGTGAGTTCGGTTAGCCACTCCATAAACAGGTGAACCCGGCGAGAGAGATTGCGCCGGTGGGGGTAAATCAGGGAGACAGGCATCGGTTCCGCGCGATACTGCGGGAGGATCTCAATCAGTTTCTTTGCGCGCAGCAGGTCGCGCACCCCAACGCGCGGGGCCTGAATGATCCCCAGCCCGGCAAGGCAGGCGGCCTGGTAAGTTTCCGTGCTGTTGACGGTTAGCACCCCGCCCGTTTTTATCCACTGCGTCGTGCTGCCGTTATAAAATTCAAAGCCCTGAGGGCGGCTTCCCAGCATCGCGGCATAATGAATCACGGCGTGCGAGCCTAAATCGTCCAGCGTGTCAGGGTAGCCAAAACGCGCCAGATAATCCGGGCTGGCGCAGTTGATCACCGACAGCTTGCCCAGCGGACGGGCTATCAGCCCTGAGTCCTTCAGGGAACCCACGCGGACGACGCAATCAAACCCTTCCCGGACCACATCCACCAGACGATCGCTGCTGCTGAGCTCCAGTTCGATACCCGGATACTGCTGTAAAAACGCAGGCAGTTTGGGGATGACGACATTTCGAGCAACGCCAACGGGCATATCCACGCGCAGCCTCCCGCTGATGCTGGAGGGATCATGCTGAAACATACCGTCCAGCTCATCCAGGTTCGCCAGCAGATCTTTTGCCCGTTCGTAATAGACCATGCCGTCCTGCGTCAGGCTGACGCGGCGCGTGGTACGGTGCAGTAGCTGGGTGCCAAGCCGGTTTTCCAGTGCCTGAATTTGTCGGGAAACGCTGCCTTTCGGCAGCGTTAATGTCTCTGCCGCGCGGGAAAAACTCTCCAGTTCCGCGACGCGAACAAACAATTGCATTGCGTGAATTTTATCCATAGATGAAGCTCATTGTTGTTTGCACTGAAACAGTGAAGCGTTATTACCCATCTTTATTGATCTTCTATCACCTAATAAGCTCTTTCTCAATCTCCATAACAGCCAAAACGAGGTTTATGATGACTGAACGTATCGCATTAGTGACGGGTGGTAGCCGCGGCTTAGGTAAAAACGCTGCGTTAAAGCTGGCTGCTGACGGCACGGGAATTATCCTGACCTACAATCGTAGCCAGCAGGAAGCGCTGGAAGTTGTGCGCGAAATTCAGGAAAAAGGCGTCAAGGCGGCAGCATTAAAGCTCAATGTTGGGGATATCGCCAGTTTCGAAAATTTTGCTCAACAGCTTCAGGAGATCCTGAAGAGCGTCTGGCAGCGCAAAACATTTGATTATTTATTGAACAATGCCGGAACGGGTTTATACGCACCCTATACCGAAACGACGGAAGCCCAGTTTGATGAGGCGCTGAACATTCACTTCAAAGGGCCTTTCTTCCTGACGCAGCGCCTGCTGCCTCTGCTTAACGACGGGGGGAGGATCCTCAATGTCTCCAGCGGACTGGCCCGCTTCACCCAGCCAGGCTCAGGAACCTACGCGGCCATGAAAGGGGCGATGGAAGTGCTCACCCGCTATCAGGCGAAGGAGCTTGGAGCGCGCGGTATCTCCGTCAATATTATCGCACCAGGCGCGATCGAAACCGACTTTGGCGGTGGGCGCGTGCGCGACAACGCGCAGCTTAACCAGATGCTGGCGTCGCAGACGGCGCTGGGGCGGGTAGGTTTGCCGGACGATATCGGGAATGCCATTGCGGCGCTGCTTAGCGATAAGCTTGGCTGGATGAACGCGCAACGTATTGAAGTGTCAGGCGGTATG
The DNA here is from genome assembly GCF_014896175.1 of Enterobacter cloacae complex sp. I3. Classification (NCBI taxonomy): domain Bacteria; kingdom Pseudomonadati; phylum Pseudomonadota; class Gammaproteobacteria; order Enterobacterales; family Enterobacteriaceae; genus Enterobacter; species Enterobacter cloacae complex sp. I3. Next base: position 30,415 of record NZ_JADBQZ010000010.1, read on the forward strand.
TTCCTGTGATGTCTGATGTTAAGGGGAGGGAACCCCTTAAGGAAATCCTTAATATGGATGTGTCAAAATGCGGGTAAATATAAAAACCACTGGCGGATTTGTAACCTCTCCATTCATTGAGTTTTTTCTTAAATAGCGCCTATGTAGAATCCCCCTTCGCTATTCTCAGAGGGAGAAATACGATGCGAGTAATCATGTTTGACAGGCAGTCGATATTTATTCATGGAGCGATACACGGTTTGCAGAAATTAATTCCTGAAATAAATATAACGGGGGCTTGTCAGGCAGACGATTTATGGACGCAAATATCCGCGTCACCGTCTGCTATCGTCATGATTGACGGCAATTTAATTCAGGATGAGGGGAGTTCTTTCCTGGATGAAATCATGCATCGCTTCCCGTCGGTACGGGTGATGATGGTTCTGGCAAAAAAAGAGACCCGATGGGTTGAACAACTCATGCAGCGAAACGTGATGGCTATTATCCCCCGTAACGCTAACCCTGAGCGGTTTGCCGCCGTGCTGGATTCCGTGTCCAGAGGGATGGTCTGCTTTCCCGCTGAGTGGGTCAGCCAGCAATCGTCAACGCAGGCGTTACTTTCCTTAAGCGAGCGTCAGCGTGAGGTGCTGAAGCTGCTGGCGGCGGGCGAATCAAACAAAGAAATTGGTCGCAATCTCAACATCAGTGCGGCCACGGTAAAAGCGCATCTGGAAGCGCTTTTTCGCCGGCTGGAGGTAAAAAACCGAACCCAGGCAGCCATGTACTACACCCGGGCGACGGCCTGAAGCAGCGCTTTCGGGAGTGAAGACGTCACGCCGAAACTCAGTATCATCAGTACCAGCGCGTCATGCTGCTGCTGGGTTAATGGATGTATACACTTTTCCCGCAGCAGCGTTTCACACAGCTGAATATCTTCATGGAGTAAATATTCCGCCTGAAGAGGCGTGATAAGGCCGTGAAAATTTTCCCGTTCGCGGATCACATGCCCATAGCCGATAACCCATACACCCTTTTCATCACGATATTTCTCCAGTGAAAGCCCTTGATGTTTCTTTATTAATTCTATGGCGGCAGAAGATATATTTAGCGCATGACCGTTCATATTCGTTTCCTCTTAATGGCGATACTGTAGAGGAATCGCGGTACGAGCAATATCCGCCAAATGGCTGTTGATCAGGAATTATTGTTCAGGTATTCCTGCCGTAATAACCCAAATAACCAGTCATTTTGCCAGCGACCGGAAAGGTAATAGCTTTCACGTAGCTCGCCTTCCAGCTGGAAGCGAGCTTTTTCCAGCAGGCGCCTGGAGGCGACGTTTCCCGCGGTGACGGTGGCGGTGAGCCGACGAATACCGCCCTGATGAAAGGCGTGATCGCAAAGCGCCTGCAGGGATTCGAAGCCGTAACCTTTGCCCTGCGCCTCGGGGGCAAAAAGAAAGCCCACTTCGGCGCAATCTTCTTCCCGATGAATATACCCGGTAACGCCCAGCGGGGCCTGTGAGAGGGCATCACGTACGACGAGGCACAGCCAGTGCGCGCTGCCTGGCGTCCAGGGCGTCAGGCGCGAATCAAACGCCTCCCGGATCGCTGCGACGGGGCGGTTCTCCGCCACAAAGCGCATGACTTCGGGGTGTTGCTGCAACGCCAGAAAAAAGGGCCAGTCTTGCTCCTGCAGGGGCGAGCAGTTCAGGCGTGAGGTCATTAAAACTGGCATTAAGATTCTCCTGAAGCATTTTAAATGATTTTAGGGTTGTCACTTTATTTCAACAGAAAGTCAGGTATGGTTAAGCGCGTATAAATAAAAAGAAAAACGGCCGTTAGTGCCCATTCCGGATGTCTTCGCTGTCGCTTAAGGAAAACAATGACTCTCAGCACATCACATCATATCCGCGAACAGTTTGAACACTGTCTGGCGGTCATTCGCCAGGCGTCGGTGGAAATCTTGCTTCTTCTGAATGTACATGTTTCTGAGGGGAAAGATCCACGCTGGTTTCTGGAACAGCTGGACAGCGCGCGTTTAGGGCTCGGGGGATGGGCTACGGTTGCGAAGAAGCTTAACCTGAATGATGCCGAGATGTCGGAATTTACGCTGCAGCTGCGCCTGCTGCAGCAGCGCGTCCCGCAGTACGAAAGCGGGCAGGATGTCAGTGAAAACCAGCTTATTGCGGCGATGCGGTTTGTGACTACGCTGGAACATCTTCGTCTGCAGCAGCCGCTTCTGACCTACAGCACCGAGCTGGCCCCGGGAAGCGAACTCCAGCAACAGCAGGCGCACAAGCAGGTACGCGCAATTGAGTTAATGATTAAAGGCCTCATTCAGCAGGCCTGGCCCGATCAGGTGCGGCTCAATAATCATCTTAAAACCTTATTTAACGCTGACCGCGTACGGCGCTGGCTGAAGCATGGCGAAATCAACGACGTCCTGAGCGGCATGATGTTCAGTGAACTGGCGCAAATGCTGGTGGATAAAAAAGAGTTCAGCCGCTATTACGCCTCGCTGTTTAACGACCCGTCCATGCTGACGCTCCTGGTGGAGCCGCGCAAAACGCTGCAAACCTTCCTCGACGACATCCGGCAAATCCGCAACAGCATTACGGTGCAGAAAACGTTAAGTTCGGCGCAAATTCAGCTGCTGGATAACTACTACATGCAGATCTCCCGTCCGGTTCAACGCGCGTTTGAAGAGGGGAGAACGCGCGTCAACCCGGCCGGATTCATGGCGGTGGATGCCAGCGAGCTGCACGCGTTCTGGGAAAAGGCGCAAAAAATGGATCGGGTTACCGGTGGGGATCTGTTTGAAGTCCGCGACACGATTGAAAAGCCGACCCAGCGCGCCCCGCGCACGCCCGAACAGCGTGAGCAGCTTATCTCCGGTGCGCTATGGGGAGCGGTCGGCGTGATGGTGATTGCCATCGTGGTAGGCGGCTTCTGGCTGGTGACCAGCAGCAAACCGCAGCCTGCGGCCGAAAATACGGCGCAAGCGGCGGCTCCGCCGCAGGAGATGCGCGAAACCCCTTCTTCGCGCGAGACGCTGACGCGCATGGGAGTGACCTGGGACGAGAGTAATTTCCGTTCGGCGATTAACCGCAACGATACCCGCGTGGCGCTGCTCTTTTTGCAGGGTGGGATGGACTGGAAGCTGTCATGGACCGAAGAGGCGATGTCGGCAGGCTATGACGACGTTCTGGAGCTTATGCTGCGCTATCGGCAGAACATGGCAGAAGAGAAGCCGTGTCGTCGTTTTATCAATACGCTCAGCCACGCCATGTCAAACGGCGAGTCCCTGACGTCAATACGTAAAGAGTATCTGAAAGCCTTCTGTACCGTGCCGGCCGTGGTGAAGCGCCAGAAGCACGATCTTGAGATGGCAACGCGACGCGCGCAGTCACAGCCGGATGCCACCACGAAAAAATGGCAGTCTATTCAGACCGCCATTTATGAGGTGATTCGTTAAAGTTTTCACCCTCTCCCCAGAGGGGAGAGGGGCCAGATCGCACCCTTCTCAAGGCTCCCCATACAACCCAATCAACCGTCGCACCACGCCGTTCGTCCAGCCGAAGCCATCCTGTAGCGGATACTCCCCGCCGCCCCCTTCGCGCGGCGTACTGCTGGCGATGTGGTACTTCTCAATCAGCTTGTGGTGCGTCTTGTAGAAGTGGTTCACCGTATGCAGCCAGCTCCAGGCGATTTCATCCCCCAGCGAGTCGTTGCCGTACTGCTTGAACCCCTGGATCGCCATCCACTGCAGCGGCGCCCAGCCGTTGGGTTTATCCCACTGCTCGCCGGTTTCGTATTCGGTTGCCAGAATCCCACCCGGCGTCAGCAGACGCGCTTTTACCGCGTCAGATAAACGTTCTGCCTGCTCGTGCGTCGCCATTCCAACATACAGCGGCACAATGCTGGCGGCAGAAAACAGCGCCATCTGCTCGCGTCGCCAGTCGTAATCGCGGTAACAGCCACTCTCCTCGTCCCACAGATAGCGGTTCACCGCCGCGCGGCGATCGGTGGCCTTCTGGCGGAACAGCTCGGCCGTCTCTTTATCCCCTTTCGACGCCGAGATATTGGCAATCGCGCTCTCCAGCTTAAACAGGAAGGCGTTCAAATCGATGGGGATAAACTGCGTCGTGCGAATGCTGGCGAGCCGTGCCGGATCGCGAAGCCAGCGGGAGGAGTAATCCCAGCCAGACGCTGCACCCGCACGCAGATCGCGATAGACCTCATTCGGCGGACGGCCCGAGTGGCGGGCGGTTTCCACGTCCTCAATCCACGATTCGTCGCGCGGGGTGTCACGGTCGTCCCAGTAGCGGTTCAGCAATGAACCGTCCGGCATGCGCACCGCGCTGCGGTAGGCCTGATTAAGCAGGAGCGACTCCGCGCCGTCCATCCAGAAGGCATGCTCCATTTTGAGATGGTCGAGGTAACGCTTCGCGCCGCGCACGCCGTCCTCTTCAAACAGCTCCACCATCAGGGCAAAGACCGGCGGCTGCGAGCGGCTGAGATAATAGGTGCGGTTGCCGTTAGGGATATGGCCGTAGCGTTCGATCAGCCACGCAAAGTTATCCGCCATGCACTTCAGCAGATCGTTACGGCCACTTTCCGCCAGCCCCAGCATGGAGAAGTACGAATCCCAGTAGTAGGTCTCGCTGAATCGCCCGCCGGGCACGATATAGGCCTGCGGCAGCGCCAGCAGGGACGACCAGGGAATATGGTCCTGCGGTTCGCGCGTCAGGACGGGCCACAGGCTATCAATGTGCTCTTTCAGCGACAGTCCGGGGTCGGAGACATATTCCGTGCTGTAGGTTTCAGGCAGCCAGAAGTGGTTCTCAACGAACTGGCGCAGGTCGAAATCCCGGTGCCGTCTGACCTTACGGTAGCGGATCAGAATATCCAGCGGATCCATCTTCGGCGCGCAGTCGGGGAAGGTTTTGCTGTCCGCAAACAGCCGCGTCGACTGGACGTGTTCGAACAGTTCAAGGTAGCGATCGGCGGGCGTCAGGGCATCTGAGGCGGGTAGCCCCTCGATCATTTCGGGTTCCGGCTCCGCCTCAATCATCTCATCCAGTTTTAACTCGCAGGGATCGGTCTCGTAGCGCAGCTCTTCTGCAATCTCGAATTCGATGTTCTCGGTAGCCTGTAGTTTCTGGTTGAACATGGTGATAGGGACCTCCGGTTATGTGTTCTGAAGACAGGTTTCTCCGGGCGTCCTATAAGCGTAGACATTCGCTTCGGTAGATGTGGAGGGATATGTGCGGTAGATCACTCTTTTCGGAGCATTCGTTTTGCAACGATTTATGTATGTGAATAAAAAAAGCCCCTCCGGAGAGGGGCTTCTGCATTATCGCATGGTGACAAACTCTTCCGCCGCCGTCGGGTGGATCGCCACGGTGTTGTCGAAGTCTTTCTTGGTCGCACCCATCTTCAGCGCCACCGCAAAGCCCTGCAGGATCTCATCCATGCCGAAGCCGATGCCGTGGATACCGACAATCTTCTCTTCCGGGCCCACGCAGACCAGCTTCATGCGGCACGGCTGACGGTGAGAGGTGACGGCGGTATACATCGCGGTGAATGCGGATTTATACACTTTCACCTGGTCGTCGCCGTACTGCTCACGGGCCTGCGGCTCGGTTAAGCCGACGGTGCCGATTGGCGGGTGACTAAAGACCACGGTCGGGATGTTGCTGTAGTCCAGATGCTCGTCCGGCTTGTTGTTGAACAGACGCTCGGAGAGACGACGGCCTGCCGCAACGGCCACCGGCGTCAGCTCAACCGCACCGGTGTTATCACCGACGGCGTAAATGCCCGGTACGCTGGTATTCTGGAACTTATCGACGACGATGTAGCCTTTTTCGTCGGTTTTCACGCCGGTCACCGCCAGGTTAAAGCTGTCGTTCGCCGGTTCACGGCCAATCGCCCAGATCAGGCAATCAACGGTCTGGCTGCGGCCATCTTCCAGCTCAAGGGTCAGGCTGCCGTCCGTGTTTTTAACGACCGCTTTTGGCACGGCGTTGGTGTGCAGGGTTGGGCCTTCGGTGTTCATCACTTCAACCAGCGTATCGACGATCAGCGGGTCAAAGCTGCGCAGCGGTGCGTGTTTACGCACGAACAGGTGCGCTTCTGCACCCAGGCCGTTAATCACGCCAGCCAGCTCAACCGCGATGTAGCCCGCGCCCACCACGGCAACGCGCTCAGGCAAGGCAGGCAGCTCGAAGAAGCCGTCGGAGTCGATACCGTATTCCGCGCCCGGAATATTCGGGTGGCTCGGACGGCCGCCGGTGGCGATCAGGATATGATCGGCGGTGATCGTCTCGCCGTTCACTTCGATCGTTTTCGCGTCCACAAAGCGGGCGAAGCCGTGAATCACGTCGACGTTATTTTTGCCCAGCACGTTGTCGTACGAGGTGTGAATGCGGTCGATGTAGGCGGTACGGCTTGCGATCAGCTTGTCCCAGTCGAAATTGTTGATGGTGGTGTCAAAGCCGTAGTCCGGACCGTACATATGGATCGCTTCACGGATTTGCGCCGCGTGCCACATCACCTTTTTCGGTACACAACCCACGTTCACGCAGGTGCCGCCCAGCGCTTTGGCTTCAATCAGTGCACATTTCTGGCCGTACATGGCCGCGCGGTTGATGGAGGCGATGCCGCCGCTGCCGCCGCCGATTGCGATGTAGTCATAATGCTTAGTCATAGCTTTTGTCCTTAATCGTGAATTGCCGCGATTGTATACCTGAAATCAATAGTTTCCACCGATGGCTGCAATTACTCCGGCACGATCCAGCTGACGGTGGCGTGGCCCGTTCCGGCTGGCACCAGCGTTTTGTGCAGCCACGGCAGCACGTTGTTCATCTGCGCTTCGAGCTTCCACGGCGGGTTAATGACGATCATGCCGGAAGCGGTCATGCCGCGCTGGTCGCTGTCCGGGCGTACCGCCAGCTCAATCTGCAGGATTTTACGAATGCCGGTCGCCTCAAGGTCTTTGATCATGCGCTTGATCTGAGCGCGCAGCACCACCGGGTACCACAGGGCATAGGTTCCGGTCGCAAAACGTTTGTAGCCTTCGTGAATGCCGGTCACCACCGCCTGATAGTCGGTTTTGATTTCGTACGGTGGGTCGATCAGCACCAGGCCGCGACGGGAAACCGGCGGCAGCTTGGCTTTCAGTTGCTGGTAGCCGTCGGCTTTGTCGACGCGGGCGCGGTTATCTTTCTGAAACTCCGAACGCAGCAGCGGAAAGTCGCTCGGGTGCAGTTCGGTCAGCTGGAGGCTGTCCTGCTCGCGCAGCAGCTGGCGGGCAATCAGCGGTGAGCCAGGGTAGTAGCGCAGCTGGCCGTTGCGGTTGAAGTGATTCACCACGCCAATGTACGGCTCCAGCTCGGCAGGCAGGTCGTCCTGCTGCCAGATGCGGGCGATCCCTTCCAGATATTCGCCGGTACGCTCGGCATGCTCGCCGCTCAGCTGATAACGGCCCGCGCCCGCATGGGTGTCCAGATAGAGAAACGGCTTCTCTTTCTCTTTAAGCGATTCAATGATCAGGCTCTGAACGGTGTGTTTGAGGACGTCGGCATGGTTGCCAGCGTGGAAGCTGTGGCGATAACTGAGCATGGGTAATGGTATTCCGCTGAATTGACGATTTGCCACAGTTTACAGCAGAACGGCACAGATTACCCGCAGGCCCGGTAAGCGCAGCTATTGAAATCCTCTACACTTAACCCCATTACTGAAAACAATATGCACAGCGCCGGATGCGCGCTTCATTCACCTATTTCAACAGGACAGCGTTTATGACCAATCCATTACTGACGCCTTTTTCGTTGCCACCGTTTTCTAAAATCCTCCCTGAGCATGTGGTTCCAGCCGTTACCCAGTCGCTGGACAACTGCCGCGCGGCGGTAGAAAGCGTGGTTGCGCAGGGCGCGCCGTACACCTGGGAGAATCTGTGTCAGCCGCTGGCCGAAGTGGACGACGTGCTGGGGCGTATCTTCTCTCCGGTAAGCCACCTGAACTCGGTGAAAAACAGCCCGGAACTGCGTGAAGCTTACGAGCAAACCCTGCCGCTGCTCTCTGAGTACAGCACCTGGGTCGGCCAGCACGAAGGGCTGTACAAAGCCTACCGCGACCTGCGCGACGGCGACCATTATGCCGAACTGAATACGGCGCAGAAAAAATCGGTTGATAACGCCCTGCGTGATTTCGAACTGTCCGGTATCGGTCTGCCAAAAGAGAAGCAGGTTCGCTACGGTGAAATCGCTGCGCGCCTGTCCGAACTGGGTAACCAGTACAGCAACAACGTCCTTGACGCCACCATGGGCTGGACGAAGCTGATTACCGACGAAGCAGAGCTGGCGGGTATGCCGGAAAGCGCCCTGGCGGCGGCTAAAGCCCAGGCCGAAGCGAAAGAGCAGGAAGGCTTCCTGTTAACGCTGGATATCCCGAGCTATCTGCCGGTGATGACCTACTGCGACAACCAGGCCTTGCGTGAAGAGATGTACCGCGCCTACAGTACCCGTGCCTCCGATCAGGGGCCAAACGCGGGTAAATGGGACAACAGTCCGGTGATGGCAGAAATCCTCGCCCTGCGTCACGAGCTGGCCCAGCTGCTGGGCTTCGACAGCTACGCGGATAAATCCCTCGCTACCAAAATGGCCGAAAACCCGCAGCAGGTGCTCGACTTCCTGACCGATCTGGCGAAACGCGCCCGTCCGCAGGGTGAAAAAGAGCTGGCCCAGCTGCGCGCCTTCGCGAAAGCGGAGTTTGGCGTGGACGAGCTGCAGCCGTGGGATATCGCGTACTACAGCGAAAAACAGAAGCAGCACCTCTACAGCATCAGCGACGAGCAGCTGCGCCCGTACTTCCCGGAAAACAAAGCCGTCAACGGCCTGTTTGAAGTGGTGAAACGCATTTACGGCATTACCGCTAAAGAGCGTACTGATATTGACGTCTGGCATCCGGACGTGCGCTTCTTCGAACTGTATGACGAGAAAAACGAACTGCGCGGCAGCTTCTACCTCGATCTCTACGCGCGTGAGAACAAGCGCGGCGGGGCGTGGATGGACGACTGCGTGGGCCAGATGCGTAAAGCAGACGGTTCCCTGCAAAAACCGGTCGCCTATCTGACCTGTAACTTCAACCGTCCGGTAAGCGGCAAGCCTGCGCTGTTCACCCACGACGAAGTGATCACCCTGTTCCACGAGTTCGGTCACGGCCTGCACCACATGCTGACCCGCATCGAAACCGCCGGCGTTGCCGGTATCAGCGGGGTGCCATGGGATGCGGTCGAGCTGCCAAGCCAGTTTATGGAAAACTGGTGCTGGGAGCCGGACGCGCTGGCGTTTATTTCCGGCCACTATGAGACCGGCGAACCGCTGCCGAAAGAGCTGCTGGATAAAATGCTGGCGGCGAAAAACTACCAGGCGGCGATGTTCATTCTGCGTCAACTGGAGTTCGGCCTGTTCGATTTCCGCCTGCACGCCGAGTTCAGCCCGGAGCAGGGGGCGAAAATCCTCGAAACGCTGGCCGAGATTAAAAAGCAGGTTGCCGTTATTCCAGGGCCAACCTGGGGCCGATTCCCGCACGCGTTCAGCCACATTTTCGCGGGCGGCTACGCGGCGGGCTATTACAGCTACCTGTGGGCCGACGTGCTGGCGGCGGATGCCTTCTCTCGCTTCGAGGAAGAGGGGATCTTCAACCGCGAAACCGGCCAGTCGTTCCTTGACAACATCCTGACCCGCGGCGGTTCTGAAGAGCCAATGGTGCTGTTCAAACGCTTCCGTGGCCGCGAGCCGCAGCTGGATGCGATGCTTGAGCATTACGGGATCAAAGGCTGATTGTTACGTGAAGATCTGCTTAGTGGATGAAACGGGCGCCGGAGACGGCGCCTTATCTGTTCTGGCCGCCCGCTGGGGGCTGGAGCACGATGAAGAAAACCTGATGGCGCTGGTAATGACGACAGCACATCTCGAATTACGCAAGCGCGATGAACCGAAGCTCGGAGGGATTTTTGTCGATTTTGTCGGCGGCGCGATGGCGCACCGGCGTAAGTTCGGCGGCGGTCGCGGCGAAGCGGTGGCCAAAGCGGTCGGCATTAAGGGGAGCTATCTCCCGGACGTGGTGGACGCCACGGCGGGGCTGGGACGCGATGCGTTTGTGCTGGCGTCGGTGGGCTGTCATGTGCGAATGTTGGAGCGTAATCCGGTTGTCGCCGCGCTGCTCGACGACGGGCTGACGCGAGGCTATGCGGACCCGGAAATCGGCCCGTGGCTGCAGGAGCGTTTGCAGCTTATCCACGCGTCAAGCCTGACGGCGCTGACGGACATCACCCCGCGTCCGCAGGTGGTCTACCTCGACCCGATGTTCCCGCATAAGCAGAAAAGCGCGCTGGTGAAGAAAGAGATGCGGGTATTTCAGTCGCTGGTGGGGCCGGATTTAGACGCAGATGGCCTGCTGGAGCCGGCTCGTCAGCTCGCGACGAAGCGGGTAGTGGTGAAGCGCCCGGACTACGCGCCGCCGCTGGCGGACGTTGCGACTACTAACGCGGTGACCACGAAAGGACATCGGTTTGATATTTATTCGGGTACGCCAGAATAAAAAAAGCCGGGTGGCGGCTTCGCCTTACCCGGCCTACTTTCAGTGCCGCTTTTTTTGCACTTACTCGTCTTCTTCGTCGCGCAGCGGAACAATCAGCATGTCCACGTGAACGGTGTTAATCAGCTGGCGTGCTGAAGACATCAGCTTGCTCCAGAAGTCCTGATGGTGACCGCATACCACCAGATCCATATCGTATTTCTTAATCGCATCAACCAGCACCTGACCCAGGTCGCCACTGCCGCTCAGGGTTTCGGTGATCGGATAGCCCGCGTTGGTGGAGAGCTCGCTCAGCGCGTGATGCGTTTCTTCAGAGATGCGTTTCTGCATATCGCCCAGATTGACGTCGATCAGACCGGTGTAGAGGTCGGAGTAATTCACATCAACGTGAATCAGGGAGACTTTCGCGTTGTAGGGACGTGCCATAGATACCGCTTTATCAACCAGCACTTTGCTCTCCGGGGAGAGATCTACCGCGATAAGAATGTGTTTGTAAGCCATAGTGTTACTCCTTCCTTAAGTTATCGATGACTAAATGGGAAAGCCGTCGTCTGATGCTTTCATTACGGCCCAGTTAAACATATTTTTCAAGCTTTGGTGTTGATAACGATTAACCTTGTGGCAAAAAAATTAACGGATCTCCTACACTATTTAATGAGCCGTTCGGATATTAAAACGCGAACCGGATCGACTTTTAGTCATTCTTTCACTGAACTGTCTGTCAGGGCATTGGGGTGCGGTAGCTCAGGAGCCTTGCTTCGTGGGCGGACGCCGGGGAGGATGTATGATTAGCACCGTCGCATTGTTTTGGGCGTTATGCGTAGTTTGCATAGTGAATATGGCGCGCTACTTCTCATCGTTACGTGCGCTGTTAGTGGTACTTCGTGGTTGCGATCCGTTGCTGTATCAGTATGTGGACGGTGGAGGGTTCTTCACCTCGCATGGACAGCCCAGCAAGCAGATGCGTCTGGTGGGGTATATCTACTACCAGCGCTACCGCGATCATCACGATGAAGAGTTTATCCGTCGCTGCGAGCGTCTGCGCCGTCAGTTCATTTTAACCAGTGCCCTGTGTGGGCTGGTCGTGGTCAGTATGATTGCGTTGATGATTTGGCACTGAGCATAAAAAAAGCGGGTCAGTTTCCTGACCCGCTTTTTGTCGCCTTCAGCCAATCAAATCAGCTTCAGCGAAATCCAGTACAACCCGCCTGACAGCAGGATAGAAGCCGGAAGCGTAAACACCCAGGCCATCAGAATGTTGGTCACGGTTTTGCGCTGCAGACCGCCGCCGTCAACAATCATGGTACCTGCCACGGACGAGGAGAGTACGTGGGTGGTGGATACCGGCATACCGGTGTAGCTCGCCAGACCGATAGACACTGCCGCCGTCATCTGCGCGGACATACCCTGCGCATAGGTCATGCCTTTCTTACCGATCTTCTCGCCGATGGTGGTCGCCACACGACGCCAGCCAATCATCGTACCGATACCCAGCGCCAGCGCGACGGCCATGATGATCCAGATTGGCGCGTACTCAATGGTATTGAGCATATCGCTTTTCAGTTTCTTCAGCAGACGCTTGTCGTCACCATTCACCTCTGGCAGCTTCGCGACTTTATCGGTCACGTCGGAGATACAGAGCATGATACGACGCAGCTGACCACGCTGTTCAACGGCCAGTTTATCGTAGCTTTCGATGTTGCCCAGCATACCTTTGGCACGTTCCAGCGCGTTAATCGCGTTAGCCGGATGGCAGTGGAATTCGCCAGGCGCGGTGGTGGCACCGGCTTCCGGAGAAGGGATCAGCTGGTCAACGCCGGTCGCTTTTTTCAGCAGCTCAGGGTGCTGCTGGAAATAGGTTTCAACGTTGTTGACCGCATCACGGGTACGGGTGATTTCGTAACCCGAGGCGTTCATATTCACCACGAAGCCCGCCGGTGCGACACCGATCAGAACCAGCATCACCAGACCAATGCCTTTCTGCCCGTCGTTCGCGCCGTGAGAGAAGGCCACGCCGATAGCGGAAATGATCAGGGCGATACGCGTCCAGAATGGCGGCTTTTTCTTGCCGTCTTTCTTCTCACGCTCTGCTGGCGTCAGGTGGATACGCGCACGTTTCTTCGTGTTGCTCCAGTAGCGACGCAGGATAAAAATCAATCCACCCGCAACCACCAGACCCACGATAGGGGAGACGATGAGAGAAGCGAAAATGCCCAGTACTTTAGGCAGATTCAGCGCATCAACAACCGATGTCCCGGTCATCAGGGCGTTGGTTAACCCGATACCGATAATCGCGCCGATGAGGGTGTGAGAGCTGGATGCAGGCAGGCCAAAATACCAGGTACCGAGGTTCCAGATAATGGCAGCAAGCAGCATTGAGAACACCATGGCGAGGCCATGACCGGAACTCACGTTAAGCAGCAGATCCGTTGGCAGCATATGCACGATCGCATACGCAACGCTCAGTCCGCCCAGGAGGACACCAAAAAAGTTAAATACCGCCGCCATAACAACCGCAAGCTGCGATCGCATTGCGCGAGTGTAGATAACCGTTGCTACTGCGTTTGCAGTGTCGTGGAAGCCGTTGATCGCTTCGTAAAACAGTACAAAAACCAGAGCAAGCAATAGTAAAAGCCCGGTATGTAAATCCAGGCCGGCAAACAAATGTAGCATAGGACGTTACGCCATTTTGAGGACATGAACGCGGCGCATTATCCAGGACAAATGCGCAACGGGCAAAGTGAAATATAGACTTTTTTTGACATACCACCTGATTTGGGAAAAGTGCCTGAAAGGATAATCGTTAAATTTCAATGGAATGGCTTTGTAATATCTTTTTACGCTGGTGTGACCACAGAGGAAACTTTACAATCCGCGGCAGTTAACGAAGAGGGTTTTGACGTGGAAAGGTTTGATGCCGTGGTTATTGGCGCCGGTGCGGCGGGTATGTTTTGTGCGGCGATGGCCGGACAGGCGGGTCGTCGCGTGCTGTTACTGGACAACGGGAAAAAGCCTGGCCGCAAGATCCTGATGTCAGGCGGCGGGCGCTGCAACTTCACCAATCTTTATGTCGAACCCGCGGCCTATTTGAGCCAGAACCGCCATTTTTGCAAATCAGCGCTGGCGCGTTACACCCAGTGGGACTTTATCGACCTGGTGGGTAAGCATGGCATCGCGTGGCATGAAAAAACTCTGGGGCAGCTGTTCTGCGACGACTCCGCGCAGCAGATTGTTGATATGCTGGTGGCCGAGTGCGAGAAGGGCGGCGTGGTCATGCGCCTGCGCACCGAGGTGTTGGAGGTGGCCCACGACGAGCAGGGGTACACGCTGCAGCTGAACGGTGACACCGTCAGCGCCGATAACCTGGTGATCGCCAGCGGCGGTCTGTCGATGCCGGGGCTGGGCGCGTCACCGTTCGGCTACAAGATTGCCGAGCAGTTTGGCCTGAAGGTGCTGCCCACCCGCGCCGGGCTGGTGCCGTTCACGCTGCATAAGCCGCTGCTGGAGCAGCTTCAGACGCTGTCCGGCGTCTCTGTGCCCTCCGTTATTACTGCCGAAGACGGGACGGTGTTCCGCGAAAACCTGCTCTTTACCCACCGCGGTCTCTCCGGCCCGGCGGTCCTGCAAATTTCCAGCTACTGGCAGCCGGGGGAATTTGTCTCGGTGAATCTGGTACCGGACAGCGATCTGAACGCGTTCCTCAACGAACAGCGTACCGCACACCCGAATCAGAGCCTGAAAAATACCCTGGCGATGCAGCTGCCGAAGCGTCTGGTGGAGTGTTTGCAGGGGCTGGGGCAGATCCCGGATGTGTCGCTCAAGCAGCTTAACAGCCGCGAGCAGGATACGCTGGTGGATACGCTGACGAACTGGCGCGTACAGCCAAACGGTACCGAGGGGTATCGCACGGCGGAAGTGACGCTGGGCGGCGTTGATACGAATGAGCTTTCTTCACGCACGATGGAAGCGCGTAACGTACCGGGGCTCTACTTTATTGGCGAAGTAATGGACGTGACCGGCTGGCTCGGCGGATATAATTTCCAGTGGGCGTGGTCGAGCGCCTGGGCGTGCGCGCAGGCGCTGCAAAATGCGCAATAAATTGCCGGGGAGTCTCCTCCCCGGCGGTGTTGCCCATTCAGATGATGTAAGCATTAATCCGGTATGGCGTAATCCGCAATGCGGAAGGTGACCTTACCCGTCCAGGTGTTATCACGGTAAGAACCAATGGCGAGACTGTCCTGAGTGAAGCCATTGAAGCTCCCGGCCGCAATGGACGCGCCGAATTTTTCATACTGATTTTTACCCCAGTAGACTTTCGCAACGCCTTCTCTCACCAGCGTATTAATATTGATCATGCCTTCTTCATCGTCAGCGTAGTCATCCAGGCTTTTACCGCCGTTGATGACATACACGGCACCCACCTGCGTGCCGCTGCCGTTCACCGCATTCGGATCGCCGATCACCAGGTCTTTTTTACCGTCGCCGTTCAAGTCCACATTACCGAGAATGCTGTTCCCGAACCCTGCCAGCTTGCTGCCAGGCCTGTCGGCGTAAATAGCATAGCCATCGTGTACGCTAAATGTTTTGTTGTAGTTCAGCCGGGTGTGCGCCGCATCGAGGAACAGAGACGATGGCAGCTTACTGCCGTCGGCCTTACCTTTAATAATCCAGACCAGCCCGGAACGTTTTTTATCAATACCCATGTCGGCAGGGGCGCTAATCGCAAAAGCGTTAGCGTGAGCATTCAGGAAATTACCTAATGGCGTAATGGTGCCGTTATTGGGCTTATCCTGCGTATACGCGCTATGATCGTTACTTCCTTCACCTCCGCCGGACTGACCACCCAGGAAAGCCGCCCCCATACCGTGAATGCGGGTTGCCTGCGTCGCGTTTAGCGAGGCGATGTCGAGATTCCCCTGGTTGAAGCTGCTGCCGTAGACGAGATAGGCCGTGCCGCGTCCATCAGTGCCGCTGTTCTCTGATTTACGGCCTTCATTGACCGATTCCGGGTCGACGATCAGGTAATCACTGAAGCCGTCGCCGTTAATATCCCCGACATCGCTGATCTGCTGCCCAAGGTTGTAGTTAAGGGGTTTATCCGGGCCATTGGTGGCGGTCATCTGCGGACGAATATAGGCACCGGTCGCGGCAGGGATCTCCCAGTCGCCCAGGTTGTTGCGCTTAATATCAATGTTCTGCCACTGATCGCCTGGCTTTTGAGCGCCGTAGATAATGACGGCGCCGCCGCGTCCGCCCGTGCCTTCGATATCGCCGATAGCAAGATCGACCATCTTGTTAGCCACTGCAGAATTTTTATATTTAATTGGGCCTACCGCGGCGCCAAACCAGCCGCCGGTATTCGCATTGCCTGAAGAATTCACCGTACGGATGCGAATACCCAGGCGAGCGTCGCCGTTGTCGATATCATTGAGGTCAATCTGATTAGAAAGACGCGCGCCGGTACGGTGATGCGGTCCGCCCCAGATAATATAGACCTGATCATGCCAGTGGGAGGCGATGACTAAATCATCATATCCATCGCCGTTAATATCACCTATTTTACGTACCGCGACGCCCATCCATTTTGTCGTCACTGAGCCAGGCTTATTCGCTTTATTGCTGTGGATAATTTTAAGCGCGTTTTGCGGATCGAATTCACCTACGTTATTGACTTGCTGCATGGGTTTCCCACCGGAAGTCCCGAAAATGACGTACGCGATCCCTTTTGCGCCATCCCCCCAGGGGGCCGTAATGACAATATCTTCACCCGCGATATGCGAACCATTGTCCTTATCGGAAAACTTACCGATCGTGGTCATCGTCATACCGAAATAGTCTTTTTCTTTTTCACCCTTAATAGATACAGGGACAGAATAAGGCTCGATATCGCTGGCGATAACCTGTGATGCCGTGATACCAGTACCTGATAAAGCTGCAACGCAAAGCGCTACACGCGTTTTCGTTTTGAGTTTCATAGTATATATCCTTATACAAATCCATTTTTCATACCCGGCAACTCATTTGTATAGTGCTATGTGTTGCCGGGAAATAAGAGGTTTCTACGCTGTATTAAGTTTTTTCTTTATTTAAACTCGAAATCCAGCGTGGATGTGGCTTCAAATTTTCCCGGTTGTGGAGACTTTTCTCCTTGTTGGACAGGTGTTGCTATAATAGTGACATTCCCCTCCTGCGTTGGTACGGCCGAACTGTTGCCATCAATTTTATTCCCGTTGTGTTCAAGTTTTATCCCTAAATCATTGCGCTCACCTTCATCATTATGGGTCTTGATAAAACCAGAGCCATTAAAATCGGACGCGCGGAACTTAATACTCACCTTGCTTTCATCTTCAGGATTTTTGCAAGTCACACGAATATCCACGCTTTTTTGCTTACCGGTGGCCTCGGGCTTAAATTCATTCGCGGTAATACTGCCAAACGGGACCTTGATGGTTTGCCCGTCATTAATCATGCATTGTGGTGGAATATCAATTGACAGTTGGAAATTAAGTGTGACAAAAGGTCTGGAGGTGTCATAACTCCCCGTCTGTTTTTTGGCAAAAATGGTCACTAATTCCTGCATAGGAATATCAATGCGGCCTGAAGGAAGCGGTTTAGTTAATTCCAGAGAGACAGTCCCGCTGGAGCCGGTTGCGAACAGAGTATGGTCGTTTTTATCATCACAGTTATTTGTCGCAGGACGTCCATTATCAACACCGGCGGTATTACTCAAATCAACCGGGATATACCGCAATTCATCCTCGCCACCAAGAACGACATTTATACCGATATTAATACCCTTTTCCGCATCCAGAGGATAATAGATAAAGTCTGCGTTACGTTTGCCGCCTCCTGTGCCCAGTTTCGTACTGGTAAATCGAAATAAGATACTTTCTGGCACGCTGGAGTCCTGACAGAGGCAGATACCATTAAAATTACCTTTATTATTCCATGTGGATTGGGTTGTGCCGGGTACGTCGTCAGCAGTAAGGTTTTCGATAATATCAAACTTGTGCGCCTGGCCAGATACGGTTGATGTCGGCCAGCAGCTTCCTACAACATCAGCATAAGCTGGCGCGCCCATCAATCCCCCTGCTGCCAGGCACGCGAGTAACGTTAATTTTTTCATTTTTAATTCCTTTATTTATTAACGGATGATTTGCAGGTCTGCGTTAACTGCACAATTCCGCTAATCGTGGGTTCCTTGCCAGAAAGCTGATAGTGAACCTGGCAACGCTGATCGGGTTTCTTACCCCAGCTCACGTCTAACGTCCCTTTTTCTGCCATCCCGGTGAGGAATACGCTGCCTTCATCACCCACAATGCTGGTGGTTGTATTCTGAGAAACAATGGCACCGAACGGAACGGGTTTGCCCTGCGCATCTTTCAGCGTCATCATCAGGCGTTTACCCACCGCCGTGGTGAAACGTGCCCGAACGATAGCCCCCCGGGTGGGAACGACTTTATGGCTGTTACTTTCCAGCTCGACATCGTCAGGTAATGTATCGGGACGAAGCTGGATATTGCTCTCCTGATAAGGTGTCAGGTAAGGCACCACCGCATAGCCCCAGGGGTCGGTGCGCACGCCAGTGTGGTTACGGACGCTGACACCTGCGGCATCCGGCGCTTCAACCAGAGCGACCGTTTCACCCAGCGACTGCGCCAGCGTGACGCCATGAGGATGAACCAGCACGCCCCCGCGCAGGCTGTAATTCAGCCGCTGCGCGTCCCGGCTATAGCCATACCCGGCGCCAACCTGCGCATAGCGTCCGTTATAGTTAAGCGAGGCATCGCTGCTGTTTGCCTGGCTCCCTGGGTTGATATTCTGCTGTACGCTCCAGTTCAGGTTATTGTCCTCAAGGGCGCTGCCGCTCAGGGAAACACTGTGGCCTGGCGAGCGTTTTTCCGCCGCAGAGAAGGTGTAACCGGCACGTGTGGAGCGGAGCCATTTGTCCAAAGGGACGCTCACGCTCAGGCTGAACAGATTGTCCTGGTTATAGAGACGCTGGTTATCCTCTTTTGTCACGTTCAAATAGTGGTTGTAATTCAGGCTATAGCTGATCCCGTTCCAGCTGTTGCCATAGCCCAGCGTGGCGGAGGTCGTGCGTTTTTGGCTCGTGTGGTAGTCCTCGCTGACCAGCATGGCGGAGAGATAGCCGAGGTTTTCTCCCAGGTTTTGGTTTAGCGTCAGTTCTGTACGGCTACGGCGTCGATCCAGGCGCGAGGGTTGCGAGTGATAGCTGCTCAGGGTTTCACCGAGCGTGTAGAAATCGGACGTCGAGTAGCGATAGCCCGCAATCGCAACGTTAGTGCCGGTAGACAGCAAATTTTTGTTATAGCGCAGGCGTAGCGACTGTCCCCGGTTTTTTTCTGCCTGTTTAGTGGTGGCCCAGGCCTGGGTAATATCAAATGACAGTGCGCCAAAATCGCCCATGTTTTTACCCATGCCAAAAAGCAGGGACTGATATTGACTGGCAGCCTGCATGCCTCCGTATATCGAGGTTTCCCACGGCAGACCGTAAATCAGGCTCCCTTGTGAAAACAGGGCATTCTCAGCATCGCTGCTGCTGGAACGATAGCTGCCGCTAATGACTTCATATTTGTATTGCCCTTCCCGCTGCATAACCGCTAACGACGCGTAAGGCACTAAAGAGACTTGTTCGCTGCCATCCGCCTCTTTCACCACAACTTTCAGCTCGCCGCTGCTGCCGAGGTAAAGATCGTTGATGACAAATTCACCGGGCGGGACATAGCTTTGATAAATGCTGTAGCCGTTCTGAAAAATAGTGATCTGGGCATTAGTACGAGCAATACCGCGGATCACCGGCGCATAGCCTCGCAGGCTGCCCGGAAGCATCTGTTCATCCGAGTAAAGCTGAACGCCGCGAAACGGGGTGCTATCAAAGACTTCTGCGGTAGAACTGTTATCCCCGACAATCAGCTGGCTATTCAGGGCGCTGATATCACGCTGCAGATAGGTATAAACCGATTCCCAGCGCCCAGCTTGTCCCTGGCTGTTACTCCAGGTCGAGAAATTGCGTAAACGCCAGGGTCCAACGTTCAGTCCCGGACGCAGGCTGAGGTACTGGCTATCGGTTCCCGTCCCGTTGTGCGAGGTCCACGTGGCACCGCTGTAGTTGTAGCTGAGCATCAGGCCCGGAATACCCTGTTCCCGACGCGCAGGATCGATGTAGCCGTGAGCGTGGCTGTCCAGGGCCGCCTGGGGAATGCTGAGCCTTAACGCCTGCTCGCTGAAGTCAAATTCGCTGCTTGCGAGAGGGATCGCCGACAGATTCGCGCAGCCCTGGGTATCGTCCCGGAGCAACGGGAATGCCGCCGTTTTAACACCAAACGACTGGAGCGTCTCCTCGCTGAGGCACGGTGCGAGGATATTTTTATGCTGCGCGTTCTCTTCGAGTCGAAACGTGATATCGCGCGTGTCGAACATTTTATTGTTAAGAAACAGGTCAACACGATAAACGCCGGGTGTCTGGCTCTCTTTGTTCTCAAAGAGAGAAAGATCGACGGCGGTACGCGGCGCGCCACCCGTTTCCAGAAAGGCCGGGTCGAAGTAATCACTGGCGTATAATGCGCTGGGTAAAATCCAGGCAAAGCAAAGCGCTGGACGAATGCCCCAAAATATAGTCATGAAAAAATACCCCTGTGAGGTTATTGTTTTAAAATCGTTATTCTATTTTTTGTGTGATTAACTGGCTGTTGCCGCCATAATCATTGATATATTTCCATTGCACGGTGGCATTGTTTTTCAAAAGCATGTTCCTGAGCGTGAATGTTGTGCTGCTTTTAGGCGCGAGCATGTCAATCTCTGACCATGCTTTGTTATTGATCTTCACCTCCGCAAAGGAAATGTAATAAGAAGAGTTGTTGCGTACAATGAGTTCGTTATTTTTAACAGACCATTGCACATTCTTACTAATATCCGTGGGTTCATCCATTAAATTTGACGGACGATAAAATAATTTGATCCGGGTATTTACCGCTATCTGCAGTTTATTAATATCCTCTCTGGAAGAGGAGGGGATCGATTTTACGTTGATCCAGAAAAGCGACTCGCGATCCTGCGGTAAAGGCGCGCCGTTATAGATAATACGGAGCGCGTTGGACTTACCTGCATCCATGCGAAAAAGCGGTGGCGTCACAATAAACGGGGCTTTGGTGCCCTGTGAATCTTTGCCCTGTACCCAGCTCTGTACCAGGAACGGGCTGGCAGTATTATTTCTGACTGTAATATTGCTCTCTTTCTTGTCCGCATGATATACCACCCGCGTATTGGATAAGGTCACACTGGCGTGTGACATACAAGAGCCAAAGAGCAGAGCCAGCAGCGTCAGATAGCGTTTCCTTAACATAAAACGTCCTTGCGTTCCGGGCTGTTATTCATTGCCCGGAACTGAGTTGAATGATTTATTTATAGATAATGGTGTAATCCGCAACCGCATCTGCCTTACCGGCGGTCACAGCATCCAGGGATGATTTATAACGGGCTGAATACAGCAGGGTGGCTGCCCCCGTGGTGCCATCACCGGTAATAGGAACAAATTTATTCGGGTTGTCGCCCAGTTTTAACGATGTTCCATCTTCATTCAGGAATTCAATACCCAAACCCGTTGCGGCGTCGCCACCGGTTTTAAGCGCGAGCAGATTATTATCATTAGCATCATAGGCACCGCCAAATCGTGCTCCGGCTGATTTAAGGACGGCGGTATCGCAGTTAGACAGTTCTATCTGGATACGGTGAATACCCGCAACGTCACCTTTTTCTTTAAATGCTGAAGACGAGATGGTACCCATATCGATCGTTGGGTTCCCCCCCTGACCGTTAATATCGACATCACAGGTGCTCGCGGTAATCATACCCGTGAATTCAATGGTCCCTGCGCCTTTACCTGGCGCTGCATGGCTGGAAGGACTGGCAATTGCAGCCAATAAAAATCCCATGGTAATAACGGATTTATTCATTTTTTAAAATATTCCTCAGTGTGTAAAAGGTAGAACAGTATTATTTCGGGTTAGTCACTCGAAAGCGTTGTTGTGGTCACGGGATGTGGATATTCCGCTAATATGAAACATTAAGGTGGATATTCATCATCGCTTACCAGTCCATGTGAAAAACTTCCATTACAAGAAGTCTGAATATTTTTCTGGGTCAGGTTAACAAGCGTTTAAAAAAAATAAAGTGAGAACGTCATGATTTGTCTTTGGTGGCTTTAAAATCAATGAGTTAAGTTGTTTTTATCAGGGTTTTATCAGCAATTCAGTGTGAGAATTTTACGGCTTATTTACTACTTACCGAATGTCAGGGTCAGCTCAGATAATAAAACTTTCATAATAATGAAAGAATAATCTCCGGAAGAACACGTTGCCTTCCCGGAAGACGTAAGAGAAATCCTGGCACTTTTAACATCACATTTACATTGCCGGGCTGGCGTCAAGAAGTGTTATTATTATTCTCTTGCCCGGTGATACGGGCGTTTTCTTTTTTTTGTTGCAAACGTTGCCTCTGCCAGCGCGCAGATGAAGGTTAAGGATAGATTCATGGCTTCTGCTCATCTCGGTTTCCCGACTGAAACCGTTGTTGTCTTTGTGGTGATGGCCGTTGGGGCGATGTTTATCGACCTCTTCATGCACCGTCACGATAAACCTGTTTCGCTGAAAAGTGCGGCCATGTGGTCCGTTTTCTGGTTCTCGATGGCGATGGCCTTCGCCGGTTTTCTGTACATCCACCACGGCGCCGAGATGGCGAGCCTGTTCCTCACCGGTTACGCGCTGGAAGAGGTGCTCTCCATCGATAACCTGTTCGTGATGATGGCGATCTTTGCCTGGTTCGGCGTGCCGGATAAGTACCGTCACCGTGTGCTCTACTGGGGCGTGCTGGGGGCGATTGTCTTCCGCGGTATTTTCGTGGCGATCGGCACCAGCCTGCTGAGCCTGGGGCCTTACGTGGAGGTTATTTTTGCGCTGGTCGTCGGCTGGACGGCGGTGATGATGCTCAAGCGCAATGAAGAGAGTGACGAAGTGGAAGATTACTCGGGTCACCTTGCCTATCGCCTGGTGAAACGCTTCTATCCCGTCTGGCCCAAAATCAGCAGCAACGCGTTTATCCTGACGCAGAAAGAGGTCGATGCGGAGCTTGAAAAGCCGGAAAACCAGGACGTAACGGTTGGCCGCGTGAAGAAGGCGAAGCGCTACGCAACGCCGCTGCTGCTCTGCGTGGCGGTGGTGGAACTCTCTGACGTGATGTTCGCGTTTGACTCCGTACCGGCGATTATTGCGGTAAGCCGCGAGCCGCTGATTATCTACAGCGCCATGATGTTCGCCATTCTCGGCTTGCGTACCCTCTACTTTGTGCTGGAAGCGCTTAAGCAGTATCTGGTGCACCTGGAGAAAGCGGTGGTGCTGCTGCTGTTCTTCGTGGCGTTCAAGCTGGGTCTGAATGCGACCGATCACTTCTGGCACCACGGTTACAGCATTGGCGCGACGGCCAGCCTGTTTGTGGTGTTAGGTGTGCTGGCGCTGGGGATTATTGCGAGCGTATTGTTCCCGGGGAAACGTGAGGCCTGATGCACCGCTTTTCTCCCTCTCCCTGTGGGAGAGGGCTGGGGTGAGGGCAACAGACCGCACCTAACCCTTAATCGGTGAATTCCGGCGCTTGCGTGGGTGATGGAAGTGCCGCCAGTGAGGATCCTGCGCCGCGGCCAGCAGTTCGTGGTCGCCGCGGGTGTCGCCCCAGGCTCGCAGATGATAGTCGTTCAGATCGCCATACACCTTCTCCAGCCTCGCCACTTTCTGGGCGCAGCGGCAGTTATTGCCCGTAATGCGTCCCGTCAGCTTGCCGTCCTTCACTTCCAGCTGCGTGCCAATCAGCTTAATGCCGAGCCTGTCCGCCCACGGCTGGAGCACCAGCGCCGGCGACGCAGAGCAGATCGTCACTTCCGCGCCGGAATTCACCTCAGCCGCCACCGCCAGAACCCCTTCGGGGCGCATCAGCTTGTTCCAGTATTTTTCGCAAAAGGCTTCCGCCTGCTGGCGTAGCCAGTGTTCGTCCACGCCTGTCAGGAACGTTTTAATCAGCACTTCCTTCAGCTCATCACGCGTCAGCTTGCGGCGCACGCAGTGGAGCGTGGGCAGCGCCATGCGCACCAGACGACCCGCAAAGTAGCGTTTCCCAAAGGCAAAACGCAGGAAAGGGATAAAGCTGTCGTGGTGCGTGAGCGTCCCGTCAAAGTCAAAGACAGAGAGCACGCTGGATTTCGCCACCGTCTCGTCGGCAATCATATTGGTCATAAATACGTCTTAGCTGAATTACACATTCTGTCGATCAGTTTACCTGCTTTATCTGAACAGTCCTTACATCACCACCTTTTTTTTTCTCAATCTTGCGATCTGAAAGTGAGTCCAATTTTGGCCTCAATAATGATTGGTGAAAAAGTGAGCAGTCTATATTATCGCCACATCGAAAGATATTTCGGGGGAACGTTGGCCCCCACAGGTAAGGATAAATTCACTCTTAGCTCCTGTTTAGATATGACATTCAGATCGCTTATTTCAATCCTCACGTTAAGTTTTGCTTCGTTTTCCGCACTGAGTTTTCAGCTGCCCGCATCGATGATCTCCGCCGATAGCACATTTGCGGAATCGCCGGTGAAGTCGGCCCTGCTTCACCAGGAGACAGGCCCACTCCGCTCCCGGATACTGGATCAATACCAGAAATGGAAAGGGACTCACTATCAGTGGGGCGGCACCACACACCGCGGAGTGGATTGCTCCGCGCTTATGCAGCATCTGTTCAGCGATGCGGCGCATCTTTATCTGCCGCGCACGACGAGCGAGCAGATCCATCGTGGTGTACAGGTAGCGCAATACCGTCTGAAGGCGGGAGATTTGGTCTTCTTCCAGACGGGCCCGAACCGCAGACACGTTGGCGTGTATATCGGTAACAGCCAGTTTATTCATGCCTCCAGCAGCCAGGGCGTAACGGTCTCAACCCTGACTGATGACTACTGGCAGGATCGTTACATTACCGCCCGTCGTGTCGCGGGCAGCGCCGCCTGACGACATTAAATAATGTCATCCACCACGCCACCATCGACGCGCAATGCCGCGCCTGAGGTGGCGGAGGCCTGCGTCGAACAGACATAAATCACCATATTAGCCACCTCTTCAACGGTGGCGGCGCGCTGGATAACCGAGCTGGGGCGGTTGGTCATGACAAATTCTTTCGCCAGCTGCTCCAGCGATTTACCGGTTTTCTCGATCTCATCTTTCATCATTTCAGCGAAACCGTCGGACATCGTCGGGCCCGGCAGCACGCTGTTCACCGTCACGCCGCTTCCCGCCACGAACTTCGCCAGCCCGCGCGCCAGCGAAAGCTGTGCCGTTTTGGTCACCCCGTAGTGGATCATGTCTGCCGGGATATTGCAGGCTGACTCGGAGGAGATAAACACCACGCGGCCCCAGCCTTTTTTCACCATGCCCGGCAGCAGGGCGCGGGAGAGGCGCACGCCGGACATCACGTTGGTCTGCCAGTAGCGCTCCCAGGTTTCATCGTCGGTGCCATAGAAATCCTGCGGGCCGTAAATCCCGGCGTTGTTCACCAGAATATCGACGTCGCTCGCGACCTTCAGCAGCGATTCAACCCCTTCCGCGGTGCTGAGATCGGCAATGGCTGCACGCACCTGCACGCCAGGCACAACCTGCTGCAGCTGCTGAATACCTTTGTTCACCGAGTCGGTGCTGCGGCCATTAACGATCACTTCCGCGCCGCTTTCTGCCAGGCCTCTGGCAATGGCAAACCCGATCCCGCCGGTTGAGGCGGTGACCAGGGCCACTTTCCCTGCAAAGTCGATTTTCATCATCAGCTCCTTATCGTTTTAACGTTCGGACCTTAAAGCGTAGCAGGTGATGATGACGGCTCCTGGCTAAAAAGGCGCAGCAGGGTTTCAACCTGCTCATCCAGCGGGGCGAGGGTGCGCTTCACGATCAGATGCAGCGGTGTGGCCCGACGAACGCCGTGGCTCAGCGGGAGGAGTTTCAGTACGCCTTGCTCCAGCTGGGGCTGAATGCGTTCCTCTGGCAGCCAGCCGTAGCCGACCTGCGAGACGACCGCCTCTATGGCAGCGTCGATGGTCGAGAACGTCCACGACTCGCCGGCAGCCCGCGCGGCGTTCTGGCTGTCCGCAATCTGGATTAGCGGCCACGGGCGTAGCATCTCATCATTCAGCGGCGCGTCGAGGCTAAAGAGGGGATGCCGGTGATGCGCCACGGCGACAAAGTCAATGTTCATCAGCCATTCGCCGAGCCCGGTAATGTCCTGGCGGCGGCTTAAAACCATCACATCGGCCTCGTTGTTCATGGCATCGGCGCGGGTATTTTCCAGCACCTCCGTGAGGCGGACCTGAGTTTGCGGATACTGCTGCTGGAACTGACGCAGAATGGCGAACAGGCGGCGGCGTGGGAAAATCGAGTCCACCACCAGGTCCAGCCGCGTGCGCATCCCGTTACGAAGGGTCGCCGCGCGCGTCTCGACATACGAAAACGCTTTCAGCAGCGGTTTCACCTGGCCGAGAAGCAGTTCACCGACCGGGGTCAACACCGCCCTGCGCCCCTCCGGCGCCAGCAACGCCACGCCCAGCCGCTCCTGCAGCAGCGACAGGTTATAGCTCACCGAGGACTGACTGCGGTGGGTTTCTTCCGCAGCTTTGGCAAAGCTGCCCGCATCCACCACTTTTTCCAGTAAGGCCCACTGTTCCAGCGTCGTCTTGTGCATGATTTATCTAAAATTTGGATGAATTTGATTAAAACATAGCGTTATTCATTCATTTTTTGAAGGCTTAAGATCGTCTCATCAAAACGAAGGAGACATCTTATGAACACATTCGACAAACACGACTTAAGCGGCTTCGTTGGCAAACATCTGGTTTATACCTATGACAACGGCTGGAATTACGAAATTTACGTCAAAAACGAGACTACTCTCGACTACCGTATTCACAGCGGTCTGGTGGCGAACCGTTGGGTTAAAGATCAGCAGGCTTACATCGTGCGGGTAGGGGAGAGCATCTATAAAATCTCCTGGACCGAGCCAACCGGTACGGACGTTAGCCTGATTGTGAACTTGGGCGACAAACTGTTCCACGGCACCATCTTCTTCCCGCGTTGGGTCATGAACAACCCGGAAAAAACCGTCTGCTTCCAGAACGACCATATTCCGCTGATGAACAGCTATCGCGATGCGGGGCCGGCCTATCCAACAGAAGTGATTGACGAATTTGCCACCATCACCTTTGTACGCGACTGCGGTGCGAACAACGAAAGCGTGATTACCTGCGCGGCCAGTGAGTTACCAGAAAACTTTCCCGATAACTTAAAATAAGCGCGACAATTAACTAAAAAGAAAAGTTCCCGGTTATTTCTGCTTTTACAGAAATAACCGGGATTTTTTTTGTTTGTTGATGTTCGGTTTAAAATAACATTTAGTAAAAATTGAGTTTGATCACGAAATAAATAATTCATAATTACATAAGTTATTGTTTATAAATGGATTAATATTGATTTTGTTACATCTGAATTACGCATCTTAATTTTTCCCTAAGAAATGAACGATACCTTGATATGAGTTTATGGTTCGTTGAAATAAACGAAAAAGTAATTGGTTAATATCAAGCGCGTGCCATTCTTATTGCAAGGAAATTAATGATGAGTGATTTTTTGCCTTTTTCCCGCCCGTCGATGGGTAGTGAGGAATTAGCGGCGTTGCAGGAGGTTATAACCTCCGGCTGGATCACCACAGGGCCTAAAAATCAGGAACTTGAAGCGGCATTTTGTCAGCTGACGGGGAACCAGCACGCGATTGCCGTCTGCTCGGCGACGGCGGGCATGCACGTCACGCTGATGGCGCTGGATATTGGTCCGGGCGATGAGGTCATTACCCCCTCCCAAACCTGGGTCTCCACGCTGAATATGATCGTGCTGCTGGGCGCCACGCCGGTCATGATCGATGTGGACAACGAGACATTGATGGTGACGCCGGAAGCGGTTGAAGCCGCCATTACCCCGCGTACCAAAGCGATTATTCCCGTGCATTACGCCGGCGCGCCGTGTGATATCGACGCCATTCATGCCGTCGGTGAGCGTCACGGTATTACGGTGATTGAAGACGCGGCCCATGCCGCCGGAACGTACTACAAGAACCGTCACGTGGGCTGGAAAGGCACGGCGATTTTTTCCTTCCACGCCATCAAAAACATGACCTGCGCGGAAGGTGGTTTAGTCGTCACGGATAACGCCCGGCTTGCCGCGCGGATCCGCAGCCTTAAATTCCACGGCCTGGGCGTGGATGCCTATGACCGCCAGACGCACGGCCGCGCGCCGCAGGCCGAAGTGATCTCCCCGGGCTTTAAGTACAACCTCGCAGATATCAACGCCGCGCTGGCGCTGGTACAGCTGGGTAAGCTGAAAGAGGCCAACCTACGCCGCGAGGCAATCGCGCAACGCTACCTGCGCGAGCTTGCCGATACGCCGTTCCAGCCGCTGAACATTCCGTCATGGCCGCACGTTCACGCCTGGCACCTGTTTATTATTCGCGTTGATGAAGCGCGCTGCGGGATCTCACGCGACAACCTGATGGCGGCGCTGAAGGAGCAAGGCATCGGCACCGGCCTTCATTTCCGCGCGGCGCACACCCAAAAATACTACCGCGAGCGTTTTCCTGATGTATCGCTTCCGAATTCGGAATGGAACAGCGCGCGTATTTGTTCTCTCCCTCTTTTCCCGGACATGACTCATGACGACACAACCCGCGTCATTACCGCGCTCCATCAGCTTGCAGGACATTGATATGTTCAGCGCACCGCCTGTACAAAAAGTTTCTGTGGTCATCCCTGTTTATAACGAGCAGGAGAGCCTGCCCGAGCTGATCCGCCGCACCACGGCAGCCTGCGATACGCTGGGCAAAGCCTATGAAATTCTGCTGGTGGACGACGGCAGCAGTGATGATTCCGCGCTGATGCTGACCGAAGCCGCCCAGGCCGAAGGCAGCCATATTGTCGCCGTGCTGCTCAACCGTAACTATGGCCAGCACTCCGCCATTATGGCCGGGTTCAGCCACGTTACGGGCGATCTGATTATCACCCTGGACGCGGATCTGCAAAACCCGCCGGAGGAGATCCCGCGCCTGGTGGCGAAAGCCGATGAAGGCTATGACGTGGTGGGCACGGTGCGTCAGAACCGCCAGGACAGCCTGTTCCGCAAGCTGGCCTCGCGCACCATAAACCGCCTTATTCAGCGCACCACCGGTAAAGCAATGGGCGATTACGGCTGCATGCTGCGCGCCTACCGCCGCCATATAGTCGACGCCATGCTGCACTGCCATGAGCGCAGCACCTTTATTCCGATCCTCGCCAACACCTTTGCCCGCAAGGCAACGGAAATTCCGGTCCTGCACGCCGAGCGCGAGCACGGGGAATCGAAGTACAGCTTTATGCGTCTCATCAACCTGATGTACGACCTCGTCACCTGCCTGACCACCACGCCGCTGCGCCTGCTGAGCGTGTTCGGCAGCATCATCGCCCTGGCCGGCTTTACGCTGTCCGTCCTGCTGGTGGTGCTGCGGCTGGTCTTTGGCCCGCAGTGGGCGGCGGAAGGGGTCTTCATGCTTTTTGCCGTGCTGTTTATGTTCATCGGCGCCCAGTTCGTCGGAATGGGCCTGCTCGGTGAATACATAGGCCGTATCTATAACGATGTTCGCGCACGTCCGCGCTACTTTATTCAACGTGTTGTCCGTCAGGAACACAAAGCATCTCAAGAGGAAAACCACCCATGAAAGCCGTTGTATTTGCCTATCACGATATGGGGTGCGCGGGCACGCTGGCCCTGCTGGAAGCGGGCTATGACATTGCTGCAATCTTTACCCATCCGGACGCGGCGGGAGAGAATCACTTCTTCGGCTCCGTGGCGCGTATCGCCGCCGAGCGCGGTATTCCGGTGTATGCCCCGGACGACGTCAACCACCCGCTGTGGGTGGATCGCATCCGCGCGCTCGCGCCTGATGTCATCTTCTCGTTCTACTATCGCAACCTGATCTGCGACGAGATCTTAGGCCTGGCCGCAAAAGGGGCGTTTAACCTTCACGGCTCTCTGCTGCCCGCCTACCGTGGCCGCGCGCCGCTGAACTGGGTGCTGGTCAACGGCGAAACGGAAACGGGCGTGACGCTGCACCGCATGGTGCGCCGCGCGGATGCCGGGGCCATCGTCGCCCAGCAGCGCGTGGCAATCGACGCGGATGAAACCGCGCTTGAGCTGCATCAGAAACTCTGCACCGCGGCGCAAAGCCTGCTGCGTGACGCGCTGCCAGCCATCCTCAACGGCACCTTCAGCGAGACCGAGCAGGACGAAAGCAAGGCCAGCTGCTTTGGCCGCCGCGCGCCGGAAGATGGTCGCCTGGACTGGAATAAACCCGCCCGCCAGCTGCACAACCTGGTGCGCGCCGTGACCGACCCGTGGCCGGGCGCGTACAGCTTTGCGGGCGTAAGCAAATTTATCGTCTGGAAATCCCGCGTGCGTGACGATATCCCGGCTGCTAAGCCGGGCACCGTCGTCTCCGTCTCCCCGCTGATTGTGAGCTGCGGCGAGCAGGCGCTGGAGATCGTCACCGGGCAGACCGACAACGGCCTGTACGTTCAGGGCACGCAGCTGGCGCAGTCTCTGGGGCTGGTGGCTGGGGCGCTGATCACCAGCGCGCCGGTGGTTGCCATCAAGCGCCGCACGCGCGTGCTGATCCTCGGCGTGAACGGCTTTATCGGGAACCACCTGACCGAACGTCTGCTCAAAGACGATAACTACGAGATTTACGGTTTGGATATCGGCTCTGACGCCATCAGCCGTTTCCTCAACAACCCGCGCTTCCACTTTGTGGAAGGGGATATCAGCATTCACTCCGAGTGGATCGAATATCACATTAAAAAATGCGACGTGGTGCTGCCGCTGGTCGCCATCGCCACGCCAATCGAGTACACCCGTAACCCGCTGCGCGTGTTCGAGCTGGATTTCGAAGAGAACCTGAAGATCATCCGCGACTGCGTGAAATACGACAAGCGCATCATCTTCCCGTCCACCTCTGAAGTGTACGGCATGTGTACCGACAAAAACTTCGATGAGGATGCCTCCAGCCTGGTGGTCGGGCCGATCAACAAGCAGCGCTGGATCTACTCTGTCTCCAAGCAGCTGCTGGACCGCGTAATTTGGGCCTACGGCGAGAAAGAGGGTCTGCGCTTTACTCTGTTCCGTCCGTTCAACTGGATGGGACCACGTCTGGATAACCTGAACGCGGCGCGAATCGGCAGCTCCCGCGCGATCACTCAGCTGATCCTGAACCTGGTCGAAGGCTCGCCTATCAAGCTGATTGAAGGCGGGAGTCAGAAACGCTGCTTTACGGACATCAGCGACGGTATCGAAGCCCTGTTCCGCATCATTGAGAACAAAGATAACCGCTGCAACGGTGAGATCATTAACATCGGTAACCCGGAAAACGAGGCGAGCATTCGCGAGCTGGCAGAGATGCTGCTGGCAAGCTTTGAGCGCCACCCGCTGCGCGATCGCTTCCCGCCGTTTGCCGGTTTCCGCGAAGTGGAAAGCAGCAGCTACTACGGAAAGGGCTACCAGGACGTCGAGCACCGTAAGCCAAGCATCCGCAACGCGAAGCGCTGCCTGAACTGGACGCCGACGGTGAAGATGGAGCAGACCATTGATGAAACGCTCGACTTCTTCCTGCGCACCGTGGAGCTATCGGAACAGGCCTCATGAAAAAAGTCGGTTTACGCATTGATGTCGACACCTTCAGGGGAACGCGTGACGGCGTGCCCAGACTGCTGGAACTGCTGAGCAGGCACGGCGTGCGTGCCAGCATTTTCTTCAGCGTGGGGCCTGACAACATGGGACGCCATTTATGGCGTCTGGTTAAACCGGCATTTCTGTTCAAAATGCTGCGCTCGCGCGCGGCATCCCTCTACGGCTGGGATATTTTGCTGGCCGGCACCGCCTGGCCCGGCAGACGCATCGGCGCGGGTAATGAAGCGGTTATCCGCGCGGCGGCGCAGCAACACGAGATCGGCCTGCATGCCTGGGATCATCACGCCTGGCAGGCATGGGCGGGCGTCTGGGATATCCCGCGCCTGTCCCGTGAGGTCGAGCGTGGAATGCTGGAGCTTGAGGCCATCATCGGTCAGCCCGTGCGCTGCTCCGCCGTGGCGGGATGGCGTGCCGACCAGCGGGTGGTCAAAGCCAAAGAGCATTTCGCGTTTCGCTACAACAGCGACTGTCGTGGAACCAGGCCATTTTTGCCGCTGTTGGGCGAAAATCGCTACGGTACGGTGCAAATTCCGGTCACGCTTCCTACGTGGGATGAAGTGGTGGGGCGCGAGGTGAAGGCGGAAGCATTTAATCGCTACATTCTGGACCGCATCCATCGTGACGCCGGAACGCCGGTCTATACCATCCATGCCGAAGTGGAAGGGATTGCGTATCAGCATGATTTCGACGAACTGCTGACCATGGCCGCCCGGGAAGGCATTGCGTTCTGTCCGATGAGCGAGCTGCTGCCGGACGACCTCAGCACCCTGCCCGTGGGCAAGGTGGTCCGTAATGAACTGGCTGGCCGGGAAGGCTGGCTTGGCTATCAACAAACCGTGAGTCCGGCTCCATGAAAACAGCCCGTTATGGCGTAGCGCTTTTCGCACTGTTTATCGTTTATTACTTCATTCCGGTCGATATTCGCCTGCTTTGGCAGCCTGATGAAACGCGCTATGCGGAAATCAGCCGCGAAATGCTGGCATCGGGTGACTGGGTTGTCCCGCATTTCCTCGGGCTGCGCTACTTTGAAAAGCCGATTGCCGGCTACTGGATCAACACTATCGGACAATGGCTGTTCGGGCACACGAACTTTGCCGTACGCGCCGGGTCGATCTTCTCCACCGGACTCGCGGCGCTGCTGGTGATCTGGATGGCCTGGCGACTCTGGCGGGATAAGCGTACGGCCATTTTCTCCGGCCTGATCTTCCTGACCCTGTTCCTGGTGTATGGCATCGGCACCTATGCGGTGCTGGACCCCATCGTCACCCTGTGGCTGGTGGCGGCGATGTGCAGCTTCTGGCTCGCCTCACAGGCGCGCACCGTGGTCGGAAAAGCGGGCGGCTATGTGCTGCTTGGGCTGGCCTGCGGCATGGGGGTGATGACCAAAGGCTTCCTGGCGCTGGCGGTACCGGTGATCGGCGTGCTGCCGTGGGTGATTGCCCAAAAGCGCTGGAAAGAGGTGCTGATTTTTGGCTGGCTCGCGATCCTGAGCTGCGTGCTGATTGTTCTGCCGTGGGGGCTGGCCATTGCGCACCGCGAGCCTGATTTCTGGCGCTACTTCTTCTGGGTTGAGCATATTCAGCGTTTTGCCCAGAGCGACGCGCAGCATAAAGCTCCGTTCTGGTATTACCTGCCGTTCCTGCTCGCGGGCAGCCTGCCGTGGCTGGCGCTGCTGCCAGGCGCGCTGCGTCTTGGCTGGAATGACAGACAAAACGCGGGCGGCGGGTTCTACCTGCTGGGGTGGGTGGTGATGCCGCTGCTGTTTTTCAGCATCGCTAAAGGCAAGCTGCCGACCTATATCCTGCCCTGTTTTGCCCCGCTGGCTATCCTGATGGCGCGCTATGCCTGCCTCGCGGCGGAAAAAGGGGCCAGAGCGTTGCGCATTAACGGCGGCATTAACCTGGCTTTTGGCGCTATCGGCGTGGTGGCGGCGCTGGCGGTCTCGCCGTGGGGGCTGGCTAAGCATCCGGTCTGGACGTCGGTCGAACTGTATAAAGTCTTCTGCGCGGTGGTGGCGTTCCTCATCTGGGGCGCGGTAGGCTGGTTTACGCTGCGGCAGAGCCAGCGGCGCTGGTGGCTGGCGGCGCTGTGTCCTGCGGGTCTGGCGTTGTTGATTGGTTTTGCCATTCCGAACCTGGTGGTGGATTCCAAACAGCCGCAGTCGCTGGTGGATACCGTGCGCGAGCCGCTACAGGGCAGCCGCTTTGTGCTGACCAATAACGTTGGCGTGGCCGCGGGCCTGGCGTGGGAGCTGAAGCGCAGTGACATCACGCTGTTTGCTCAGAGCGGCGAGCTGCGCTACGGGCTGGATTATCCCGATGCGAAAGATCGCTTTGTCAGTGAAGACGACTTCGCGCAGTGGCTGGCAACGCATCGTAAGCAGGGAAGCGTGTCGCTGGTGATGCTGCTGTCTAAACGTGACGATATTGCAGAGGCGAATTTACCGCAGCCGGACAATCTCTATATCCAGGGGCGTCTGGCCCTGCTGGAGTATCTGCCGAAGTGATGACCTGGACCTGGCTCATACTGGCAAGCCTGCTGAGCTGCGCGGGACAGCTGTGCCAGAAACAGGCTACCCGTCCGGCGAAAGGCGGACGGCGTGGCGCGCACATCATGCTGTGGCTTGGCCTGGCGATGCTGGCACTGGGCTGCGGAATGCTGGTCTGGCTGGTGGTGCTGCAGAGCCTGCCCGTCGGCGTAGCTTACCCTATGCTGAGCCTCAATTTTGTCTGGGTGACGCTGGCGGCGAAGGTCTTCTGGCGCGAGCACGTTGCTGTGCACCACTGGCTGGGGGTCGGGTTCATTATCATGGGGATTATCGTGCTGGGAGGAAGCCTGTGAAAGGCGCGTTCTGGGCGTTATGCAGCGTGCTGTTAGTCAGCGCCGCACAGCTGTTGCTGCGCGATGCCATGCAGGCTCTGCCGCCGGTCAGCGATTTTCTGACGTTTATCTCCGCGCTGTGGCACGTTTCGTCCGGCACGGGCGCGCTGCTGCTGGGGTTAACGGGATACGTTGCCTCCATGGGCTGCTGGTATCTGGCGCTGCATCGCATGGCGCTCAGCAAAGCGTATGCCTTGCTGAGCCTCAGCTATATCCTGGTGTGGGGCGCGGCAATCCTGCTGCCCGGCTGGGGGGAGCACTTCTCCTGGCATGGGCTGCTGGGCGTCGCGTTGATTATGCTGGGTGTACTGGTGATTTTCCTGCCCCGACGTGAATAATCGACTCGGTGGTCAGGGTGTAAGGGGTCGAGGTACAGACGGCAAGGCTCAGAGAACCGAGCTGCAGCTGGCTGACCGAGTGCGACTGCGCCGTGCTGTCGATGCTGACAATCTGCCAGGCGCTGCCGCCGCGCTGTTTCACAATCGCTTCTTTGCGCGTCCAGATACGCCAGAAGGCAGAAAGCTGTTCCTCGGGCGCTTCACGCTCCAGCTCGTCATGCTCTGTCAGGCTGAAAACGGCGTTGGCCAGCGCCTGCCAGTTCTTGCGGGGGCGAATCACTTCGATATCGCAGCCCACTTCGCCTTCATCGCTCATCAGCAGGGCGATATCATCACCGCTATGGCTCAGGTTGAACCACAGCGGATCCCCCTTCGCAAAAGCCGGCTTCCCCTGCTCGCCGTAAATGATGTCGGGGAGCGGGTGAGGGGATAATGTTCTGGCGAGCAGCGTCCGGCCAGCCAGCCAGGAGGCCTGTCGTGCACCCTGAGGTGCCTTATCTGCAAGCGTTGACGCCAGCGGGTCCGCGCACAGGGTGGAAATTTTTCCCAGTACAAACCGGTACATAGTTACGCCCAGCGTTTAATGATAATCGAGGTATTGATGCCGCCAAACGCGAAGTTATTGCTCTGCAGATACTCGCAGTCAATCTGACGGGCTTCTCCCATAATATAATCTAAAGCCCCGCATTGCTCATCCGGCTGCGTTAAATTGAGCGTCGGGGCAAACCAGCCTTCGCGCATCATCTGCAGGCTCATCCACGCTTCCAGCGCGCCGCAGGCCCCCAGCGTGTGGCCAAAATAGCTCTTCAGCGAGGAAACCGGCACGCTGTCACCGTAGATGGCGGCCGTGGCCTGGCTTTCGGCGATATCGCCGCGGTCGGTGGCGGTACCGTGCGCGGAGATATACCCCATATCCCGGGCGCTTAACCCCGCCATCGCCAGCGACTGCTCCATGCAAATCTGCATGGTGTCACGCTGCGGCTGGGTGATATGGGCCGCGTCACAGTTGGTGGCAAAGCCCACGATCTCACCGTAGATGGTGGCCCCGCGCGCTCTGGCGTGCTCCAGCTCCTCCAGAATGAGTGTGCCTGCGCCTTCCCCAATCACCAGACCATCGCGCTGCGTATCGAACGGCGAGGGGGTGGTTTTGGGTTCGTCGTTGCGCTGGCTGGTGGCAAACAGCGTGTCAAACACCGCCGCTTCAGACGGACAAAGCTCTTCCGCGCCCCCCGCGACCATCACGGTCTGATACCCGTGGCGAATTGCCTCCCAGGCGTAGCCAATCGCCTGGCTGCCGGAGGTACAGGCGCTCGACGTTGGGATCACGCGGCCACGTAGTCCAAAGAACAGGCCGGTATTCACCGCGGTGGTGTGCGGCATCATCTGGACGTAGGTTGTCCCGGTGATGTTATTGGTGTGCTTTTCGGTAAGCATGGTCGCGAATTCGCTGACCGGGCCGGTGCTGCCTGTCGAAGAACCGTAGGCGATGCCGGTTTGCCCGTTGGTGAGCACCGCTTCGCCAATCAGCCCCGCCTGCTCCAGCGCCAGCTCGGTGGCGCGGGTCGACATCAGCGACACGCGGCCCATGGCGCGAATACGCTTGCGGGTATAGTGTTCCGGCAGCGTGAAATCGTCGATCGGCGCGCCCAGCAGGGTGTGCAGGCCATCATAAACCTGCCATTCCGGCATTTTACGCACGGCGTTTTCATACGCCAGCAGCCGGCTGGAAACGGACTGCCAGTTCTCGCCAAAGGCGGTGACGCCGCCCATGCCCGTAATCACCACGCGACGCGTCATAGCATTCCTCCGTTAATCGAAATGACCTGGCGGGTGACGTAGCCCGCGATATCCGACATCAGATAGCTTGCCAGCCCGGCGACCTCATCAGCCTGGCCCATACGTTTCATTGGGATGATGGACATCGCTTCCTTCAGCGCGGCCTCCTCCATTTCAATCATGCCGGTATCAATCAGCCCTGGCGCAATACAGTTCACGGTGATTTTGCGTTTTGCCAGCTCGATCGCCAGCGCTTTGGTGGCGCCGATAATGCCCGCTTTGGCCGCGCTGTAGTTCACCTGGCCGCGGTTGCCCATCACGCCGGAGACGGAGGATAAGGTAATAATGCGCCCGCCCTGACGGGTGCCGATCATGGGCATAATGCAGGGGTGTATGACGTTATAAAAACTGTCGAGATTGGTGTGGATCACGCTGTCCCAGTCATCTTCACTCAGTGCCGGAAAGGCACCGTCGCGGGTAATTCCGGCGTTGCTGACCACGCCATACCATGCGCCATGGGCATCAATTTCCTGTTCAAGCACTTCACGGCACTGCTCGCGGTTGCCTACGTCAAACGAGAGTAAACGGCCGCTGCCGCCCGCCTGCGTGATGGCGTCCAGCGTCTCCTGCGCGCCTGCGGCATCACGATGGTAATGCACGCCGACGGTAAACCCGTCAGCGGCAAGCTGGCGGGCGATGGCGCGACCAATGCCTTTGCTGGCCCCTGTGACCAGTACGGAACGACTCATGCGTGGGATCCCTGATTAAAAAGCGATGTTAATTCTTCTGCACTCGGCTGGAAGGTATTGACCCGGCCCGTGGCCAGCGTCTCTTCACCTGCGCAAATCGTGCATTCAAAACTGCCGAAGCGTTCGTCCTGCATCAGCAGCTTAACGGTAATGTCCAGCGTTAAGCCTTTGGCGAAACGCCCGCTGGCGCAGACCAGCTCGCGCGCGCCGAGCACCATGCCCAGCGCGATATGTTCCTGCCCCTGCTGCTGACGATGCCAGCCCGACCAGACGCCAACGGTCTGCGCCATTAGCTCGAGCGCGTACCAGCCCGGCAGGTCGCCATCGGCATTGAGAAACGGCGCCAGCACGCTTTGCCTGTCAACCGCCACGCGGCAGACCGCCATGTCATCCGTCACATTTTCAACGGACCCCAGCAGCATCATGGGCGCATCGTGCGGCAAATAGGCTTCGGGTGATAGATAGCTCATGACGCTCTCCCCAGCAGAATGCTGGCGTTATTGCCGCCAAACGCGAACGAGTTAGACAAAATCACCGGCTTTTTCAGGGCGGTGCTCTGGTGCAGCAGGCCGCACGGCGCCAGCGTCTCGTCCGGAGCGTAGCGGGAAAAATCCTGCGGCGGCAAGGGCAGATCGCGCGTCAGGATAAGCCAGCTCAAAGCCGCTTCGGTAATGCCGGCAGCGCCCAGCGTGTGGCCGGTAAGGTGTTTGGTTGAACTGCACGGCACGCTTTCCCCGAAGAGATCGTGAACCACCTGTGATTCAATCTGATCGTTGAGCGGCGTGGCCGTGCCGTGCAGGTTGATGTAGCCGATGTCGTCCGGCTGCATGCCCGCTTCGCTGAGCGCCTGAGTGATAGCCCTTATCGCCCCGTCGCCCTGCGGATGCGGGGCGGAAATATGGTACGCATCGCTGGATTCGCCCGTGCCGAGCAGCGCCACGTCCGCGGGTTCCCGGCTTAATACCATCAGCGCCGCCGCTTCACCGATGGTGATCCCCCGGCGGTCCCGGCCAAACGGCTCGCAGAGCGTGGGGGAGAAGGATTCAAGACTGTTAAAGCCGTTCACGGGCATCCGGCTCAGGGTGTCTGCTCCGCCGACAATGGCGATATCCACCAGCCCGGCTTCGATCAGGCGTTTGCCGCCGATCATCGCCCGCGCGCTGGAGGAGCAGGCGGTGGAGATCGTATAAGCCGGGCCTTCAAGCCGCAGCCAGTTGGCGAGAAAGCGGGACGGATCGCCCAGCTCCTGCTGCGGATACTGCCAGCGCGTGCTGATCTCGCCGTCGGTCATGAGACGCACGTGCTCATCGCCTTCATCCAGCCCGGAGGTGCTGGTTCCCAGCACCACGGCCACGCGGTCGCGACCAACGCGGGCGATGGCCTCGTCAACGGCGGGCTGAATCTGCGCCAGCGCGGCCAGCAGCAGCTGGTTGTTGCGGGTGCGGTGTGCAGAGAAGGTGTCCGGGATGAGCGGCAGTTCGCCTTCCACCCCGCCCAGTACCGCTTCGGGCATTCCCTGCAGCCAGCCGGTCCGGGCGTGCATGCCCGGCGCCACGCCCGCAGCCAGGTTGGCGGCAATTTCATCAGGCGAGTTGCCCAGCGCGTTGACCATGCCAACAGCGGATATATAAATCATCTCAGTCACCCAGATATTGAATGGTGATGTGGTATTTGAATACGTGTTGCTCGATGCTGATCGGCTCGCGCTTGCCTTTGCGCTGGAGGTAGACAATCTCCGTCACCAGCTTGCCGCTGGCGTTGCGCAGCTCGCGCCGATCGCCATTGTCCGTTAACGTCCAGCCCTTCGGCAACTGCGGCTGCCAGGCGCTAATCGGCCAGTGGCTGAGCATCACGTCGGCCAGCACCTGGCTGGCGGGCGGCAGCTGCGGCACGACGATCGACTGCTCGGTATGAATACCGCTCTCGTCGTACGTTGCCAGGAACAGGCGAATGCCCACGGAAGAGAGGCCGGCCAGCGTGACCTTATGCGCATCCGCGTTGAGCATCACCAGCAGGGACTGCGTTTGCCCGTTAAAGCTGCCGGTCAGCAGCTGCTGGGAGCTTACCGCCGGGCTGATGCCGGGCGGCGGCAGAGTGACTTTGGTGCCAGGCTGAAGCCAGGCCTGAGGCCGCGTCTCTTTGGTATCGGTCGAATGGCTGCAGCCTGCCAGCAGCAGCGCCGCGGCCAGCGCGACGGCGCGATAAACAGCGTTCATTTACGTTTTCTCTCTTTCTTATCCGGCATCGCCAGCGGTGCCAGCAGGAAGGCGGTGAAAATACCGCTCACCAGCACAATACCAAAGCTGCTGATAGCCTGGGTGGCGCTGAAGACGAGCATGCCCAGCGTCAGCAGGGTGGCCATCATGGCCAGGGTAATCGCCAGCATCGAAGTCAGCGGCGTACCGCGCGGGTTGCTGAAGAACAGCGTGTAGTTAATACCAATGCCGAGCACCAGTACCAGCGCCAGCAGTGAAAACAGATTTACCGGGTGGCCCGTTGCGGCCAGGACCGCCAGGCCGCAACTCAGCGACAGTACGGACGGCACCAGGCTTATCAACCCT
The DNA here is from genome assembly GCF_014896175.1 of Enterobacter cloacae complex sp. I3. Taxonomy (NCBI): domain Bacteria; kingdom Pseudomonadati; phylum Pseudomonadota; class Gammaproteobacteria; order Enterobacterales; family Enterobacteriaceae; genus Enterobacter; species Enterobacter cloacae complex sp. I3. The sequence continues at coordinate 70,160 of NZ_JADBQZ010000010.1, forward strand.
TTGCGCCAGCCGAGGCGCAGCATCGCCCCGCAGGCAATCACCGCCAGCGCCGCAAACAGTAGCCCCGTCAGCAGCGTGCGGTAGAGGGCAAACAGGCTGTCAAAGCTGGCCTTGCGGTCCACCCAGACGACGCCGTCATAGCGCGCGGCCAGCTCACCGAGCGCCGCGCTGTTTTTTGCACCGTCCACCGGCACGAGCACGCCGCTTTCCCCCCCCGGCAGGGTCAGCCAGAGCAGACGCCAGCCCTCGCTGGCCGGACTTTCAAGCCACGCGTCCACGCTGACCGGCATGGCGTCCAGATTGGGGGAAACGGCGTTGAGCCCTGCGCTTTTCAGCACGTTCGTCACCGCAGGCGCGGCGTCCCGCAGTAGCGCAAGGTCGCTTTTCTGGCGGGCCAGCGAGTTCAGCGGCAGGGTGCGCCAACGGGTGAGATCCCCCGCCTTTTGCGCCTCGGCCAGCGCGGGAGTAAAGGCTTCCAGCCGCTCCAGCGTTTGCTGGGGCGAAGCGCCATGCACCACAAACCATTTCTGATCGACGCTTTGGCCGGTCAGGACGGTAATGGTTTTCTCCTGCGCCAGAATATCTTTCGGCAGCGCCTGCAGCTGGGCGATGTCGTCGTCCACCTTCAGGGTGCTCATTCCCACGGCGGAGAGCAGCGCCAGCGCGACGGGCAGACCAACGGACAGTTTTTTACTGCGTCGCCAGGCGGCCAGCCAGCGCAACATCAGGACCATAAAGGGAACCGGGCGCACCGGCAAACCCCGGCACAGCCACGGATGCCAGAAAATCACCGTCAGGCAGGAGGCGCTCAGCCCCGTCGCGGCAAATACCGCCATCTGGCGGATCCCGGGGAAGGGGGCCAGCATCATAATCAGGTAGGCGGCGACGGTCGTCAGCAGCGCCAGCAGCAGCGCATTGCGCACTTTGGCCAGGCTTTGCCAGGGAGAGAGCTCCGCGCCGTGCACCATCCGTTCGGTCAGGTAGTAAAGCGTATAGTCGGCCGAAATACCGATGATGCTCATGCTCATCACCAGCGTCATCAGGTGCAGTTCGCCAAAGAGCAGCAGCGTCACCACCGTGCCCGCCAGCGCGCCGATGGCAATGGAGAGCACGCTCAGCAGCAGCGGGCGCAGAGAGCGGAACACCGCCACGATCAGCAGGAACACCCCAAGCAGGGTGGCGATGCCCAGCGTTGAGACGTCGCGTTTAGCCTGCTGGCTGGCATAATCGCTGTAGAACACCGTCCCGCGCGAAAGCAGCTGCGCCTGCGGGTAACGCGCTTTCAGCGTCTGTTGCAGTGCGTTAAGCGTCGTCACGAGCCGGTGGGTCTGCTGCATATCAAATGATGAGCCCGCCAGTTCGCCGTGCAGCAGATACCAGTAGTTTCCCGCTTCATCTTGCGTGACCAGCCAGCCGTCCATCAGCCGCAGCTTCTGGCCGTTTTGCGCCAGGGCGAGCTGCGAGCCGCGCATCAGCATCAGCGGATCGTTTTGCAGCTCTTTACCGCTGACGCCGGAGAAGGCGGAGTAGAGCTGGGATAAAATCCACTGCGCCTGCGCTTCTCCGCCGTTTTGCAGGCGGGCGCGGGTGGCCGGATCAATCAGCCCGTTGCGGTGCTGCCAGAAGAATTCTCCCCAGGCCTTTTGCCCGGCGGCGTCCATCGGGCCTTTGACCTCGCTGAGCGCGTCGCTGCCGTGCAGCAGTTCAAGCCACTGCTGCGCCACGCGCGGATCGGGTTCTTTGCCGGGGCTGACCAGCCAGACCAGCTGGCGGTCGAGACGCTGCATAAACCCGTCGTTGAGCGCCGGAGGGATCGCCCCCAGCGTCTGCTTCGGCAGCATGGCCAGCACGCTGCTGTTCAGCCGCGCGCCGGGCAGCAGCGACAGCAGCACGCCCAGCATAACCAGACATACCGTGGCCCACAGCAGCGCCGGGCGCAGGGATTTACGGTGCGGCAAAGCGTTGGCGTTCGTCATCGGTCAGGCTGGCGGGCGTCAATTGGTGGTTTGAAAGGGCGATATCGGTACGGTCGCCCTGCCTGTCGTTCAGGCGGATCGTCTCAAGATAGGTCGCGCCGCCCAGATCGAGGGTGGCGAAAATCTTGTCCAGCGGCGTCGTTTTTGGAGTAAGCACCAGCGACCAGCGGCCCGCGCTCAGGTCTTTAAAATCGATGCGGAAGTTCTCTTCCAGCACCTTGCGGTCGGCCTGGAACAGGGCCCGCAGCAGGTGGTTGAACTGGAACATCTGCGGATTATTGTCGGCGGTGATGGTCTGCGGCGGCTGGCCGTTGATCGCCTGTACCATCCGCTTGTCGTCCAGCAGCAGCGTCATCGGAAACGGCGCTTTTTGATCCCACAACAGGCCGCTGTCGCGGGCGATCAGCATCTCGCCCTGCGAGCGCAGCGGCTGCGGCATATCTTTTATCGTGCGGACCTGTTCGAAGTGCGCGCGCACCACGGGCTGCTCGGTGAAACGCTGCTGCAGTTCATCCAGCGTCACGGCGCTGACCAGCGGGCTGACGAGCAGCGTCAGCAAAGGCAACCATTTCATGGCGTGACTCCCATACGTTCAAACAGTACTGCCGGACTGACAAAGCACATTTCGCGGGTGGCTTCTTCCACCGCGACCTGGATGGTGTAGCCGGAGGTGGTGCGTTTGCCGGTTTGCGCATCGAAAATTTGATAGGCAATGCGCAGGCGGTTTTCATACTCTTCAATCTGCGCGCGAACGCGAATGCGCTGCTCAAAGGTCACCGCATCGCGGTATTTCACCCGCGTGTCGACAACGGGCCAGACGTAGCCGGAGGCTTTCATCTGGCGATAGCCATAGTCAAACTGATTGAGCAGCGCCTCGCGGGCGATTTCAAAGTAGCGGAAATAGTTGCCGTGCCAGACCACGCCCATCATATCGACGTCGTGGAACGGAACGGTGATCTCAACTTCAGTCGTAAAGCGGGGATCGGTCAGCACCCTTTACTCCTTCTCTCGGGACTCTGGCAGATGCCAGAAATCGAAAAAATTAAACCAGTCGAGCGGCGACATCAGGGCGTAATGCTCCAGCCGCTGCGCGTAGCGATCGACGGTAGCCTGCAGCGCCTGCTGGCGTTCCCCGCGCGGCAGGATCAGCGGGTCGGCAAACGGCTCGCTGTGCAGGACGAGCTTACCCTGCTGGCGCAGGGCGAAAATCAACACCACCGGACAGCGCAGGATGGAGGCCAGGATAAACGGCCCCTGAGGGAACGGTGCGGGCTGGCCCATGAACGGGCTCCAGATCACCCGCCACTCGCCGCCACGCTGCGGGTTGACGGCGATGCGGTCGCCCACGATCGCGACCCATTCTCCGCGCTCAAGCTTCTCTTTGATGGCAATGGCGGTGTCCGGGCCGATGTCGGTGACCGACATCAAATTCACGCCGGCCTGGGGCGCCATTTCGCTCATAATTTGCTTAAAACGCCGGGCGTTCTCGCTGAAGACCAGGGCGTTGATGGTTTTGCTGCCGTCCAGCTGGGCCAGCGCCCGGCAGGCTTCTACGTCGCCAAGATGCGAGGCCAGCAGCAGCTTGCCCTGCGGCGCCGCGATATTAAGCGTTTCGCTCGCGCCGGGAGCAAAGACCACGTCGCGCTTAAACTTCAGCTCGCCGCGCCAGCTGGCGACTTTGTCCAGCATCGCGTTGCCGAAGCGCATGAAATGGAAAAAGCTGTTGAGCTGTTCTGGAACAGGCATGTTCCGCTGCATCAGCACCTGCTTCACGCGTGCAATCCACTGCCGCGAAGCCTGCCGCGCCGGACGCGCGATCAGCCAGTAGACGCCGATAACCGGCCACAGCAGCACGGTAAACGCCCGCCGCCCCAGCAGCTGCCAGACACGCAGCATCAGGCGCATGCCCCACAGGCCTTTAACCTCGTCCTGCTGCGCCCAGTGCTGGCCGCGTCGACGGAAGAGCAGGCCGGGAATGCGGGGCAGCATGCCGAAGAACAGCCGGGTATGCATCAGGGAGATCCGCACGTTATCTTTCAACGCGTCGAAGTGGGACAACCCGTCCTGCGGATAGGTCACGCGGGTGGGCAGAAAGACGCTGGTGTTGCCCTGCCAGTAGAGACGGACCATCACTTCGGTATCAAAGTCCATCCGTTTACCGAGCGTTTCACGCGCGGCGAGCCGCAGCGTGGGCGAGACCGGGTAGACCCGAAAGCCGCACATACTGTCTTTAAGCTGCAGGGATAAGGTCTCAATCCATACCCAGACGTGGGTGACCCAGCGCCCGTAGAGCCGCGAGCGCGGGATAGAATCATCGTAAACGGGCTGGCCGGAAATCAGCGCGTCCGGGTGGCGCTCCGCCAGCGCCAGCATTTTGGGAATATCTTCGATGGCGTGCTGGCCGTCCGCGTCCACCTGCAGGGCGTGGGTATAGCCCGCACGCGCGCACTCCTCCAGCCCCCTGATGACCGCGGCACCTTTGCCGGCGTTTTGCGCCAGACGGACCAGCGTCATCTGCGGCTGTTCCGCCGCCAGCCGCTCAAGCTCCTGGCGGGTGGCGGCTTCGCTGCCGTCATCCACCACCAGGCACGGCAGGCCAAACGGCGAGAGGCGCGACAGCACGCTGGCCATCGTGGCGCCGTGGTTGTAGCACGGGATCAGCACGCAGGGGCGGAAGGTTACTGACATAGACGAATTTTCCCGCTGCTGGCGGTATGGCGTTCAGCCCCGTCATGACGCAGGTAGCTGAAGGTCAGCAGTTTGCGCCCGGCATGCCACTCAAGCACCAGCGTCACCGTGGTTTCCGGCAGCAGAGGCGCCTGGAACTTCACGTTTTGAATGCTGTGAAAGCGGTAGCCCGGTGCCAGTAAGGTCGTTGCGTAGTGCATCACCCAGTCAAGCTGCGCAACGCCGGGCAGCAGCGGCTGTACGGCAAAATGGCCCTGAAACCAGAACAGAGAGGCGTCGAGATGCAACACGATCTCCAGCTTCTCCGGCTGTGCCTGATGGCGCTCGATTTCATGAATTTTCATGAAATAACTCCTCTAACTGCGCATAGACACGCTTGTTCATACTGTTTACCGGTATCTCATCGACAATGCGCCAGTAGCGTGGAACGGCGACCGGCTCAAGCCACGGCAGCAGGGCGCGTCGCCAGGCGAACTCCTGGGCTTTTTTATCCTGCAGATGCCAGCGCTGACGAACCGCCTCATCCAGCACCAGCAGGACGCCAATCCCCTGACGGCCCCCGCGCGTAACCGGCAGCGCAGCCGCCTCGCAAACGCCGTCGAGCTCCAGCAGGCGACGCTCAATCTCGTTAAGCGAGATGCGCTTTTCTTCAATTTTGACCACCCGCCCGCGACGACCGGCGATGCTAAACAGCCCCGCACTGTCGAAGTGGAGGATATCGTCCAGCTGGAGTCCTTCAGCCTCATGGATAAGCGGCGAAGTGACGCGGCAGGCGTCATCTTCCTGATGGAAGTTTACGCCGGGGAAGGGTAGCCACGGCAGGTTATCTTCCACGCGATGGCGCCAGGCGAGGATCCCGGTTTCGGTGCTGCCATAAATTTCGTCCGGCCAGATGTTAAGCCAGCCAACCGTGGTGGAGACATCACGCCAGGGCAGCATTCCGCCCGCGGAAATCAGCATCCTGACGGGCGGCGCGGCCAGTTCGGTATCCAGGCGCTTCAGGAACGCAGGGCTGCTGATGAACAGGTAATGCCGGTCATGAGGAAGGGCGGCCAGCTGTTCTGCGTAGTAGAGCATCGCGGCATGCAGCGGCAGGCCCATCGCCATCGGCAGTACGATGCGAAATGTCAGGCCATAGAGATGTTGCGGGACGACGGAGGCCACAACGCTACAGCCAGCCAGGCGTTCGCCGAAGCGGTCAGCCAGCAGGCGGGCTTCGCGATCCAGGCTGACGATGTGCTTAACCACCCGGCGCGGCATTCCCGTGGAGCCGGAGGTGAACAGCTCGACGAAGCGGTTTTCGTTAATCTCCGGCAGGGGTACCCAGCGGGCGATCGTCTGGTGGCGGGAGGCTACCACAATCAGCTGCCCGTCAATATCGAGGGACCGATCGCTCAGGACGCCGCTAAACAGCGGCTGCTGCTCCTCAAGCAGCGAAACGCGGCTATGGCCGGGAATGACCGGCGTTTTACCGGCATGCAGCGAGGCCAGCAGCGCAACGATAAACAGGTAGCTGTTTTCAAAGCACAGCGCCCAGCGCTCGCCTTCCTGCTGACGCAGGGTGTCGACCAGTAACGTCACGTCGTGGCGCAGCTGGCCCAGCGTCCAGGTACGATCGTCGAGCCAGGCGACGGGCGTGTCGTCAGGGCGGGGCGCGTTTAACCACTGGCCCAGCGGAAGGGGGTTAGTCATTCTGCATCTCTTTTTTTATCACCCGCTGGCGCACCAGCCACTCTGCCGCCATCAGCGTCCCCATCAGGATGTAAGCCACCATACCGTTCCACAGCGTCCACAGATGCATGTCGCCGTGCAGGACGGTATACAGCGCCATCGCCCCGTTGCCGATGAAAAATCCGCACCAGACGAGGGTCACCCTGCGGGTATAGCGCACGCCCTCCGGCGGCAAATTTGGCTCTCGCAGGCGCGCCAGGCGTTCGACCAGCGGCATCGCTGTCCAGAGCGAACCGCCGAAGACGGCGAGCATCACAAGATTAACGACCACAGGGTAAAACAGCAGCCACTGGTGGGTTTTCAGCAGGTAGCTTGCCGCGCAGAGCGCGATCCCCGCCAGCGCCACGCACTGCACCACATACCGCATCGGGCCGGTGTTATGCCGCGCCTGGCGCAGCCGCAGCAGCAACAGCAGCGCCATCACCGGCAGCAGCCACGGCAGGCTGTTATGCGTCAGCCCAAATCCAATCAGGAAAGGCCACGACAGCAGCATCAGCCCCGTCAGGAGTGGGATGACCGGGAACGTCCGTCCACCACGCACGGTGTCTTACTCTTCGCGCAGCAGCTGTTCGACGGCGTCTACCACATCCTGAACGGTACGAACCGATTTGAAGGTTTCCGGCTTGATTTTCTTACCGGTTTTCTTCTGGAGATGGACAATCATGTCCACCGCGTCAATGCTGTCCAGCTCCAGGTCTTCGTAAAGACGGGCTTCGGGCGTAATGTCCTGCGGGTCGATTTCAAAGAGTTTGGTCAGAAGGCCGCAGACTTCCTGATAAATGGTTTCTTGTTCGGTCATAGTTCACATCTCAGGCGCGTTGGGCGTGGATAAAGGACGCCAGGGTGGCGACGGAAAAGAAGTGCTGGCGCATCTCTTCGCTTTCGGCAGAAAGCACCACGCCATACTGGTTTTTCACCGCCAGACCCAGCTCCAGCGCGTCGATAGAGTCGAGACCCAGCCCGTCGCCAAACAGCGCGGCATCGGTATCAATATCCTCTGCGGTAAGCTCGTCCAGATTCAGCGTGGTGATAATGAGATTCTTAATTTCAAGATAAAGCGCTTGCATCATTAATTCCTGACAAAGATTGAAGGCCTGATGTTAATCGATGCTGCAGGTGCCGGTTTAACTGCCTTGCCGCCAGTGCCGGTTCTTGTTGCCTTGCATCGTAAAATTCGTCGATGTTCACGCGATCGCGCACATCGACGGTAAAGACAGGTTTTGCGGGCGGTACATCATACCAGCGGCTTTTTTTATCCAGCAGGTGCTCGCTGCAGTGGATGAGTACGATCCGCAGATCGCTGCCGCAGCGCACGGCGATATTTGCCGCGCCACGCTGGAGGGACATCGCCTCACCTGGGCGGGTACGCGTCCCTTCCGGGAAGATTAACAGCGTGTCGCCCTGGGCCAGACGCTGCTGGCTGGCGGCGAGTAGAGGCTCGGCCTCGCTGTTAATTAGATAATCCGCCGCGCGGATAACGCCGCTGACAAACGGATTGCGCAGTAACGCGCTTTTCACCAGACAGTCGGTTTCGGGCATTACCGACGCCAGAATCACGTAGTCAATTAACGTAGGGTGGTTAGCCACTACCAGGCAGCCCCGATCGCCGCGCAGAGCATCAAGATTGTGGATGCGATAGTCGAGCACCCCGATGCCGCGGGCAACGGTTAAGAAGAAGCGGAAGCTGGCCGCGATGCTGCGGCGCGCCAGGCGACGGCGTTTGGCGCGATCGCGCTGGGCAATCAGCAGCAGGTTGAACCAGACCAGCGACAACAGCAGCCCGCCCGCGCCAAACAGCACGAAGCAGAATCCGGTCATGGCCAGACGCCATAGCCAGTTGATCCGGGCGGTCAGGCGGTTCATTGGCGCGCCCACTGCCACAGCAAACGTTCGCCGGGCACCACAAACTGCCGTTCTTCACGGAGATAGCGTTGCAGGAACATCAGGCTTTGCGGCAGGGCGGCTTCCTCGCCCGTGCTGCCGCTGCGGGTTTCGCACTGCCATTCGCTGCCGGCTTCAATCACCAGCGCCACCGCGTACGGCCAGGTAGGCATCTGCGGCGGTAACGCCGGATGGTAAAATCCCGGCAGCGCGCCGTCAAAATCCACCAGCAGGACGCGGGAGTAGCCCGCATGCAGCAGGCTCAGCACTTCACACAGGGCCTGCTGGAAGGTGTCCAGCCCGGCGGAAATGGATGACGAGACAACAGGCTGGCGAGCGGCGATCGTGAGATTGCCCACCGCGGAATTGTGCACGGACATGGCGAAGTCGGTAGGCGAGACGGCCTGCCCGGTCGCCAGCGTATGCAGAATACGGTAATTGCGCTCCAGCTCGCCGTGGCGGCTGGAATAGACGACGGCGTCTATGGCGTGGCTTTGCAGCATGGCAAGACCAATATCCACCGCCAGCTTACTGCCTGAGTTAAGGCGGCGCGCGGTCATCATGGGTAACGCGGTCAGGCGGGGTAGAGGAGCCGTCGGGTCGATGGTCGACTGCAGGCGCGACCACGCCTGCCACTCTGCGGCATCGCTTAGTCCTGGCGCTCTTGCCTGCCAGTCAATAATGTTCAGTGAAAATTTCATCTACGCGCGTCCGCGGAATACCGTATTCAAAGGGCAGCCAGGCTGCGCTATTGTTCACGTTTGGTGCAAATTAACAGGGTATGACCTACCCCAAGGTTATCCAGCCGCTGTGCTATGCTGAAGCCCGCCCTTTCCAGGTAGTGATAAAACTTCTCTACGCTGTAAAACCGGCTATTGCCATTCGCCATACAGGTGAAATAGAGCGAGGTGGCATTCAGGCTGAAAGCCGCCGCTTCATATTTCTGGGCATCCCAGAAAAGCTCCATGATGCACAACCGTGCGCCAGGCTTCATGACCTCTGCGACGCGCGTCAGCATGGCGACAATCTGATCCGGAGAGAAACAGTCGAGGAACTGGCTCATCCACCAGACGTCGGCATCTCCCGGCAATGCCGACGGACTAAGCATATCGACAGCATGGAATCCAATACGATGAGAAAAACCTGCTTTTTCGATGTTTTCCTGCGCCAGCGCTATCTGCTGCGGGAGATCGAGGATCGTCACGGCAACATTGTCGTCATAGCGGCAGCAGCGTAACGACCATTTACCTGTATTTCCGCCCACATCGTACAATTTTGTCGGCGAGCTTGCGAATATATATGGCAACGCAGCGTCAAAAGCGGCGTCGGAATAGTAATGATCGAAGGCAAACCAGCTCTCTTTTGCCGGGGCAGGAAGCTGGGATAAAGCCGGATAGATGGTTGGCCAGTCGCCAAACACGGATAATCCAGCCGGTTTTTCTTTCTGCAGGGCATCGGCCAGATGAAATAACCCCTGGTAACAGACGTCCTGCGTGAAATCCATATTAACGCGGGTCATGGTATCGTGGAGTAAGAAATGGCCCACTTTCGCCAGGAAATAACGACCATCTTTATAAGTAATTATCCGCCCGCTTAATCCCATATCTAACAATACGCTGACGGCATAACTGCTCAGGGTACTGTTTTCGGTTATTTCGTCGAGGCTTGCCCCCTTATTACCCTGTTTATCGAGCCAGGCGAGAACGCCCGAGTTACGCAGACAAAGCGCGGTCTGAAATAACATCGGCGCAAAAGCGATGCGTTGCGCTTCGGTAATGGCATCCAGCGCGCTGAGCGTGTCCTTTTCGTACATTGTTGCGTAACCTTTCAGGGTAAGAAATGAGGTTATCGGGCCATGTCCGGCCCGACTTTAGAAAAATATTACAGCGCGGCACCCGCAGAAAGGTTCAGCTGAATATCGTGGTCGAGGTTGTTCACCCAGCGGTTATAATTTTTGTGAATTTTACCGTCTGCCGCTTTCAGGTTCAGGCTGCTTTCGTAATTAATTGAATAACTTGTCGCAGAGTAGGGAATACGCACCTGGACCGAGTGATCGCGTGCCTGTAGACGGCCCTTAATCACGCCCGGGCCCGCTTCCGTCATGATCCAGTCACGCTTCTGGCCTGCTTTCAAAATGGCTGTTTTCACCTGATCGGCAGTATGACCCGCGCTCACGACAGAGTGAACCTGAGCGATAGGGGCGGTACGCGCACAGCCAGCCAGTACGCCAACGAATACGGCGGCAGTGCACCATTTAACGAGCTTTTTCATCAACAACTCCATATCAATAATAACAATTAAAGGTAGTGTTTTTTACAAATAAGCATCACCAGGCTTAGGGATTAAGTCAGGTGTGTTTTTAATCAATATTAATGTTTACATTACGTCGTCGCTAAGGCGGGGTATAATATCACGCAAAATAATTAATCATTCCGTTTTTTTTAATTTGCATTAAGGGGGTGTTGCATTTAAGCGAAATCTGGGTGAGTTGATAAAAAACGGAAGAAATAAGCCTTAACGCAAATAAAAATACCGCGACGGTGAGCGTCGCGGTATTTGACGGTATAAACCCGTTTACACAGACAGATACGTTACCCCGGCAACCGGCTTTTCGGCCGCCCCGGCCCAAGCAGGATCGCCAGCTTGCTGCCCCCTTTGGTGGTTTCCATCCAGATTTTACATACGCTGGTCAGCGGGACCGACAGCAGCATGCCGACAGGGCCCAGCAGCCATCCCCAAATAAGCAAGGATAAAAACACCACCAGCGTCGACATGCCCAGCCGGTGCCCCATCATGCGCGGTTCAAGAATGTTGCCCAGCACCATATGCACGACGAGGAACAGCGCTCCGACCAGCATACATTCGTAGAAACCGTTAAACAGAAACGCCTGAATCATCGGCGGCACGGCGGAAAGCACCGCGCCAATATTCGGCACGTAGTTCAGCAGAAACGCCAGCACCCCCCACATCAGCGCGAACTGAACATCCATCAGCATCAGCCCCAGCCAGACAATAATCCCGGTCCAGACGCTTAGCAGCGTTTTCAGCGCCAGATATTTGGAGACGCCCTTTAAGGCGCGGTGTAGGCCGGCAATGTGTATTTGCGGGTTATTTAAAGCAAAGCGCAGCTTATACGGAACATGGCGCACTTCGAACAGCATAAACACCACCGTCATGACCAGCAGCAGTATGCTGGCCATCGCGCCGGAAAGACCGGTCATCAGCGTGGTGGCGTAAGTCATGACCTTCTCGGAATCCATCCTGCGCAGCATCCGTTCTGGCGAAATATGCAGGTTAAGAAAGGGCATCATCTCCTGCAGCGCGACGATTTTACGCGTCAGCTCTTTATTGTACTGCGGCAACATGGTGGAGAATTCGCTCAGCGATGCCGCCAGTACGCCGAAGAGCGCCGTCAGGCCAATCAGCATCACGATAACCACGATGGTGATGGCCACCGGGCGGCTCACGCCCCGGCGTAAAAACCAGGTCACCAGCGGATTGAGGACAATGGCAAAAAAGAGCGCCAGCAGGAGCTGGACGATAATGTCAGCGGCAGCATGTATACCCGCAAGGATAACCACCAGACAGGCGAGTTTTAATAAGATGTGGAGTCCTGCTTTATCAGGCTGGGGAGCTAACATGCGCGTTCCTTAATAAGATGACCCGATAAGTGTAGTGCCTTAGGGCCGCTTCGTCTGGCACCGATAATCTGAAAGTCGGGGCTGATTTTCTTATTGCTCCGTGGTAATAGTGAAACACTGTTGCAAAAAATTCAGGTAGAACCCCATGCCAGAACCTGCCGCCGAACCGGCACTGAGCGGATTGCGCCTCAATCTGCGCATTGTTTCCGTCGTTATCTTCAACTTTGCCAGCTATTTCACGATCGGCTTGCCGCTGGCGGTTCTGCCGGGCTACGTCCATGACGTGATGGGTTTTAGCGCGTTCTGGGCGGGGCTGGTCATCAGCCTGCAGTATTTCGCCACGCTCCTTAGCCGCCCGCACGCCGGGCGCTACGCCGACCTGTTCGGTCCCAAAAGCATCGTGGTAGTGGGATTGTGCGGCTGTTTGCTCAGTGGTCTGAGCTACCTGCTGGCTGCCGCTACCAGCCACTGGCCGCTGGTCAGCCTGGCGCTGCTTTGCCTGGGCCGCGTCATTCTCGGGATTGGGCAAAGCCTGGCAGGAACCGGCTCGACGCTATGGGGTGTGGGGGTTGTCGGTGCACCACACATTGGCCGGGTTATCTCGTGGAACGGGATCGTCACCTACGGGGCGATGGCGCTCGGCGCGCCGCTTGGCGTGGCCTGTTACGCCTTTGGCGGTCTGTATGGACTGTCGCTGACCATTATAGCGGTCGCGCTTGTGGCGATACTGTTTGCGCTGCCGCGCCCGAAGGTGAAGGCCAGCAAGGGCAAGCCGCTGCCGTTTCGGGCCGTGCTGGGGCGCGTCTGGCCGTACGGCATGGCGCTGGCCCTGGCGACCACCGGCTTCGGCGTCATTGCGACCTTCATTACTCTGTTTTATGACGCCAAAGGCTGGGAGGGCGCGGCCTTTGCGTTAACCCTTTTCAGTGGTGCGTTTGTTGGCGCACGCCTGCTTTTCCCGAACGGTATCAACCGTCTGGGTGGGCTGAACGTGGCGATGATCTGCTTTGCGGTAGAGATTGTCGGGCTGCTGTTAACCGGCATCGCCAGCGCGCCCTGGATGGCGAAAATTGGCGTCTTCCTGGCGGGAGCCGGTTTCTCTCTGGTCTTCCCGGCACTGGGCGTGGTGGCGGTTAAAGCGGTGCCGCAGCAGAACCAGGGGGCGGCGCTGGCGACCTATACGGTATTTATGGATATGTCTTTAGGCATAACCGGGCCGCTGGCGGGGCTGGTGATGGCCTGGGCGGGGGTACCGGTGATCTATCTTGCCGCGGCGGGTCTGGTGATAATTGCCCTGCTGCTGACGTGGCGGCTAAAAAAATGGCCCCCGGTGCAGGCACCGGAGGCCACGTCATCGTCGTGAAGGGTTACTGGATCACGATGGTGTTAATGATGTTTTCAGCAGCCGTCTGCGCTTTCTGCTGATCTTCCGCTGGCAGGGTGATCTGCAGGGTCAGCAGTTTGTTATCAACCTTGCCCAGCACCACAGAAGACCAGGCGGTCTGGCCTTTCGCGGAGATGATGCTGTCCAGCTGCTGCAGCTTATGGCCTTTCAGCTCGATGGATTTATTGGTTACCACCTGCAGCTGCGGATCGCGGCCGCGCTGCTGATCTTCCAGACGTTTGGACAGGACGGCCAGGTCTTCGCTGGTGTCGTCGCCCACAATCACAATGACCGCTTTCTGGCCGGTTGCGTCGGAGTAAACGTGCATGTTATTCGCCTGGGTGCCCAGCTTGCCGCTCTGGTCAGTCATATCGGCTGGCAGAGAGAAACTGAGTTTGCCATCCATCAGATTCACCGGCTGACCGGTCGCGTTGCTTTCTGCGGATGCGCCCTGAGCAGGCGTTTTCGTGTCGCTGTTATCACAGGCTGCAAGACCCACAACCAGCAGGCCAATCCCGACATATTTAACCAGATTGCGCATTGACTTCTTCCTTTCGATAAACGGCCATAGCGGCTCATTCACCCATCTTATCACAACTGATAAAGCGAACCCTTAACCAGCCTGCAATGCCGTGATTTCAGATTTATCTGCCAGCCTTTTCAGCAGCATATTCAGCAGCACGCCGTACATCGGCAGGAAGAAAACAATGCTGATGAGCACCTTGAAGCAGTAGTCCACCAGCGCGATCTCCATCCAGTGCTCGGCCATAAAGGCATCCGGGCTGCGCCAGAAGGCGATGAAGAAGAAGGCCAGCGTATCGCTCACGTTGCCGAACAGCGTGGACGCGGTCGGCGCCATCCACCAGCGGTGATTCTGACGCAGGCGGTTAAACACGTGCACGTCGAGGATCTGCCCCAGCGCGTAGGCCATAAAGCTTGCCGCGGCGATACGGGCGACAAACAGGTTGAAGTGTGTCAGCGCCTCAAAGCCCTGCCAGCTACCCATGTAAAACAGGGAGGAGATCACGTACGAGATGAACAGCGCCGGAAGCATGACCGCAAAGATAATGCGGCGCGCCAGCGGTGCGCCGAAGATACGCACGGTCAGATCGGTGGCGAGGAAAATAAACGGAAAGCTGAACGCGCCCCAGGTGGTATGAAAACCAAAAATGGAGATCGGGAGCTGCACCAGGTAGTTGCTGGAGGTGATCACCAGCAAATGGAAAAGCGAAAGCCAGAACAACGCTTTTACGCGCTGTGATTCAGAGAACTGCGTCATATTGTGACCTTTTTATACGTTGGGGTGAGGGAACCCAATAAAAACCGCAGCATGATACTGCTTTGGCTGGACTTTGCAATGGTTAGTTTTTGCGCAATCGTTAACCTGGTTTGCATTGCCCGCGCCGGGGCGTAAACTACTGCCGTTTTTATCTGACCGAGAAGATCATGACCGACCTGTTTTCCAGCCCAGACCACACCCTTGATGCCCAGGGCCTTCGCTGCCCGGAGCCGGTAATGATGGTACGTAAGACCGTGCGTAACATGCAGACCGGTGAAACGCTGCTGATTATTGCCGACGATCCGGCCACCACGCGCGATATTCCCGGTTTTTGTACCTTTATGGAGCATGAGCTGGTGGCGCAGCAGACGGAAACGCTGCCGTACCGGTATTTGATTCGTAAGGGGTAGGTGGTCGGCCTCTGCGGCCTGATGCCCTCACCCCGGCCCTCTCCCACGGGGAGAGGGAGAAAGTCATCCTTTCATCCACGCCCGGATGCCGTCCAGGAACATCTGCGTCGCCATCATTACCAGAATCAGCCCCATCAGACGCTCCAGCGCGTTTACCCCTTTCTCACCCAGCAGGCGCAGGAACAGCGACGACTGCAGCAGAATAATAAATGTTCCGCCCCAGGCAATCAGCAGGGCAATCACCAGATGGCTCATCTGATTCGGATACTGATGCGACAGCAGCATCAGCGTCGCCAGAATGGTTGGCCCCGCGACGAGGGGAATCGCCAGCGGCACGATAAACGGCTCTTCGCCCGCGGGCAGGCCGCTGCTGCTGCCTTCGGCGCTCGGGAAGATCATCTTAATGGCAATCAGGAAGAGAATAATCCCGCCGGAAATGGAGACCGTTTCGGCGCGCAGGTTCAGGAACGCGAGGATTTTTTCACCGGCAAACAGGAAGATAAACATCACCAGCAGGGCAATAAGCAGCTCGCGGATCATGATCGCCCGGCGGCGCTTCGGCTCGGTGTGCTTCAGCACCGACATGAAGATGGGCAGGTTGCCCAGTGGATCCATTATCAGGATCAATAAAACCGCTGCTGAAATGATTTCACTCATGTAAATTATCCCTGAAACTCTCTATGGTTATTATGATAATTAGCTGTATTTCTGATTGCCGGGCAATCATCGATTAATTTCGCTTGCGACTTTGGCAGCATTTTGTAATGTGAAGCATATCCCAGTTCAATACTGGCTTGCACAATCAGCACACACCCTCAGCAGGAAAAAAATGCTATGAAAAACGTTGGTTTCATCGGCTGGCGCGGTATGGTCGGCTCTGTACTCATGCAACGCATGGTTGAAGAGCGCGATTTCGACGCTATCCGCCCGGTCTTCTTCTCCACTTCCCAGCTCGGCCAGGCTGCTCCGTCCTTTGGTGGTACCACAGGCACGTTGCAGGACGCTTACGATCTGGAAGCGCTGAAGGCACTCGACATTATTGTGACCTGCCAGGGCGGCGATTATACCAACGAAATCTATCCAAAGCTGCGTGAAAGCGGCTGGCAGGGCTACTGGATTGACGCGGCCTCTTCACTGCGCATGAAAGACGATGCCATCATTATTCTCGACCCGGTTAACCAGGACGTCATCACCGACGGCCTGAACAACGGCGTGAAAACCTTTGTTGGCGGCAACTGCACCGTCAGCCTGATGCTGATGTCACTCGGCGGCCTGTTCGCGCAGGACCTGGTGGAGTGGGTCTCCGTGGCGACCTACCAGGCCGCGTCCGGCGGCGGCGCGCGACACATGCGCGAGCTGCTGACCCAGATGGGCCAGCTGCACCAAAGCGTCGCGACCGAGCTGGCAAACCCGGCGTCCGCCATCCTCGACATCGAGCGCAAAGTCACTCAGCTGACCCGCAGCGGCGAGCTGCCGGTGGATAACTTCGGCGTACCGCTGGCCGGCGGTCTGATCCCGTGGATCGACAAACAGCTGGATAACGGCCAGACCCGCGAAGAGTGGAAGGGCCAGGCGGAGACCAACAAAATTCTCGCCACCGCGAATACCATTCCGGTTGACGGTCTGTGCGTGCGTATCGGCGCGCTGCGCTGCCACAGCCAGGCCTTCACCATTAAACTGAAAAAAGATGTGTCTATTCCGACCGTGGAAGAGCTGCTGGCCGCGCACAACCCGTGGGCGAAAGTGGTACCAAACGATCGCGATATCACCATGCGTGAACTGACCCCGGCTGCCGTTACCGGCACGCTGACCACGCCGGTTGGCCGCCTGCGCAAGCTGAACATGGGGCCGGAGTATCTCTCCGCGTTCACCGTCGGCGACCAGCTCCTGTGGGGGGCCGCCGAGCCGCTGCGCCGCATGCTGCGCCAGCTGGCGTAATAATTTGTTAAACACGGGGGGTGATTGTCACCCCCTTTTTTTGCGTACTACATGGAGTAAAACGCAGATGTCTTATTTTTTATCAGGAGGAACCACGACGTTGGCTATGCTTTAAGGAAGATTTATTTCTCACCTGAGGGTAGGGCGGAGCAGAGAGGATCAACTGCACCGTTTAGGTCACATTAAAAGTCGTCCCGGAGCGCGTAAAAAGGGCGACATAAAAAAACAGGATGAATACCATGTCCGATCGTATTTCGAGAGACGTGATTAATGCGCTTATTGCGGGTCATTTTGCTGACCCCTTTTCTGTGCTAGGGATGCACCGTACAGAGGCCGGACTGGAAGTTCGGGCGCTGTTGCCGGATGCGACAGAAGTGTGGGTTATCGAACCCAAAACCGGCCGCAAGGTGGGTAATCTGGAATGCCTCGACTCGCGTGGCTTCTTCTCGGGCGTCATGCCCCGCCGTAAAAACCCCTTTCGCTATCAGCTCGCCGTTATCTGGCACGGCCAGCAAAACCTGATTGACGATCCCTACAGCTTTGGGCCGCTCTTAAAAGAGATGGATGCCTGGCTGCTGTCCGAAGGGACCCATTTACGCCCCTACGAAACGCTGGGTGCCCATGCGGATACCATGGACGGTATCACCGGCACGCGCTTTGCCGTATGGGCGCCAAACGCCCAGCGCGTCTCCGTCGTTGGGCAGTTCAACTACTGGGACGGTCGCCGCCACCCGATGCGCCTGCGCCGTGAGACGGGCATCTGGGAGCTGTTTATCCCCGGGGCGCATAACGGCCAGCTCTACAAATTTGAGATGATCGACGCGCACGGCAAGCTGCGCATTAAAGCCGACCCGTACGCCTTTGAGGCGCAGATGCGCCCGGATACCGCATCGCTGATCTGCGGCCTGCCGGAGAAGGTCGTCCAGACCGAGGAGCGCAAGCAGGCCAACCGCTTTGATGCGCCGATCTCCGTTTACGAAGTGCATCTCGGCTCCTGGCGCCGCCACACCGATAACAACTTCTGGCTCAGCTACCGGGAGCTCGCCGACCAGCTGGTGCCGTACGCCAAATGGATGGGCTTTACCCACCTCGAACTGCTGCCGGTTAACGAGCACCCGTTCGACGGCAGCTGGGGCTATCAGCCCACCGGGCTGTATGCGCCCACGCGGCGCTTCGGCACGCGCGATGATTTCCGCTATTTCATTGATGCCGCGCACGCCGCCGGGCTGAACGTGATCCTCGACTGGGTCCCGGGCCATTTCCCGTCGGACGATTTTGCGCTGGCAGAGTTCGACGGCACGAAGCTGTACGAGCACAGCGACCCGCGCGAAGGCTATCACCAGGACTGGAACACGCTGATCTACAACTACGGTCGCCGTGAAGTGTCGAATTACCTGGTGGGGAATGCGCTGTACTGGATCGAACGCTTCGGCATTGATGCCCTGCGCGTGGATGCGGTGGCCTCGATGATCTACCGCGACTACAGCCGCAAAGAGGGAGAGTGGATCCCGAACGAGTATGGCGGCCGTGAAAACCTCGAAGCGATTGAATTTCTGCGCAACACCAACCGCATCATTGGCGAGCAGGTGGAAGGCGCCGTGACCATGGCGGAAGAGTCGACGGACTTTGCGGGCGTCTCCCGCCCTCCGTCATCAGGTGGCCTGGGGTTCTGGTACAAGTGGAACCTGGGCTGGATGCACGACACGCTCGACTACATGAAGCTCGACCCGGTTTATCGTCAGTATCACCACGATAAGCTCACCTTCGGGCTGCTCTACAACTACACCGAAAACTTCATGCTGCCGCTGTCGCACGATGAAGTGGTGCACGGCAAAAAATCCATTCTCGACCGCATGCCGGGCGACGCGTGGCAGAAGTTTGCCAACCTGCGCGCCTACTACGGCTGGATGTTTGCCTTCCCGGGCAAAAAGCTGCTGTTTATGGGCAATGAGTTCGCCCAAGGTCGCGAGTGGAACCACGACACCAGCCTCGACTGGCATCTGCTGGAGGGCGGCGACAACTGGCACCACGGCGTACAGCGTCTGGTGCGCGACCTGAACCTGACCTACCGCCACCACAAAGCGCTACACGAGCTGGACTTCGACCCGTACGGCTTTGAGTGGCTGGTGGTGGACGACCACGAGCGCTCGGTGTTTGTCTTTGTACGTCGCGATAAAGCGGGCAACGAGATTATCGTCGCCAGCAACTTCACGCCGGTGCCGCGCGAACACTACCGCTTCGGCATTAACCAGCCGGGCAAATGGCGCGAGATCCTGAATACCGATTCCATGCATTACCACGGCAGTAACGCTGGTAATGGCGGGCTGGTGCAGAGCGATGCGATTGAAAGCCACGGGCGTCCAAACTCCCTGAGCCTGACGCTGCCGCCGCTTGGCACCATCTGGCTGATGCGGGAGGGAGAATGACGCAGCTTACGGCAGGTAAACCCGAACCGCTCGGCGCGAGTTTTGACGGAAAGGGGGTGAACTTCACGCTCTTTTCTGCTCACGCGGAGCGGGTGGAGCTCTGCGTGTTTGACGGGGAGGGTAACGAGCACCGTTACGATTTACCGTCCCGCACGGGAGACATCTGGCACGGTTACCTGTCCGGCGGGCGTCCGGGAATGCACTACGGTTTTCGCGTACACGGCCCGTGGGAGCCTTCTCAGGGGCACTGGTTTAACCCGGCGAAGCTGCTGATTGACCCGTGCGCGCGCCGCGTGGACGGCGAGTTTAAAGACGACCCGCTGTTCCACGTCGGCTACGGCGAACCGGACCACCGCGACAGCGCGCCCGTCGCGCCGAAAAGCGCGGTGGTGCACGATCTCTACGACTGGGAAGACGATGCCCCGCCGCGCACGCCGTGGGGTAACACCGTCATCTATGAAGCGCACGTCAAAGGGCTGACCTACCTGCACCCGTCGATCCCCAAAGAGATGCGCGGCACCTACAAAGCGCTGGGGCATCCGACCATGGTCGCTTACCTGAAGCATTTGGGCATCACCGCGCTGGAGCTGCTTCCGGTGGCGCATTTCGCCAGCGAGCCGCGTCTTCAGCGTCTTGGGTTAAGCAACTACTGGGGCTACAACCCGCTGGCGATGTTCGCTCTCGACCCGCGCTACGCGGTGCATCCGGAGAAAGCGCGGGACGAGTTTCGCGACGCGGTGAAGGCACTCCACGCCGCGGGCATTGAGGTCATTCTGGACGTGGTGCTGAACCACAGTGCGGAAAGCGATCTTGACGGCCCGACGCTCTCACAGCGCGGAATCGATAACCGTAGCTATTATTGGATCAGGGAAGATGGCGATTACGAGAACTGGACCGGGTGCGGTAACACCCTCAACCTCAGCCATCCGGCCGTTACGCATTACGCGTATGAATGCCTGAAATACTGGGTTGAAACGTTCCACGTGGACGGTTTTCGTTTCGACCTGGCGCCGGTGATGGGGCGCACTCCAGCATTTAGCCAGCAGGCACCGCTGTTTGAGGCGATAAAAAACTGCCCGGTGCTCTCAACGGTGAAGCTCATCGCAGAGCCGTGGGACATCGGTGAAGGCGGTTATCAGGTGGGGAACTTCCCGCCGCTGTTTGCCGAGTGGAACGACCACTACCGCGATGCCATCCGCCGCTTCTGGCTGGCGCGCGATTTGTCGCTGGGCGAGTTCGCCGGACGCTTTGCCGGCTCCAGCGATCTCTTTAAGCGCGACGGAAAACGTCCGTCGGCCACCATCAACCTGGTGACGGCGCATGACGGTTTTACGCTGCGCGACTGCGTTTGTTTCAATCAGAAACACAATGAGGCCAACGGCGAAGAGAATCGCGATGGCACTAACAATAACCATAGCTTCAATCATGGTATAGAAGGGTTAGGCGGAAGTCTGGATGTGATCGAGCGGCGACGCGCCAGCGTTCATGCGCTGCTGACGACGCTTTTGCTGTCTCAGGGCACGCCGATGCTGCTGGCGGGCGACGAGCACGGCCACAGCCAGCACGGCAATAACAACGCCTATTGCCAGGACAATACCTTAACCTGGCTCGACTGGGGGGAGGCGAACAGCGGGTTGACCCATTTCACCGCGGCGCTGATCCACCTTCGCCAGCAGATCCCCGCCCTTACCGCCGACAGCTGGTGGGAAGAGGGCGACGGCAACGTTAGCTGGTTGAATAAAGACGCGCAGCCGTTGAGCGCGCAAGAGTGGCAACACGGCATCACCTGCCTGCAAATCCTGCTTTCGGATAAGTGGCTGGTGACGCTGAACGCGACGGACGACGTCGCAGAGATTGTTTTACCTGACGGGGAGTGGCGAGCTGTTCCCCCCTTTGCCGGAGCGGATAATCCGGTAGTAATGGCTGTCTGGCACGGGCCTGCGCACGGAGTGTGCGTATTCCAAAGATGATAAAAAAGGAGTTAGTCATGGTTAGATTAGAGAAGAACGATCCGTTAATGTTGGCGCGCCAGCTACCATTAAAAACCGTTGCCCTGATACTTGCGGGCGGGCGTGGTACCCGTCTGAAAGATTTGACCATCAAGCGCGCCAAGCCGGCCGTTCACTTTGGTGGTAAGTTCCGCATTATCGACTTTGCGCTCTCAAACTGCCTGAACTCGGGCATTCGCCGCATTGGCGTCATTACTCAGTATCAGTCGCACACCCTGGTGCAGCACATTCAGCGCGGCTGGTCATTCTTCAGCGAAGAGATGAACGAGTTTGTCGATCTGCTCCCGGCGCAGCAGCGTGTACACGGGGAAAACTGGTACCGCGGCACGGCGGATGCGGTGACCCAAAACCTCGACATTATTCGCCGCTACAGCGCGGAATACATCGTGATCCTCGCGGGTGACCACATCTACAAGCAGGATTACTCGCACATGCTGATCGACCACGTCGAAAAAGGGGCGCGCTGCACCGTGGCGTGTCTGCCGGTGCCCGTTGCCGAGGCGACGGCGTTTGGCGTGATGCACGTGGATGCGGACGACAAGATTATCGACTTCGTTGAAAAACCGGCGAACCCGCCAACCATGCCGGGCGATGACACCAAATCGCTCGCCAGCATGGGGATCTATGTCTTTGATGCAGATTATCTTTATGAGCTGCTCGAAGAAGACGACAAAGACGAAAGCTCCAGCCACGACTTCGGTAAAGACATCATCCCGAAAATTACCAAAGCTGGCATGGCCTATGCACATCCCTTCCCATTGTCCTGCGTGCAGTCCGATCCGAATGCGGAGCCATACTGGCGCGATGTGGGAACCCTGGAAGCGTACTGGAAAGCCAACCTCGATCTGGCGTCCGTGACGCCTGAGCTGGATATGTATGACCAGAACTGGCCGATTCGTACCCACATGGAATCCCTGCCGCCGGCGAAGTTCGTGCAGGACCGATCCGGCAGCCACGGCATGACCCTGAACTCGCTGGTCTCCGGCGGGTGCATCATCTCCGGTTCGGTGGTGGTGCAGTCCGTGCTGTTCCCGCGCGTGCGTATAAACTCATTCTGTAATATCGATTCGGCGGTTCTGCTGCCGGATGTCTGGGTAGGGCGTTCGTGTCGTCTGCGTCGCTGCGTGATAGACCGCGCCTGCGTCATTCCAGAGGGAATGGTGATTGGTGAAAACGCGGAAGAAGATGCGCGTCGCTTCTACCGTTCTGAAGAGGGGATCGTGTTAGTCACACGGGAAATGTTGCGGAAGCTGCAGATCAAACAGGAGCGATGATGCAGGTTTTACACGTATGTTCTGAGATGTTCCCGTTGTTAAAAACGGGCGGCCTGGCGGATGTTCTTGGTGCATTACCGGCGGCGCAAATCGCCGGTGGAGTCGATACCCGCGTCCTGCTGCCCGCCTTCCCGGATATCCGGCGCGGCATACCTGATGCAAAGGTCGTGACCCGCCGTGAAACGTTTGCCGGACGCATCACCCTGCTGTTTGGGCACTACAACGGCGTAGGGATCTACCTGATCGACGCGCCGCATCTGTACGACCGTCCGGGCAGCCCGTATCACGATACCAACCTGTTCGCCTATACCGACAACGTGCTGCGCTTTGCGCTGCTCGGCTGGGTGGGGGCGGAGATGGCCGTCGGGCTGGATCCATTCTGGCGTCCGGATGTGGTCCACGCGCACGACTGGCACGCCGGGCTGACGCCAGCGTATCTGGCGGCAAAAGGGCATCCGGCAAAATCGGTGTTTACGGTGCACAACCTGGCGTATCAGGGCATGTACTATGCGCATCATATGAATGACATCGATCTGCCATGGTCGTTCTATAACATGCACGGGCTGGAGTTCAACGGGCAAATTTCGTTCCTGAAGGCCGGGCTGTACTACGCCGACCACATCACGGCGGTGAGCCCCACCTACGCGCGTGAAATTACCCAGCCGGAGTTTGGCTACGGTCTGGAAGGGCTGCTGCAGCAGCGCCATCGTGAAGGCCGCCTGTCGGGCATTCTGAACGGCGTGGATGAGCAGATCTGGAGCCCTGAAACCGATCTCCTGCTGGCCGCGCGCTATGGCCGCGACTCGGTGGAAGATAAAGCCGAAAACAAACGCCAGCTGCAAATTGCGATGGGGCTGAAGGTCAACGACAAGGTGCCGCTGTTTGCGGTGGTCAGCCGCCTGACCAGCCAGAAAGGGCTGGATCTGGTGCTGGAGGCGCTGCCCGGTTTACTGGAGCAGGGCGGACAGCTGGCGCTGCTCGGCGCGGGCGACCCGGTGCTGCAGGAAGGTTTCCTCGCCGCCGCCGCGGAACATCCGGGGCAGGTGGGCGTGCAGATTGGCTATCACGAAGCGTTCTCGCACCGCATTATGGGCGGCGCGGACGTGATTCTGGTGCCGAGCCGTTTCGAACCCTGCGGCCTGACGCAGCTCTACGGCCTGAAATACGGCACGCTGCCGCTGGTGCGCCGCACGGGCGGGCTGGCGGATACGGTATCGGATAGCTCTCTCGAAAACCTGGCGGACGGCATCGCCAGCGGGTTTGTTTTTGAGGACAGTAATGCCTGGTCGCTGCTTCGGGCGATCCGGCGTGCGTTCGTCTTGTGGTCCCGTCCATCCCTGTGGCGTTACGTACAGCGTCAGGCGATGTCCATGGACTTTAGCTGGCACGTTGCGGCGCAGTCGTACCGCGACCTTTATCAACGCTTGATGTAACGAGGCGAAGTTACTGATATGAACGCTCTATTTAGCTACTCTTCCCCCACGCTCAGCGTTGAGGCGTTAAAGCACTCCATCGCCTACAAGCTGATGTTTACCATCGGGAAAGATCCGGTCATCGCCAACAAGCACGAGTGGCTGAACGCCACCCTTTTTGCGGTGCGTGACCGCATGGTCGAACGCTGGCTGCGCTCTAACCGCGCCCAGCTTTCGCAGGAGACGCGGCAGGTTTACTACCTGTCGATGGAATTTTTGATTGGCCGCACCCTCTCCAACGCGCTGCTGTCGCTCGGTATCTACGACGACGTCAAAACCGCGCTGGAAGAGATGGGGCTGGATTTAGAAGAGCTGATTGACGAAGAGAACGACCCGGGGCTGGGTAACGGTGGTCTCGGGCGTCTTGCCGCCTGCTTCCTTGACTCGCTGGCAACGCTGGCGCTGCCGGGGCGCGGCTACGGTATTCGCTACGACTACGGCATGTTCAAGCAGAACATCGTTGACGGCCGCCAGAAAGAGTCCCCGGACTACTGGCTGGAATACGGCAACCCGTGGGAGTTCAAGCGCCACAACACGCGCTACAAGGTGCGCTTTGGCGGACGCATTCAGCAGGAAGGGAAAAAGTCCCGCTGGGTGGAAACCGAAGAGATCCTCGCCGTGGCCTATGATCAGATCATCCCCGGCTATGACACCGATGCGACCAATACGCTGCGCCTGTGGAACGCCCAGGCGAGTAGCGAAATCAACCTCGGTAAATTTAACCAGGGCGACTACTTTGCGGCGGTGGAAGATAAAAACCACTCCGAGAACGTCTCCCGCGTGCTGTACCCGGATGACTCAACCTACTCCGGGCGCGAGCTGCGCCTGCGTCAGGAGTATTTCCTCGTCTCCGCGACGATTCAGGACATTCTCAGCCGCCACCATCAGCTGCACAAAACCTACGCCAACCTGGCGGAGAAAACCGCGATTCACCTTAACGACACCCATCCGGTGCTCTCCATTCCCGAGCTGATGCGCCTGCTGATCGACGAGCACAAGTTCAGCTGGGACGACGCGTTTGAGGTGACGTGCCAGGTGTTCTCCTACACCAATCACACCCTGATGAGCGAAGCGCTGGAGACCTGGCCGGTGGACATGCTCGGCAAAATTCTGCCGCGCCACCTGCAAATCATCTTCGAGATCAACGACTACTTCCTCAAGACGCTGCAGGAGCAGTACCCGAACGATACCGGGCTGCTGAGCCGTGCCTCGATCATTGATGAATCCAACGGTCGTCGCGTGCGCATGGCCTGGCTGGCGGTTGTCATCAGCCACAAGGTCAACGGGGTGTCCGAGCTGCACTCGAACCTGATGGTGCAGTCCCTGTTTGCGGACTTCGCAAAGATCTTCCCGACGCGCTTCTGCAACGTCACCAACGGCGTTACGCCGCGCCGCTGGCTGGCGCTGGCCAACCAGCCGCTCTCTGACGTGCTGGATGAGAATATCGGCCGCACCTGGCGCACCGATTTGAGCCAGCTGAGCGAGCTTAAGCAGCATATTGATTTCCCGACGGTGAACAAGGCCGTGCGGGAAGCCAAGCTGCTGAACAAGAAACGTCTGGCGGTCTGGCTGGCGATGCACCTCAACGTGGTCGCAAACCCAAAAGCGCTGTTTGACGTGCAGATCAAGCGCATCCACGAATACAAGCGTCAGCTGATGAACGTGCTGCACGTGATCACTCACTACAACCGCATTAAGGCCGATCCAACCGCAGAGTGGGTGCCGCGCGTGAAGATCTTCGCCGGTAAGGCGGCTTCCGCCTACTACATGGCGAAGCACATTATTCACCTGATCAACGATGTGGCGAAGGTGGTGAACCAGGATCCGGAGATTGGCGACAAGCTGAAGGTGGTATTCATCCCGAACTACAGCGTCAGCCTGGCGCAGCTGATCATCCCGGCGGCAGATCTCTCCGAGCAGATCTCCACGGCGGGAACAGAAGCGTCCGGCACCAGCAACATGAAGTTTGCCCTCAACGGCGCGCTGACCATCGGCACCCTGGACGGGGCGAACGTCGAGATGCTGGAGCACGTAGGGGAAGAGAATATCTTTATCTTCGGCAATACCACCGAAGAAGTGGAGGCGCTGCGCAGGAAAGGCTACTCCCCGCGTGAGTTCTATGAAGGGGATGAAGAGCTACGTCAGGTCCTGACGCAGATTGCGACCGGTGTGTTCAGCCCCGACGAGCCGGGCCGCTATCGCGATCTGGTGGATTCGCTGATTAACTTTGGCGACCACTATCAGGTGCTGGCGGATTATCGCAGCTACGTGGACTGCCAGGATAAAGTGGACGAGCTGTACCGTCAGCAGGAGAAGTGGACCAGCGCGGCGATGCACAACATCGCCAACATGGGGTATTTCTCGTCTGACAGGACCATCAAGGAGTATGCCGAGAACATCTGGCATATTGATCCGGTGCGGTTGTAAAAACAAAGCCCGGTGGCGCCACCGGGCTTTTTTACATCACGACGCCAGCGACAGCTCACGCTTCTCCGCATGCTGCTGCAGCCACTGCGCCACGCGAGACTGCTGCTCGGCGTTAAGCCACATCCCTTCTTTGGTACGACGCCAGATGGCATCTTCAAGGCGGCGAACCCACTCGTGCTCAACCAGGTAGCGCAGCTCGGCCTCGTACAGCTCGTGGCCGAAATGTTCACCCAGATCGGCAAGCGATTTCGCGTCGCCCAGGAACAGCTCGGTATTGCTGCCGTAGGTGCGGGCGTAGTGGCGCGCCATCCCTTCGGTAATGAACGGGAAGCGACGGCGCAGCTTCGCGGCGTAATCGTCGCGGTTTCCGCCAATATCTCCGCCGGGCAGCACTGCCTCTTTGGTCCACGCCGGGCCAATACCTTTGTAGTACGGCGCCAGTTTTTCCAGCGCGTGCTCGGCCAGCTTGCGGTAGGTAGTCAGCTTGCCGCCAAACACCGACAGCAGCGGTGCCTGACCGTCTACGTCGTGGATATCAAGCGTGTAGTCGCGGGTGATGGCCTGCGGTGAGTCAGACTCGTCATCGCACAGCGGACGCACGCCAGAGTAGGTCCAGACCACGTCGTCGCGCGACAGCTGTTTCTTAAAGTGCGCGTTATACACTTTCAACAGGTAGTTCACTTCGCTCTCGTCGATCTCGACGTTCTTCGGATCGCCCTTGTACTCCACGTCGGTGGTGCCGATGATCGAGAATTCGTCCATCCACGGGATCACAAACACGATGCGTTTGTCTTCGTTCTGCAGAATGTAGGCCTGCTTCTGGGTATGCACGCGCGGCACCACAATGTGGCTGCCCTTGATCAGGCGGATGCCGTACGGCGAAGGCAGGTGCATGCCGTCGTCGAAGAACTGCTTCACCCACGGGCCGGTCGCGTTCACCAGGCCGCGCGCTTTCCAGCTGAACTTCTCGCCGGTATCCACGTCTTCTGCTTCCACAATCCACAGGCCGTTTTCACGACGGGCGGCGGTCGCGCGGGTCCGGGTTTTCACCTCGCCGCCTTTCTTCTCGACCATCTGTGCATTCGCCAGCACCAGACGCGCATCGTCCACCCAGCAGTCTGAATATTCGAAACCGCGCACGATTTCCGGCTTAAGGACCGATTCTGAGCCAAAACGCAAACCGTTCGAACCCGGCAGGCTGGTGCGTTTGCCCAGATGATCGTACATAAACAGGCCGATGCGGATCATCCACGCCGGACGCAGGTGCGGACGGTGCGGCAGGCGGAAGCGCATCGGGATCGCCAGATGCGGGGCCATTTTCAGCAGCACTTCGCGTTCGGCCAGCGCTTCGCTGACCAGGCGGAATTCGTAGTGTTCCAGGTAGCGCAGGCCACCGTGGATCAGCTTGGAGCTGGCGGACGACGTCGCGCAGGCGAGATCGTTAGCTTCCAGCATCAGCACGGATAAACCGCGTCCTGCGGCATCAACCGCAATACCGGCACCGTTGATGCCACCGCCTATCACAATCAGATCTTTGGTTTCCATAACACCCTCATGCACTTTCGTTAAAGCTCAAAAATGTTCGATATCGCTCATAATAGCAAAGGAACGCGCTTTTGGTAACATCAAAAAAACAATTTAGAGTGATATGGATAACATAATGGCGTTTACCCGCCGCCAGGACGTACACTACGGGGTAAAATCTTGTCGTTGACCACTGTAAAGAGAACACCATGGATCAGTTTGAATGTATTAACGTAGAAGAAGCCCACCAGAAGATGCACCAGGGAAAAGCGGTGCTGGTGGACATCCGCGACCCGCAGAGTTTTGCGATGGGCCACACGCCGGGCGCGTTTCATCTGACCAACGACACGCTGGGCGCGTTTATGCGCGATAACGACTTCGAAACGCCCGTTATGGTCATGTGCTACCACGGCAACAGCAGCAAAGGCGCGGCGCAGTATCTGATTCAGCAAGGCTATGACGCGGTTTACAGCGTCGACGGCGGCTTCGATGCCTGGCATCGTCATTTCCCGGCAGAAGTGGAATACGCGTTTGAGCGCTAATCCCGCTATACTGTCCCCTTTTGTGTGGAAATAAGCGACCGCTGCCCATGTTGATGATCACCTCTTTTACCAACCCGCGCGTCGCCCAGGCGTTTGTCGACTATATGGCGACGCAGGGCGTTATTCTGACTATTCAGCAACATACTCAGACCGACGTCTGGCTGGCCGACGAGAGCCAGGCTGCGCGGGTCAACGAGGAGCTGGCGCGTTTCCTTGAGAACCCCGGCGACCCGCGTTATCTGGCGGCCAGCTGGCAATCCGGGCAGACCGGCAGCGGACTGCATTACAGCCGCTTTCCCTTCCTTGCCACGATACGCGAGCGCGCGGGCCCGTTTACGCTGCTGCTGATGGCAGCTTGCATTATCGTCTTCATTATTATGAACGTGGTGGGCGACCAGAGCGTGATGATCGCGCTGGCGTGGCCATATGACCCGTCGCTGGATTTTGACGTCTGGCGCTACTTTACCCACGCGCTGATGCATTTCTCGGTGATGCATATCCTCTTTAACCTGCTGTGGTGGTGGTATCTCGGCGGTATCGTTGAGAAGCGGCTCGGCAGCGGCAAGCTGATTGTCATCACCGTAATCAGCGCCCTGCTGAGCGGCTATGTACAGCATAAATTCAGCGGCCCGTGGTTCGGCGGGCTGTCGGGTGTCGTCTACGCTTTGATGGGCTACGTCTGGCTTCGCGGGGAGCGCGACCCGGAAAGCGGCATCTATTTACAACGCGGATTAATAGCCTTTGCGTTAATATGGCTAATTGCCGGATGGTTTGATCTGTTTGGTATGTCTATCGCCAATGGTGCGCACGTCACCGGCCTCGCCGTCGGTCTTGCAATGGCGCTTGCCGACACGCTCCATGCGCGAAAACGAACATAATTCTCAGGGATAATTGATGAAACAAACACAACGTCATGACGCCATTATCGAACTGGTCAAAAAACAGGGATACGTCAGCACCGAAGAGCTGGTCGAGCAGTTTGCCGTCAGCCCGCAAACCATCCGTCGTGACCTGAACGATCTGGCCGATCAGAACCGTATTTTGCGCCACCACGGCGGCGCGGCGCTGCCTTCCAGCTCGGTCAACACCTCCTGGCACGACCGTAAAGCCACGCAGACGGCAGAAAAAGAGCGCATTGCGCGTAAAGTGGCGAGCCAAATCCCGAACGGTGCGACGCTGTTTATTGATATCGGCACCACGCCGGAAGCGGTCGCTCATGCGCTGCTGGATCACGAGAACCTGCGCGTGGTGACCAACAACCTGAACGTCGCCAACACGTTGATGCAGAAAGATGATTTCCGCATCATCCTCGCGGGTGGCGAACTGCGCAGCCGCGACGGCGGGATTATCGGCGAAGCGACGCTCGACTTTATCTCTCAGTTCCGCCTCGACTTCGGCATCCTGGGGATCAGCGGCATCGACAGCGATGGCTCGCTGCTGGAGTTTGATTACCACGAGGTGCGCACCAAGCGCGCAATCATTGAAAACTCGCGCCACGTGATGCTGGTGGTGGATCACTCGAAGTTTGGCCGTAACGCGATGGTGAACATGGGCAGCATCAGCATGGTGGATGCGGTCTATACCGACGTGATGCCGCCAGCGGGCGTGATGCAGGTGATTAAGGATAATAATTTGCAGTTAGAGTTGTGTTGAAAAGCCGTTCTCCCTCTCCCTGTGGGAGAGGGCCGGGGTGAGGGCATCATGCCGCACAAAACTAAACTCCGTACCCCATCATCTTCAACAGCTGCTGCGCATGCTGTACCGCGTCCTGACGGTGCGCCACGCCCAGCTTCTGATACAGATTGCGAATGTGCGTTTTGATGGTGGTTGCCGCCACCGCCAGCTCACCGGCAATCTGCTCGTTGCTATAGCCTGAATAGATCAGCCCCAGCACCTGCCATTCGCGCTGGGTGAGCGGGCTGGTGCGAATAAGCTCCGGCACTTCCGGGTGGTTCAGCAGGCGTTCAACAAAGTTCTCGTCGAAATGCGCAAACTTGTGGCGATGATGCTGATTAATTTCGCGCAGAATGCGCTGGGCGCGATGCTGATCCAGCTCCGGCAGCGTGTTGAGCTGAATCAGCTGGCGCAGCTGCTGCGCCATCACTTCACCTTCAATCACGAAGTGGCTAATAAACCCGGTGCGGTTCGCCAGCTGCAAGGCTTCCAGCAGCACGCGCTGGGCGTCGTTTTTGCGCCCAGCCTGCCAGTAAAGTTGGTTTAACAGCAGCAGGTTGCGGTTCAGGTCGCTCATCAGACGCAGGCTGCGGGCGTTTTCGTTTAACTCTTCCAGCACAATTTCGGCAGGCTCAAAGTCGCCCAGCAGGATCTGCACGCGGGCGATGTTGCGCCACTGGCTTTGCAGGAAGTGGTTATTGGCAAATTCCGGTTTAGGCGTCTGGCGCAGCCAGTTGGCGGCGGATTTTTTGTCCCCCGTCATCTGCCAGTAAATCACCCGAACCTTGTCGGCGTTCGATACCCAGTCGCTGTGGTACTGACCGTTGCCGAGCAGGTTTTCCAGACGGTTAAGGTGATTGCGGGCGTTATCCAGATCGCCACGCGCCAGCGAGCACTGCACCAGCAGGGCCAGACACTGCAATTGCTGCTGAGGCTGGAAGCCAGAGAGCACGTTCACACCCTGACGGGCGCAGCTTTCTGCTTCATCCAGACGCGACCATGCCCACAGCAGTTGAGCGCGAATACGCAACAGGAACTCGTGCATCGGCAGCTGTTCCAGGTGCTGTTCACGAATCAGCTGGAACGCTTTTTCCTGATTTTCCCAGGCGGCCTGCAGGAACCCCTGTGCGAATAAAATCTCGCTTTGCTGAATCAGGCTCCACAGGGCGTAGTGCCACACATCATGGCGGCGCGCCATCTGCTCGGTTTGCTGCATCAGCGAAAGGGAGCGCGTCAGTTCGCCCTTGCAGTGCAGCACTTCGCCGTGCACCGAGGTAGCCACAATCCGGCTGTAGAAATTCGCCAGCGGCAGTTCATCCAGCGCGACCATCGCCAGCCGTTCCGCTTCATCCGCATCGCCGTCGTTAATCGCGACCTGCGCCCGCAGGGCGTTAAATTCGCCGTGCAGGGTGATATCCATTTCGCTTTCCATCTCCTGCTCGGCGCGCGCCAGCAGGGTATTCACTTCGCTGTAGCGGTGCTGGCTCTGCATCAGCCAGGCCTGGAGCAGCACCAGGCGCGGGTTCTCCAGCAGGCTCTCCCACGGCAGGGCTTTCAACGACTCTTCCAGCAGCGTCAGTTCGCTGTGGTTAAACAGCCCCCACGCGTGGTTAAGCAGGATATCGCGCAGCATGCTGGCGTCACCGGCGGCAAGCGCGTGGTGAATGGCCTCGCTCGGGAAGCCTTGCGCCATCCAGCTTTCGGCGGCGGCGCGGTGGATTTCCGGCAATTCCGTTGCCAGCTCCCACTGGCAGCGCTGGCGCAGGAAGCTGCCAAACAGCGGGTGATAGCTGAACCACTCGCCGGGGTCGTCCATGCGCGTCAGGAACAGGCCCTGACGTTCAATCTCTTCCAGCTGCAGCTGACCGTTCTCACAGCCTGTTACGCGCACAATCAGCGCGTCGTTCATGGAGCGCAGCAGGGAGCTTTTCAGCAGGAAATTGCGGGTGGAGGGATCGACGCTGTTCAGCACCTCATCCACCAGGTAATCCGAAAGATGGCTGGCATTGATGCCGGCCAGACGGCGCGCAGACTGGTGCGTCGGGCTGTTGTTTTGCCGGGCAGAAAGGGCAATCAGCTGCAGCGCCGTGGCCCAGCCCGCGACATCATCACACAAGCGGCTGCTTTCGGAGGCCTCAATGGGCGAGGTCAGGCGGCAGTCAAAGAACTGTTTCGCTTCCTGGTGGGTAAAGGCCAGCTGCTGGCTGCCCACTTCCAGAAGCTGATCGCGCACGCGCAGGTTGGCAATACCGAGCTGCGGCAGGTTGCGTGACAGCACGACCAGGGTCAGGTTTTCCGGCTGGTGGCGCAGGAAGAAGCGCATCGACTCATGGATAACCGGGTTCGTGATCAGATGATAGTCATCAATCACAACGTACAGCGGGCGATGCCATTCGGCCAGTTCGATAAACAGCTGAGAGAAAAGGGAGGACAGACTGGCGTACTGGCGCTTTTGCACCATTGCCTCGCTGGCGACGCAGTGTCCGTTGGTTGCCTGTTGAATAGCGGCAATCAGATAGCTGGCAAAACGCTCTTGCTGGTTGTCGCCCTCGTCGAGGGAGTACCAGCCAAGATCGCTCTTACCTGCGGCCCATTGTGAAATGAGCGTTGTTTTTCCATAACCTGCAGGGCTCGTAACCAGCGCCAGTCGGAAATTATGCGCGCCGGAAAGTTTAGCCAGCAGACGCTCGCGGACCACAGTATGGTCAAGACGAACCGGGCGACTTAATTTTGACGGAATCAACATAGGTTTCACTTCACTGTGGGGAACGAGAGAATTTATTTTTTTTGCGCTTCGTAATTAATAGCTATAAGGTCGGTCAGAAAGAGAACTATTGCAAGTTATGTCTGGCTTTTGTGGCTCTGAATTTGCACTCTGTCACAAAACATTCCGGCCAGTGCTGGAACTTTTTTGAAAAGGCTTTGATGCCGCGTCAATGCTGGCTTGTATGGATGTCACTAGGCTGGGCTGAAACTGGTTTCAGAAAGGTATAATGACGTCGAATTTAATAAACTTCGGGTAAAGTTGAGTGAGATTAATAATCTCCTTAGGCAGGACCCGATTGCTGAAATATTATTCTCCGTAAGCAATCATTTCCGCGTGGATTAATTTCATCCAAAACCGCATTTCATTTCTTTGACATTCTCCCCGGTTACTTTTTTATCTTCCGGGCACACTCCGGCTATGCTCTCAGAGTGGCCTCGATCACACTTTTACGCTCATCCCCGCTACTCCTCCCTGCCTAATCCCCCACGGGAGGAGGAAGAGGTGAAATGAGCCAGGCACACTAGCGCCAACTTGTGTTTTCTTTCTAAAGGATGCCGATCCCCTATGTCACAGCCTACCTTCAACAAAGCTCAATTCCAGGCTGCCCTGACGCGTCAGTGGCAGCGTTTTGGCCTTCATGCTGCAAACGAGATGACGCCTCACCAGTGGTGGCAGGCGGTAAGCGGGGCGCTCGCAGAGCAGCTGGATGCTCAGCCCGTGGCGAAGCCCGTCAACGGCCAGCGTCACGTTAACTATATCTCGATGGAGTTCCTGATTGGCCGCCTGACCGGCAACAACCTGCTGAACCTCGGCTGGTATCAGGAGGTGGGTGATGTGCTGAAAGAGCACGACATTAACCTGACCGACCTGCTGGAAGAAGAGATCGACCCGGCGCTGGGCAACGGCGGACTGGGGCGTCTGGCGGCCTGTTTCCTTGACTCTATGGCAACGGTCGGCCAGTCGGCGATTGGCTATGGCCTGAACTACCAGTACGGCCTGTTCCGTCAGTCGTTTGCCGACGGCCACCAGATGGAAGCGCCGGACGACTGGCATCGCAATACCTACCCGTGGTTCCGCCACAACGCGCAGCTGGACGTGCAGGTCGGCATCGGCGGGAAAGTGACGAAGCAGGGGCTCTGGGAACCGGCGTTCACTATTACAGGTGAAGCCTGGGATCTGCCGGTGCTCGGCTACCGTAACGGCGTGGCGCAGCCGCTGCGCCTGTGGCAGGCGAAGCACGCGCATCCGTTCAACCTGACCAAATTCAACGACGGCGATTTCCTGCGCGCCGAGCAGCAGGGCATCGACGCCGAGAAGCTGACCAAAGTCCTCTATCCGAACGATAACCACCTGGCGGGTAAAAAGCTGCGTCTGATGCAGCAGTACTTCCAGTGCGCCTGCTCCGTGGCGGACATTCTGCGTCGCCATCACCTGGCGGGCCGCAAGCTGGCGCAGCTGCCGGACTTCGAAGTCATTCAGCTTAACGATACGCACCCGACTATTGCCATCCCGGAACTGCTGCGCGTGCTGATTGACGAGCATCAGCTGAGCTGGGACGACGCCTGGGCCATCACCAGCCGTACCTTCGCCTACACCAACCACACCCTGATGCCGGAAGCGCTGGAGTGCTGGGATGAGAAGCTGGTGAAAACGCTGCTGCCGCGCCACATGCAGATCATCAACAAGATTAACGACCAGTTTAAAGCGCTGGTGGAGAAAACCTGGCCGGGCGACAAAGCCGTCTGGGCGAAGCTGGCGGTGGTGCACGACAAACAGGTGCGTATGGCGAACATGTGCGTGGTGAGCGGCTTTGCCGTTAACGGCGTGGCGGCGCTGCACTCCGATCTGGTGGTGAAAGATCTGTTCCCGGAATATCACCAGCTGTGGCCGACCAAATTCCACAACGTGACCAACGGCATTACGCCGCGTCGCTGGATCAAGCAGTGCAATCCGCTGCTGGCCGGCCTGCTGGACAAGACCCTGAAGAAAGAGTGGGCTAACGATCTGGACCAGCTGATTAACCTGGAAAAATACGCCGACGATGCGAAATTCCGCGAGCAGTACCGCGCGATCAAGCTGGAGAACAAGGTTCGCCTGGCGGAGTTTGTGAAAATGCGTACCGGGATTGAGATCAACCCGAACGCGATTTTCGATATTCAGATCAAACGTCTGCACGAGTACAAGCGTCAGCACCTGAACCTGCTGCACATTCTGGCGCTGTACAAAGAGATCCGCGAGAACCCGCAGGCCGACCGCGTGCCGCGCGTGTTCCTGTTCGGTGCGAAGGCTGCGCCGGGCTACTACCTGGCGAAAAACATTATCCTCGCCATCAATAAAGTGGCGGCGGCGATCAACAGCGATCCGAAAGTGGGCGACAAGCTGAAGGTCGTGTTCCTGCCGGATTACTGCGTCTCGGCGGCTGAAATGCTGATCCCGGCGGCGGATATCTCCGAGCAGATCTCGACCGCAGGGAAAGAAGCGTCCGGTACCGGCAACATGAAGCTGGCGCTCAACGGCGCGCTGACCGTCGGCACGCTGGACGGTGCGAACGTCGAAATCGCCGAGAAGGTCGGTGAAGAGAACATCTTTATCTTCGGCCATACTGTTGAAGAAGTGAAAGCCATCAAGGCCAAAGGCTACGACCCGGTGAAATGGCGTAAAAAAGACAAATTGCTGGATGCGGTGCTGAAGGAGCTGGAAAGCGGCAAATACAGCGATGGCGACAAGCACGCGTTTGACCAGATGCTGCACAGCATGGACAAACACGGCGGCGACCCGTACCTGGTGATGGCGGACTTCACGGCCTACGTTGAAGCGCAGAAACAGGTCGACGTGCTGTACCGCGACCAGGAGGCGTGGACCCGGGCGTGCATTCTGAACACCGCGCGCTGCGGCATGTTCAGCTCTGACCGCTCAATCCGTGATTATCAGGCCCGTATCTGGCAGGCAAAACGCTAAGGAAGCGCGATGGAGAGTAAACGTCTGGACAGTGCCGCGCAGGCGGCGGGAATTAGCCTCAGTTACATCAATGCGCACGGCAAACCGCAGTCTATTGGTGCGGACACCAAAAGACGTTTGCTGGATGCCATGCACAAAACCGACGCGAACGCGTCGGTTGCTCCGGTGCCAAACGTGAAGGTCTTTACCGCAGGCAAAAAGATGCCGCTAGCGGTGGAGGGGCGTGGCGAGTTTAGCTGGCTGCTCACCACCGAAGAGGGGCATCAGCATAAAGGCCACGCCACCGGCGGCAAAACGTTAAACCTTCCGGCAAAGCTGCCGGAGGGCTATCACAGCCTGACGCTCACCCAGGACGAACAGCGTTTTCACTGCCGGGTGATCGTCGCGCCAAAACGCTGCTATGAGCCGCAGGCATTGCTCGAAGGCAAAAAACTGTGGGGCGCCTGCGTGCAGCTCTATACGCTGCGTTCCGACAGCAACTGGGGGATCGGCGATTTTGGCGATCTGAAGAACATGCTGGCATCCGTGGGCGAGCGCGGCGGCGCGTTTATCGGCCTCAACCCGATCCACGCGCTCTATCCGGCCAACCCGGAAAGCGCGAGCCCGTACAGCCCGTCTTCCCGACGCTGGCTAAACGTGATTTACATCGACGTTAACGCGTTAGACGATTTCAAAAACAGCAAAGAGGCGCAGGCGTGGTGGAAGCTTGAGACCACCCAGCAGTTGCTGAAGCAGGCCCGCAATGCGGACTGGGTAGATTATGCCTCCGTGACCGCGCTGAAAATGGCGGCTCTGCACCTGGCGTGGAAAGGCTTTGCGAAGCGCGACGACGAGCAGATGGCGGCCTTCCGCCAGTTCGTGATGCAGGAAGGTGAAAGCCTCTACTGGCAGGCGGCATTTGATGCGCTGCACGCGTATCAGGTGAAAGAGGACGAAATGCGCTGGGGCTGGCCGGTCTGGCCGGAAGCGTATCAGACCGTGGATACCCCTGAAGTCAAAGCCTTCTGTAAAAATCATGCCGACGAGGTGGACTTCTACCTGTGGCTGCAGTGGCTGGCGTACAGCCAGTTTGCCGCCTGCTGGCAGGTGAGCCAGGGCTATAAGATGCCGATCGGCCTGTATCGCGATCTGGCCGTGGGCGTGGCGGAAGGCGGCGCGGAAACCTGGTGTGACCGTGAGCTTTACTGCCTGAAAGCGTCCGTCGGCGCGCCGCCGGATATCCTCGGCCCGCTCGGTCAGAACTGGGGCCTGCCGCCGATGGATCCGCACGTGATGGCGGCGCGCGCCTACGAGCCGTTTATCGACCTGCTGCGCGCGAACATGCAGAACTGCGGGGCGCTGCGCATCGACCACGTGATGTCCGTGCTGCGCCTGTGGTGGATCCCGTACGGTGAAACGGCCGATCACGGGGCGTACGTGCAGTATCCGGTTGACGATCTGCTGTCGATCCTGGCGCTGGAGAGTAAACGTCATCAGTGCATGGTGATCGGTGAAGATCTCGGTACCGTACCGGTGGAAATTGTCAGCAAGCTCCGCGACAGCGGGGTTTATTCCTACAAAGTGCTCTATTTTGAAAACGACCATGAGAAAACCTTCCGCGCGCCGAAAGCGTACCCTGAACAGTC
This sequence comes from Enterobacter cloacae complex sp. I3, assembly GCF_014896175.1. NCBI lineage: Bacteria > Pseudomonadati > Pseudomonadota > Gammaproteobacteria > Enterobacterales > Enterobacteriaceae > Enterobacter > Enterobacter cloacae complex sp. I3. Next base: position 107,786 of record NZ_JADBQZ010000010.1, read on the forward strand.
AATGGCAGTCGCGACGACGCATGATCTTCCTACGCTCAGAGGCTACTGGGAAAGCGGCGATCTGACCCTCGGCAAAACGCTGGGCCTCTATCCAGATGAAGAGGTTCTGCGTGGACTGTATCAGGACCGCGAGCTGGCGAAGCAGGGGCTGCTGGACGCGCTGCACAAGCATGGCTGTCTGCCGAAGCGTGCCGGACATAAGGCGTCGCTGATGGCAATGACCCCAACGCTCAACCGTGGCCTGCAGCGCTATATTGCCGACAGCAACAGCGCTTTGCTCGGCCTGCAGCCGGAAGACTGGATTGATATGGCGGAGCCGGTGAACGTGCCGGGCACCAGCTATCAGTACAAGAACTGGCGCCGCAAGCTGTCCACAACGCTTGAGACGATGTTTGCCGATGACGGGGTGAACAGGCTGATTAAAGATTTGGATAAGCGCAGAAGGGCGGTGGGTAAGAAGTCGTAATTTGCCCCTCACCCTAGCCCTCTCCCCAAAGGGGAGAGGGAACCGATCGAGCAGGAGATTCAGAGAGCCATATTCAACAGCAGACACCCTACCAGGCCGCAGACCGAAATAATGGTTTCCAGCATTGACCAGGACTTGATGGTCTCACCGATGGTCAGGTTGAAGTACTCCTTGAACAGCCAGAAGCCCGGATCGTTCACGTGAGAGAAAATCACGCTGCCGGAGCCTACCGCAATAACCATCAGCTCAGGGCTGACGCCCGTGGTGGCAATCAGCGGCGCAACGATACCGCCCGCTGTAATCGCCGCAACGGTTGCAGAACCCAGCGCGATACGCAGCACGGCAGCAATAGACCACGCCATCAGGATTGGAGAGATATTGGTTTCATGCATCATGGAAGCGATGTATTTGTCCACGCCGCTGTCGACCAGCACCTGCTTGAACGCACCGCCACCGCCGATAATCAGCAGCATCATGGCAATGATTTTGATGGACGAGGTCAGCGTGTCGTTGATCTGATCCATGGAGCGGCCACGGTTCAGGCCGAAGGTGAACATCGCAATCAATACCGCAATCAGCGTTGCCATCACCGGGTCGCCGAGGAACTCGGCAACGGCCAGGAAAGCGTGGCCTTTCGGCAGGATCATCTCCGCCACGGCGCGCATTGCCATCAGGATCACCGGTACCAGCGAGGTCCAGACGCTGACGCCAAAGCCTGGCATCTCTTCTTCAGTGAAGGTTTTGGCGCTGTACAGACCTTCCGGAATAGGCTTATCAATGCCTTTCAGGAAGCGGGCATACACCGGGCCTGCCAGAATTACGGTCGGGATCGCCAGAATCGTACCGAACAGCAGGGTTTTACCCATATCGGCGTGGAAGATGGTGGCGATGGCGGTTGGACCCGGGTGCGGCGGCAGGAAGCCGTGGGTCACGGACAGCGCAGCAGCCATTGGCACACCCACGAACAGCAGCGGGATGTTGGCCGCGGCGGCGATGGTGAACACCAGCGGCAGCATCAGCACGAAGCCCACTTCATAGAACAGCGCGAAACCGACGGTAAAACCGGTTAACACCACCGCCCACTGGATGTTCTTCTTGCCAAACTTTTCGATAAGCGTGGTGGCAATACGCTGCGCGCCCCCGCAGTCCGCCAGCATTTTACCGAGCATGGCGCCGAAGCCCATGATCAGCGCCAGGCTGCCGAGCGTGCCGCCGACACCGGCTTTGATAGAGCTGATAACTTTAACCAGCGGCATCCCCTGCATCAGACCGACTGCAAGTGCCACCAGAACCAGAGCGATAAATCCGTTCATTTTGAAGCGGATCATCAAGAGCAGTAATAACACAACACCGATAGCAACGATGACTAATGGCATGATTTACCTGGCCTTTGAATTGTTATGGGTAACGTCATTGTTTCAACGACAAATTCCGGTTGTCCCAACTGGGAACAGAGTGGTTAACGGCACTCATACTGATGCCTGCGAAACAGTTAAGTTTAGTCGGCTGTTATAAGGGTGTTGAGTGCCCACGAGAATGATACGGGTAACATATCGTGGTTGAGAATCACCCGGTGAGGCAAAATTTGAATTATGAGACGCAGGTCAACATATAGAGGGGGGAAGGCAAGGGAGTCAGGCCCGGTAAGCGCAGCGCTACCGGGCAATACAGACGGGTACTGAATTAGTAGTAAGAGTGCTCGCCGCGCTGGTGCTCTGTCAGGTCGCGCACGCCTTTCAGTTCCGGGAATTCGTTCAGCAGCTGCTTCTCGATCCCTTCTTTCAGGGTCACGTCGACCATGGAGCAACCGTTACAGCCGCCGCCGAACTGCAGGATCGCCAGGCCGTCTTCCGTGATTTCCATCAGGGAAACGCGACCACCGTGGCCGGCCAGTTGTGGGTTGATCTGGGACTGCAGCAGATACTCAACGCGCTCCATCAGCGGCGCATCGTCAGAGACTTTACGCATTTTGGCGTTTGGCGCTTTCAGGGTCAGCTGAGAACCCAGCTGGTCGGTGACAAAGTCGATTTCCGCATCTTCAAGATACGGCGCGCTCAGTTCATCGACGTAAGCGGTGAGCTGTTCAAATTTAAGGGCAGTGTCAGTTGCTTCCACAGCGTCCGGAGGACAATAAGAGACACCACATTCTGCATTCGGAGTGCCTGGATTGATCACAAACACGCGGATCTGCGTCCCTTCTTCCTGATTTGCCAGCAGTTTGGCAAAGTGCGCTTGTGCAGAATCGGAAATACGGATCATAGCTTTGGCCTAATAGTTGACTAAATTACCTGGGTATAATCATACGCCCATTGAAGAAGGGCTACAAGGTACGGCACAGACACCATACCTGAACCGACGCGGCGCCGCTTTGCAAAAGCAGTCGGGAAAGTTCAGCAACGGTACTGCCTGTGGTGACGACGTCATCCACGATGGCGATATGGAGGCCGTGGACCGGCAATTCAAGGCGAAAGGCGTTTTTCAGGTTCCTTTTGCGAAGCCGGGCGTTGAGCTGATGCTGGATGGCGGTGGCATGAACGCGGGTAATCGCGCTGGCATCGTAGCGACAACCCAGCCACCGGGCGAGCGGTCGGCAGAGCAGGTCGCTTTGATTATAGCCGCGCCGCCAGTGCCGGCGTCGGTATAAGGGGACATTCATCACCATGTCGATTTTCGGCAAAGCGCGGGTTCGTCGCGCCTGTAAAACGGCCAGTAAAAGCAGGCGGGCAAGGGGCTGCGCCAGCGAACTCTGGCCGGAAAACTTCAGGGCGTGAATAAGCCCGCTCAGCGGCGGAACATAATCATCCACGGTCACCAGCGCGCTCCACGGCGGGGATTTTTTCAGGCAGCGGCCGCAGGGCAAATCGCGGTTCGCCGCCGGTAAACCACATTGCGGGCAGGTTGTAATATGCCTTTCCAGCGAACGCGTGCAGACGGAACAGACGCCCCACGCGCTGAGGGCAAGCGGCATTTTGCATAGCCAGCACAAGCCAGGCACTGTTAGCATGTGCAACCTCCATGTGAAAAAAGAGAACAGTAACTGATGAAGACGCTGTGGTGGCAGACCGTAGGGACAGGAAATTGCCATCTTGTGCTGCTGCACGGATGGGGCCTGAATGCGGAAGTGTGGCATTGCATAAGCGAGGAACTTGCCTCGCAATTTACGTTACATCTGGTTGATCTGCCGGGCTATGGTCGCAGCCGTGGCTTTGGCGCGATGTCGCTTGATGAAATGGCGCAGCACGTTGTAGACGCCGCGCCGCAAAATGCCATCTGGCTGGGCTGGAGTCTGGGCGGGCTGGTGGCAAGCCAGATTGCGCTCTCCTGGCCCGAGCGCGTTAGGGCGCTGGTCACCGTGGCCTCGTCGCCATGCTTTAGCGCGCAAGAGGCGTGGCCCGGCATCAAACCTGACGTTCTGGCGGGCTTCCAGCAGCAGCTGAGCGACGATTTCCAGCGGACCGTCGAGCGATTCCTCGCCTTGCAGACAATGGGTACCGAAACCGCGCGTCAGGATGCCAGAGCGTTAAAGCAGGTGGTGCTCTCCCTGCCGATGCCGGACGTTGAGGTGCTTAACGGCGGTCTGGAGATCCTGAAAACGGCCGATCTGCGCGAGCCGCTGGCCGGGCTGAGCATGCCGCACCTGCGCATCTATGGCTATCTCGACGGGCTGGTGCCGCGCAAAGTGGTCCCACTTCTGGATTCCCTCTGGCCGGACAGCGAATCACAGGTCATAGCAAAAGCCGCGCATGCGCCGTTTATCTCTCATCCGACGGAATTTTGTTCAGCGTTGGTTGCGTTAAGTCAACGTTTAGACTGATTATTTTCTATCCAGCCTGGAAAAAGTTACACACCGCAACCATACTCCAGATGTCGTTGCGGTTGTTCTGCCTACGATGATCAAAACAACAATCCTATGGAGAGTCAGGCTATGAAACTTGTTACAGGTATTGTCACTTCTCTGGTTATTGGGTCACTGTCATTTGGCGTTTTTGCGGCAAAAGAGCTGGAAAAAGATAAAGTTGCCGGGATGAATCTGACGAAAATTGGTGAGATTTCTACGTCTGACACCACCGCGCCGATGGATGCAAGAAAAGAGCTGTCGAAGAAAGCGGATGAGCTGGGCGGGACATACTTCGTCGTCACCAGCGCAGAAAAACAGACCAAAAACGTACGCGCTACTGCGGACGTCTATAAGTAATACGATAAAACCGGGCAGCAATGCCCGGCTTTATTAGCGCAGTGCCCACCACTCCCTGAGACAGGCCTTTCCTTCCGGACAGCTTTTACAACTGCTGGAGAGGCAACCCTCCGCTTCATCCTGAATCCGCACGGCTTTACCCATGGCTTCCAGACGCTCCAGCATGGCATCGATCATCGGCTGCGGCGTATGCAGGCTAAGGCTGAGCTGTTTTGCCTCCATGCGTCCCTGCAATGCCAGTAAGTCACGAACCTGAATCAACGATGCCATCTGTTTTTCCCCTTAGTGACAGTCGCCAGCCGGGCTGTTGCAGCAGGTGGCCGGGGTTTTACGCGTCGCCAGCAGGTTGATATCAACGCGGCTTCGCGCCCGGCGCAGCAGGCCAATCACAATCACGTTAAACAGGATGACCGCCAGGATGCTGACCAGGCTGTAGCGCGGATGCTGGCTGAAGTTAACGGTCTGGTAAAACAGCGTCGCCAGCGAGTAGGCGATATTCAGCCCCCACAGAATGGAGAAGCCCATCCAGCCGCGGCTGGACTCACGGGCAATCGCCCCCATCACCGAGATGCACGGAATATAGAGCAGAACGAAGATCAGGTAGCTGTAGGCTGCGGACGCGCTGCCAAACTTCTCGCCCATCACGCCCATGGCACCGGTCGCCATTTCGCCGTCGCCTTTACTGGCCTCAATCGGGTTAGCCAGCACGCTCAGGCTGAAGGTGTCTTTCAGGCTCTGCCAGGTCTCCTCTACGGCCCCCAGCAGTTCGTCACCGAGGTGAAACTCCGCCGGGTTAAATTCCTGCTCCTGAATGTTCTCTGCGGTGTAGAGCGTGTTCAGGGTCCCGACGACCACCTCTTTCGCCATCGCACCGGTGAACAGGCCCACGGTCGCCTGCCAGTTATCCTCCTGCACGCCAATCGGTTTGAAGACCGGCGTGATGACGCGGCTGACGGAGGCGAGGGCAGAGTCGTTGATGTTATCTGCCGCCTGACCGGTGAGGGTGAAGCTGTTCAGCGCGCTCAGGAAAATACTGACAATAACAATCACCTTACCGGCGCGCAGCACAAAGCCTTTCAGGCGCTGCCAGGTCTGGATCGCCAGGCTTTTCAGATGCGGAACGTGATAGACCGGAAGCTCCATTACAAACGGTGACGCTTCACCGCGCATGATGGTGTGCTTGAGCATTAAGCCGGTCAGGATCGCCATCACGATGCCCAGCACGTACAGCGAGAAGACCGCCAGCGCGCCCTGCTGGCCAAAGAAGGCTGCCGCGAAGACGGCAAAGATTGCCAGACGCGCGCCGCAGGACATAAACGGCGCCATCATAATGGTCATCAGTCGTTCACGCGGTGCATCCAGGGTGCGCGCGCCCATTACCGACGGCACGTTACAGCCGAAGCCGACGATCAGCGGGACGAACGATTTGCCCGGCAGGCCCAGCGCCTGCATCAGGCGGTCCATCACGAAGGCGGCGCGCGCCATGTAGCCGGAATCTTCGAGGAACGAGAGGAACAGATACATCATGCCGATCTGCGGTACCAGCGGCAGCACGGTGTTGATACCGCCGCCAATCCCCTGGGCAAGGAAGATGGTCAGCCATTCCGGGAAGTGCAGGGTGTAACCTACCCACTGAATACCGTGTACGAAGACCGCGACAGAACCGGCGTCAAAAATCGGCTGCAGCGCGCCACCGATGTTAATCGCGAGCAGGAACATCACGTACATCACCAGCAGGAAGATGGGCAAACCGAGGAAGCGGTTGAGCACAATCTTATCCACCGCCGCCGTGAAGCGGCTGGGCTCTGCGGTAAGGGCGTTGCTGACCACGTCGCAAATTGACGCAATGGCCTGATAACGCGCATCGGCGATGTGCAGCGCCGGATCGTCCAGCTCGTCGCTGAGACGGGCGAGGGCCACGTCCAGCTTATCCGCCGCATGTCCGGCATAGGCGCGGCTGTAGATATCCCCTTCCAGCATCTGCAGGCCGAGCCACAGGCGCTGTTTTGCAGGCATGCTGCTGTCCATCTCCTGCGCCAGCCGTTCGGCTTCGCGTAGCAGCGGCTGGGCGTAGTGCACCAGCTCAACGTCGCGGTTTCCCGCGTGGCGGTCAATCGCCAGCTTCAGGGCGTCGATACCGCGAGCGCGGGTCGAAACCAGCGGAACCACCGGACAGCCCAGGCGCGCGGAGAGCGCATCGACGTCGATGCGCAGCTTTTGTTTTTCCGCAATGTCGAGCATGTTGAGCGCCACGATGCAGGGGATCCCCAGCTCCAGCAGCTGTAGCGTCAGGTAAAGGTTTCGCTCGAGGTTCGAAGCGTCGACCACGTTGATCAGCAGATCCGCGTCGCCGCCAAGAATGTAGTGGCAGGCAATTTGCTCATCGAGCGAAGTCTGGGATGAAATCGTGGTTAAGGAGTAGGTGCCGGGAAGGTCAACCAGGGTGACCTGATTGTCCGTTGTCGCGAACTGGCCTTCTTTACGTTCAACCGTTACGCCTGCCCAATTTCCCACGCGCTGGCGCGCGCCGGTTAACTGATTAAATAAGGTTGTCTTGCCGGAATTAGGATTGCCAATTAAGCCAATAGTTAATTTTTTCATTGTATTAGACCCACCGAAACCGCTGGCTTGTTAACGGGATAAAGATTCAACTTCAATTAATGCGAGGTCTTTTTTGCGCAGAACCAGATTTACGCGCCGGGTTTCGATATGAACTGGATCGCCCAACGGCGCCACACGCACGACCTGGAATGATGATCCGGGCAGCATGCCAAGTGACAGCAGCTTCTGCCGATAGGCCGGGCTAATTTCGCGGGTAAAACCGGTAATTTTCCATGCACTGTCTGGAGTGAATTGCATAATGCCTGATTCCACGAGAGGTTAAATAATCTACACTGCGATGATAATGAGAATAGTTTTTATCAGCAATAATAAAAATGTGACGGGATGTTGTTAATCGTATTAATTTGCGGTCTGATTGACCTTGCTCAATATTTGCAGAATTACCCGGGAAGGAATAAAAAGCGTATTTGTTAATGGAGTGATAAATAGCGGTTTAAATATGGGTGTGCAATCGGTTTCATATATTTCGAGAGGATTTTATTCCCCTCTCCCTTTTGGGGAGAGGGGGGTTACCTTAGCGTTTCTTACCCATCGCCGCCGCCAGCGCGTCCATCATCGCGCTGTTGCCCGCAGGCTGCGCGTCACGCCCGCGCGGTTTTGTGGCTTTCGTGGCCGGACGCTGCTGCTCGCGGCCTCCGCCGTTGCCGCCACGGCGCGCGCTGGTGTCGCCCGGCTGCTCATCCAGACGCATGGTCAGGGCGATACGCTTGCGCTGCAGATCCACCTCCAGCACTTTCACCTTCACGATGTCGCCCGCTTTGACCACGGTGTGCGGGTCTTCAACGAACTTGTCGGCAAGGGAAGAGATATGCACCAGACCGTCCTGGTGCACGCCGATATCCACAAACGCGCCGAAGTTGGTGACGTTGGTCACCGCACCTTCCAGCACCATGCCCGGCAGGAGATCGTTCATGGTCTCGATGCCGTCAGCAAAGGTCGCCGTTTTGAACTCAGGACGCGGATCGCGGCCCGGTTTTTCCAGCTCTTTGATAATGTCGGTAACGGTTGGTACACCAAATTTTTCGTCGGTGAAATCAACGGCTTTCAGGTTGCGCAGAGCGCTGCTGTCGCCCATGAGATCCTTCAGCGCCTGCTGGGTGGCGGCCAGGATGCGTTCCACCACTGGATACGCTTCCGGGTGAACGGTAGATGCATCCAGCGGGTTATCGCCGTGGTTGATGCGCAGGAAGCCCGCGCACTGCTCAAACGCTTTCGGCCCAAGACGGCTCACTTTCAGCAGCTGCTGACGGTTCTGGAACTGGCCATTCTCATCGCGCCAGGCGACGATGTTCTGCGCCATCATGCGGGTTAACCCCGCCACGCGGGTCAGCAGGGGAACGGAGGCGGTGTTCAGGTCCACGCCGACGGCGTTTACGCAGTCTTCCACGACCGCGTCCAGCTTGCGCGCCAGCTGCGTCTGGCTCACGTCGTGCTGATACTGGCCCACGCCGATGGATTTCGGATCGATCTTCACCAGCTCCGCCAGCGGATCCTGCAGACGACGGGCGATGGAGACCGCGCCGCGCAGGGAAACGTCCAGGTCAGGGAATTCCTGCGCCGCCAGCTCAGAGGCGGAATAGACCGATGCGCCCGCTTCGCTGACGATCACTTTCTGTGCCGTCACTTTCGGGAACTGCTTCTGCACGTCGAGGTAGAAACGCTCGGTTTCGCGTGATGCGGTGCCGTTACCGATGGCAACCAGCTCCACGTTGTACTTCTCGCACAGCGCCGCCACCACGACGGCGGCTTTCGCTGCCTGGCCGGTGTGCGGGTAAATGGTATCGGTGGCGACCAGCTTGCCGGTGCCGTCAACGACCGCCACCTTCACGCCGGTACGCAGGCCCGGATCGAGCCCCATGGTGGCGCGCAGGCCCGCAGGAGCGGCCATCAGCAGGTCGTGCAGGTTACGGGCGAAGACGTTGATCGCTTCATCTTCGGCACGCTCGCGCACGGTGCCCATCAGCTCGGTTTCCAGGTGCATCAGCACCTTGATGCGCCAGGTCCAGCTCACCACGCCTTTGCGCCAGCTGTCCGCCGGGGCGTTGTTCAGGCGCAGGCCGAGATGGTCGATGATAATCTGCTCGCAGTGGCTCTCTTTCGGCGGCTCGTCAAACTGCGGGTCGGCGTTCAGGGAGAGCTGGAGCACGCCTTCGTTGCGGCCGCGGAACATTGCCAGCGCGCGGTGGGAAGGGGTGGTCGAAATTGGTTCGTGGTGATCGAAGTAGTCGCGGAACTTCGCGCCTTCTTCCTCTTTACCCGCGACGACGGTAGAGACGATATGGGCGTTCTTCCACAGATAATCACGCACTTTGGCCAGCAGGGCGGCGTCTTCCGCGAAGCGCTCCATCAGAATGTAGCGCGCGCCGTCGAGGGCGGCCTTGGTGTCCGCTACGCCTTTGTCGGCGTCGATGAATTTCGCCGCTTCGGTTTCCGGGTCGTGAGACGGCTCGTTCCACAGCAGGTCGGCCAGCGGCTCAAGACCCGCTTCAATCGCAATCTGCCCGCGGGTACGGCGCTTCGGTTTGTACGGGAGATAGAGGTCTTCGAGTTCGGTTTTGCTCAGGGTGCCATTGATGGCGCTTTCCAGCTCGCTGGTCAGCTTGCCCTGTTCGCCGATGGATTTGAGGATCGCCTGACGACGTTCTTCCAGCTCGCGCAGATAGCCCAGACGGGTCTCCAGGTTACGCAGCTGCGTGTCATCCAGACCGCCTGTGACTTCCTTACGATAACGTGCAATAAACGGCACGGTGTTCCCTTCATCAAGCAGGCGAACGGCAGCTTCTACCTGTTCGGCTCTGGCCTGAAGTTCACCCGCAATAATGCGGCAGAGCGAATCTTTCATCATGGCTTTATCATCTTGTGGGTCAAAAATCAGGGGATAGTTATACGGGCTGACACGGCAAAATGCCAGCCGGGGAGGGCGCTCTCGGACTATTTTACGTAGACGATCTCATTGACGTACCAACTGGCTTCACCGGCTGGGGTCTGCACGACGGCTAAATCGCCCACTTCCTTTTTCAGCAGCGCGCGGGCCATAGGGGAGTCGATAGAAATGTAATCTTTACGACCAAAAATTTCATCGTAACCGACGATGCGAAAACGCAGGGTGTCACCATCGTCGTTTTCAATCTCCACCCACGCGCCGAAGAACACTTTGCCCTCCTGCTGCGGGGAGTAATCGACGATTTTTAGATTCTCAAGACACTTCGTCAGATAGCGTACCCGGCGGTCAATTTCGCGCAGCCGCTTCTTGTTGTACTGATAATCAGCATTTTCGCTGCGATCGCCCAGGCTTGCCGCCCAGGTCACCTTTTTGGTTACTTCAGGACGCTCTTCGCGCCACAGGTAATCCATCTCTTTTTTGAGCTTTTCGTACCCTTCGCGGGTGATCAGGGGCGTTTTCATGGTGCTGCCTTTGCTGCCGGTTCTCTGTTTTGCGCACAATACGTACCACACAGTGTAACAGACAGGATTAATAATGATTTATGTGATGAAATGAACAGATAAGCTGCTGTTAAATATGCTTTGTAACAATTTCGACTAGAATTTATACCAGAATTAACTGGTCGAATACGTGCACTTTTTTAGAATACGCTGTTACAAAGACTATCCGAACCTTTGGGAGTACACACAATGCAAGAAAACTACAAAATTCTGGTCGTGGATGACGACATGCGCCTGCGCGCGCTGCTTGAGCGTTATCTGACCGAGCAGGGCTTCCAGGTTCGTAGCGTCGCGAACGCTGAGCAGATGGACCGTCTGCTGACCCGCGAATCTTTCCATCTGATGGTTCTCGACCTGATGCTGCCGGGTGAAGACGGGCTTTCTATCTGCCGCCGTCTGCGCAGCCAGAGCAACCCGATGCCGATCATCATGGTGACGGCGAAGGGCGAAGAAGTTGACCGTATCGTGGGCCTCGAAATCGGCGCCGACGACTACATTCCAAAACCGTTTAACCCGCGCGAGCTGCTGGCGCGTATTCGTGCCGTGCTGCGCCGTCAGGCGAACGAACTGCCGGGCGCGCCGTCCCAGGAAGAAGCCGTCATTGCCTTCGGCAAGTTCAAGCTGAACCTCGGCACGCGCGAGATGTTCCGTGAAGATGAGCCAATGCCGCTCACCAGCGGCGAGTTTGCCGTACTGAAAGCGCTGGTCAGCCACCCGCGCGAGCCGCTTTCCCGCGACAAGCTGATGAACCTGGCGCGCGGTCGCGAATACTCCGCAATGGAACGCTCCATCGACGTGCAGATCTCCCGCCTGCGCCGCATGGTGGAAGAAGATCCGGCGCATCCTCGTTATATTCAGACCGTATGGGGTCTGGGCTACGTGTTCGTTCCGGACGGCTCTAAAGCATGAGGCGAATGCGCTTCTCGCCGCGAAGCTCGTTTGCCCGCACCCTCTTACTGATCGTCACCCTGCTGTTCGTCAGCCTGGTGACGACCTACCTGGTGGTGTTGAACTTTGCGATTCTGCCGAGCCTCCAGCAGTTTAATAAGGTTCTGGCCTACGAAGTGCGTATGCTGATGACCGATAAGCTGCAGCTGGAGGACGGCACGCAGCTGGTTGTTCCCCCGGCATTTCGCCGTGAAATCTACCGTGAACTGGGCATTTCGCTTTACTCAAATGAAGCGGCGGAAGATGCTGGCCTGCGCTGGGCGCAGCACTATGAATTCCTCAGCCAGCAGATGGCGCAACAGCTGGGGGGCCCGACGGAAGTGCGCGTTGAGGTCAACAAAAGCTCGCCCGTCGTCTGGCTGAAAACCTGGCTGTCACCCAACATCTGGGTACGCGTTCCGCTGACTGAAATCCATCAGGGCGATTTCTCGCCGCTGTTCCGCTACACCCTTGCCATTATGCTGCTGGCGATAGGCGGCGCGTGGCTGTTTATCCGTATCCAGAACCGACCGCTGGTCGACCTGGAGCACGCGGCGCTGCAGGTCGGTAAAGGCATTATTCCTCCTCCACTGCGTGAATATGGTGCCTCTGAAGTGCGTTCAGTAACGCGCGCGTTTAACCACATGGCGGCAGGCGTTAAGCAGCTGGCGGATGACCGTACGCTGCTGATGGCCGGCGTCAGTCATGACCTGCGCACCCCGCTAACGCGTATTCGTCTGGCGACGGAGATGATGGGTGAAGAGGACGGTTATCTCGCCGAGTCTATTAACAAGGACATCGAAGAGTGTAACGCCATCATCGAGCAGTTCATCGATTACCTGCGCACCGGTCAGGAGATGCCGATGGAAATGGCCGATCTGAACGCGGTGCTGGGCGAAGTGGTGGCCGCAGAAAGTGGTTATGAGCGTGAAATTGATACTGACCTTCAGGACGGTGAAATTCAGGTTCGTATGCACCCGCTTTCCATTAAGCGTGCGGTGGCCAATATGGTGGTTAACGCGGCGCGCTACGGTAACGGCTGGATTAAGGTTAGCAGCGGGTCTGAACTCAACCGCGCCTGGTTCCAGGTGGAAGACGACGGCCCGGGCATTAAGCCCGAGCAGCGTAAGCATCTGTTCCAGCCATTTGTGCGCGGCGATAGCGCGCGCAGCACCAGCGGTACGGGCTTAGGCCTGGCGATTGTGCAGCGTATTGTGGATAACCATAACGGATTGCTGGAGATCGGCACCAGCGAGCGGGGCGGGTTGAGCATTCGCGCCTGGTTGCCGGTTCCGGTGACGCGGGGGCAGGTGAAAGAGGGATAGTGCGGTCTGATGCCCTCACCCCGGCCCTCTCCCACGGGGAGAGGGAGAAAACATTAAAAAAGGCAACTTTCGTTGCCTTTTTGCTTTTACCTACAGCTTCGGACCCGCGCTCACCAGCGCTTCACCTGCCGGGGTATCGGTGTACTTCTCGAAGTTCTCGATAAACAGCTTCGCCAGCGATTCCGCCTTCTCGCGCCACTGTTCCGGCGATCCGTAGGTATTGCGCGGGTCGAGGATACGCGTATCCACACCCGGCAGTTCCGTCGGAATGGCCAGATCGAACATCGGCAGCGTGAAGGTTTCGGCATTATCCAGAGAACCATCCAGAATGGCGTCGATAATGGCGCGGGTATCTTTGATGGAGATACGCTTGCCGGTACCGTTCCAGCCGGTATTCACCAGGTAGGCCTGCGCGCCGGATGCCTGCATGCGTTTCACCAGCACCTCAGCGTACTGCGTCGGGTGAAGCGACAGGAAGGCTGCACCGAAGCAGGCGGAGAAGGTTGGGGTTGGCTCCGTGACGCCACGCTCGGTACCCGCCAGCTTGGCGGTAAAGCCAGAGAGGAAGTGGTACTGCGTCTGGCTGGCGGTCAGGCGGGAAACCGGTGGCAGCACGCCGAACGCATCCGCCGTCAGGAAAATCACCTTCGTGGCATGGCCCGCTTTTGACACCGGCTTCACGATGTTGTCGATGTGGTAGATCGGGTAAGAGACGCGGGTGTTTTCGGTTTTTGACGCATCGTCGAAGTCGATAGAGCCGTCGGCACGTACGGTGACGTTTTCCAGCAGCGCGTCGCGGCGGATCGCGTGGAAGATATCCGGCTCGGCCTCTTCAGACAGGCGAATGGTCTTCGCGTAGCAGCCGCCTTCGAAGTTAAACACCCCGTCATCGTCCCAGCCGTGTTCGTCATCGCCAATCAGACGGCGTTTTGGATCGGTGGAGAGCGTGGTTTTCCCGGTGCCGGAAAGACCGAAGAACACCGCTACGTCGCCTTTCTCGCCGACGTTCGCCGAGCAGTGCATAGAGGCAATACCGCGCAGCGGCAGCAGGTAGTTCATGACCGAGAACATCCCTTTCTTCATTTCGCCGCCATACCAGGTACCACCGATCAGCTGAATACGTTCGGTCAGGTTGAAGGCAATGAAGTTTTCGGAGTTCAGTCCCTGCTCTTTCCACTGTGGGTTAGTGCATTTCGCACCGTTCATCACGATGAAGTCAGGTGTGAAGTCCTGCAGCTCTTCGTCGGTCGGACGAATAAACATATTCTTAACGAAATGCGCCTGCCAGGCCACTTCGGTAATGAAACGCACGGAAAGGCGGGTATCGGCGTTAGCGCCGCAGAAAGCGTCGACAATGAACAGACGCTTACCGGAAAGTTGATGGGTGACGAGCCCTTTCAGATGCTGCCAGGTTTCCGGGGAGAGCGGTTTGTTGTCGTTCTTCCCTTTGCCCTTGTCAGCCCACCACAGCGTATCGCGGGTAGTTTCGTCTCGGACGATATACTTATCTTTCGGCGAACGACCGGTAAAGATACCGGTATCGACGGCGATAGCACCAAGGTTCGTCAACACACCGCGCTCGTATCCTTCCAGTGCTGGATTGAGCTCTTCCTGATACAGCGTATCGTAATCGGGGTTGTAGACCACTTCCTGGACGTCGTGAATACCATAAGCCTTGAGATCTTGCGGGGTTAAACCAGTAACACGCATATCACTGCTCCTTAGCCAATATGTACTGCCTGAAATTGTAGGGTTTTTCTGGGGATGTTAACCGCGACGGGGCTCATAGATTTGTGCATCTGGATAAAACCCTTACTAACGGAAAACGCTGCGACTCCAGTCACAGTGCAGGCGGATTATCGCAGGAATCGCTTTTTGGTTGGGGAAAATGTTCCGAAAAGGTTAAGAGGTGGTGATTTTATCGGAAAGAATGTGAATGTAATCGCATACATGTAAGAAAATTACGTAAGAGTTACACAGGGAAAACGATTCAGCTTTTGGGAGATTTTTGCCCCTCACCCTAACCCTCTCCGCAAAGGGGAAAGGGCAGGGTGAGGGGTAGCGTATTAATGAACTTGCGGATCTGCCGGAGAGGCATTATTGCGGATTTCAGCGATATCCATTGAATTGAACACGTAGTGCGTACCGCAGTAGTCACAGTGCATATCAATTTCGCCGTCTTCAGCCATGATGCTGTCGATCTCTTCACCCGGCAGAGTTTTCAGTGCGCCAGCGCAGCGCTCGCGCGAGCAGGTACACTTAAACTCTACGGACTGCGGATCGTACACGGTCACTTCTTCTTCGTGGTACAGACGCCACAGCACGTCGGTCGCCGACAGGTTGAACAGCTCTTCCGCCTTGATGGTTTCGGTCAGCGTCGCCAGATGCTCAAAGTCATTGGTCTGCGCGTCCTGCGCTGGCAGAACCTGCAGCAGCATGCCGCCCGCAGCAGGCTGGCCGTCCACTTCACCGGTACGGATGAACAGACGCGTCGGCAGCTGTTCGGAGCGCATGAAGTAATCTTCCAGGCAGGCTGCCAGGGTATCGCCTTCCAGACCGACCACGCCCTGATAGCGTTCACCTTCCTCCGGGGAGATGGTGATCACCAGGTAGCCATTGCCCACCAGCGTTTTGAGGTCCGCATTTTCAGGCACGTCGCCCTGAACGCGCGCCACGCCGCGCATCTGCTGCTGGTTATTGCCGTTGATGACCGCCAGCGTCATCGGGCCGTCACCCTGCAGCTGCACGGTGATATCACCGGCAAACTTCAGCGTCGCCGTCAGCAGGCTGGTGGCAACCAGCAGTTCGCCCAACAGGGTCTTCACCGGCAGCGGGTAGTTGTGGTTTTCCAGAATCTGTTTCCAGGTTTCGGATACGGTGACCAGCTCGCCGCGCACGGCGAATTGTTCAAACAGATAGCGGTGTAATTGGTCGTGTTGGGCCATTTTCATCTCTCGTGCGGGTGAGGGTTACTCGCTCTCACCGTGTTTAAATTTCATCAGATCGCGGCGCTCTTTTTTATCCGGTCGCCGGTCCGGGTGGGGCATGGTCAGCGCATTCATTTTGCGCGCCAGCGCGGTCTTCTCGCGCTTTTCAACGCTTTCAGCCGTCTCTTCGTAAAGCAGTACGGCTTCCGATGCGGGCCGCCGCTGTTCGGTAATGGCTTTAATCACTACCGTACGTTCGTCGTTGCCCTGGCGCAGCGTTAAGGTGGCGTTCAGCTCAACCAGCTTGCTCGGCTTGCTGCGCTGGCCGTTGTAATGCACTTTACCGCCGTCAACCATTTCACGGGCAAGGGCGCGCGTTTTATAAAAACGGGCTGCCCACAGCCATTTATCCAGTCTTACCCCATCTGAGGGCTTTTCTTTCATGGCGTCTCCTTCACGGTCAGTGAGGGGATCATCTGGCGGTAGTCGTTCAGTCCCGGATGGCGCAGATAGCTTTTTTCAGCCAGGCCAGAGTCAGGATTCGTGACGCCCAGACAGTAGCGAATGCCAAACGTTGCCGCAGAATCCAGAATAGGCTCGCTGTCGTCAATGAATAGCGTGCGCTCCGGCTGCAGGCCGGTCTCTTCCTTCACCGCATGCCACAACCGCTGATCCTCTTTCGGATAACCAAATGTGTGGGTGGAAAGTAATAAATCAAGGTGCGACGCCAGTCCCGTATGCTCCAGCTTCACGGCCAGGTTATGTGGATGCGCGTTAGTCAGCAAAATACGGCGCTTGCCGCTTGCTTTCAGCGCGTCCAGGAAGGGAACCGTATCTTCGCGCAGCACGGCGCGTGGTCCCTGGGCAGTGGTCATGGCACAAATATCCAAACCGAGGCGCTCGCTCCAGTAGTCCAGACAGTACCAGTTTAGCGTATGTTGCACCGCGCTATATTGCGAACGAATGAACGCCTGCGCTTCTGCCGGGGAGATACCCTGCTGCTCACCATAGATTTCCGGCACCAGCTTTTGCCAGAAATAGTTATCAAAGGCGAGATCGAGCAGCGTGCCGTCCATATCCAGCAGAACGGTGTCGACCTGCTGCCAGTCGATATCAAGATGCATAGGGGGGAACTCCAGCCAGAAGAAACGTGCGCGACAGGGTAGCACATCTTGTCGCGCAACGACGTTATCAGATCAGGCTCTCAGAGGAGGGGATCAGCTTAGGATTGAGGCAATTCTCATAATATTGCTGGATCTCCGCCAGACGCGTGCGGGAGCGCTGGTAGCGGCGCAGGGCCATAAAACCGTTCCAGAAAATAGCGATAAGCATGGCGATCATCAGCAGAGAGGTGCCAATGTAACGCCACAATCCTGCGCTGTCCGGCATCCGGTGCAGGCCGATATGGCGCGTGCCGTTGGCGTCGGTGTAGATGCTTGTGACAATCCCTTCGGCACTGAACGGCGTTTGCATCAGCATCTGCGCCAGACGCTGGAACTGGCTCCACTGCTCCTGGGCCGGGTAGTCATAAAGCGCTACCTGCGGGTAAGGCTGATCGACCAGGTCGCTGCCTTCATCGCTGGCAATCACAAAGCCGCCCGGTGCCGGACTGTTGAGCGCCTGAGCCGCACGGGTGGTTTCGCGCATCATAAACGGCGATGTCGAGGTGGCGACCAGGTTATCAAGCGATTCCGCGCTGACCGGACGCAGCAGCACGTTGACGCCATCCAGTCGTCCCGCCTCGGCGCGTTTCACCAGCGAGTCCCAGTCTTTACTGTTCCCGAGGTTAACCAGCGCGTTCTTGAGGCGTATGCACTCATCCTGCGAGGAGCATAAGTCCTGGGTTTTCAGGACAATGTCGCCAAAATCATCCAGCAGAATCATGCCTGATTTCTGGATGGCGGAACGCAGCGCGGGGCTGACGCGTGAATCATCGTCCGGTTTCGGGTGCAGCTGGCGGTTGACCGTCTGGGTCAGCGCCGTGGCTTTATTCACCACTTCGGATTCCGGCAGCGGCAGCGGCGGGGCGTCGTTCCAGATAATTTGCGAACAGTCGAACGGCGTGAACGGTGAATTCTGGCGCGTGTTCCACGCCCCCGGGGTATGGATATTACACATTCCGGTGCCTTTCAGGCGCAGCGTATCGCCCACCCGTACACCCGCTTCATCGAGCTGGTTGACGCTGGTCGCCTCGATGGTCTGCGCGCCTTTGATCCACGACAGGGTAAATTTGATGGGCATATCCAGCGGCACGAAAAGCAGCAGCATGATAAACACCAGCCCGGCGCCGGCTGCGATGACCGTGCTGCGCAGCCAGTGCTGAAGCGGGAAATTTTTCACTTCATCATGCAGAGACAGGAAGCGCCCCTGTCGCACAACGTGGCGGTCAAGATAGATATCAATATCGGTTTTCTGCCCTAAATCCTGCGCAATCCACGGTTGCCAGTGGCGCGGGTAGATCAGGTCAATAATCCCGAGTGAGATATTGTTGAGATGCTCCTGATCGTTCTCACCGAACAGGCCCCAGCGCTTTGGCGTGCCGCGCAGGCAGTGGATCTCCCGCAGCGAGGTTTTGGCCGGTGGGGCAAAGAGCCCCCACAGCCCGGCCGCAAGAAGCAACACCGCGCCACCCGCCAGCCATGGGACAAAGACGTCCGGCGTCAGCAGGCAGACAAAAAAGAGCAGGAAAGCGGCAACGATCAGGATGGCTTCACGAATACCGTCCGGACGGCTCAGGGCGTACTCTTCATGCGTCTCCTGACGAATATTCAGCAGCTCAATCTGCTCGGTCTCTTCACCACGAATAGAGGCCTGCGTTGAACTCGCGCGTTCCAGCGCAAAGCGCGGGGCTTCGTGAAGATAGTCATTCAGGGTATGGCCGTTGAGCGAGATTACCAGCGGCAGCGAATCGGTGTGAATCAGCTCAACGCTGTTTTCGTCGTTAATGTACTGCTCCCAGGACGGGGGCAGATGCACCTCAACCGAATCCAGGTAGTAGCGCCACTTGTTGGGGTCGTCAGTCGTAATGCCGTAGCGCGTGATGGAGCGCGTCACGCAGAGCACGGTGTCACTTTGCGCGTTAAGCTTAAGCGCGACAGGTGCAGTCGTGGCTCCCGTCGGCCCAGGCGTTAACTGAGAACGGTTCAGCGTTTCGAGATAGTTTTCAACTGCATCGCGCTCGTCTTGCGTGAGTTTACGCGTTGTCGCACCCGCGAAGGCATTTAAAAAGGGCAGCCGGTAACGGCGCTGTATGCGTCGCCTATACAGCCACCCTGCAATCAATGCGCTGACCAGCATAGCAGCGAGAACAATCAAAATGGTGCTCATGCTTTCCCCATCTTACTTATCTTACAGGTGTAGTCAGTAGCACCTTTACATTGAATGAGAGTCTGTGGCTGGCTATCTGCAAGTATGGAGTCGAACTTGAGCATTCTAAAGCGCATCCCAGTGACCGGTGATGATAGCAAAGCCTGTCATGGCGCGATATCAGCAAATTCCTGGAAACATTTCAACCTCTTGACATTTGTTTTGAATTGAGGATTGATTCCTGCTACGTTGCATAAATGTAAATAAAGAACAATTGACATTGCCGAAACCGTGCGGCATATCGCACAATAACGTCAGTTCACACTGCTAAGACCCCATCAAGATGAGCAAACCACTACAAAAACCCACCATTCTGCACGTTGAAACTGTCGCCAAATCGCGCCTGTTTAACGTCGAGAGTGTGGATCTGGAGTTCAGCAACGGTGTGCGTCGTGTTTATGAGCGTATGCGCCCCTCTTCGCGCGAAGCGGTGATGATTGTCCCTATCGTCGACGATCATCTGATTTTGATCCGCGAATACGCCGTGGGGACGGAATCTTACGAGCTTGGGTTCTCGAAAGGGCTCATCGATCCGGGTGAAACGGTCTTTGAAGCAGCAAACCGCGAGCTGAAAGAAGAGGTGGGTTTTGGCGCGAACGAACTGTCGTTCCTGAAAAAACTGAGCATGGCGCCGTCCTATTTTTCCAGCAAAATGAACATTGTGGTGGCTGAAGATCTCTATCCTGAATCGCTGGAGGGAGATGAACCAGAGCCGCTGCCGCAGGTTCGCTGGCCGCTGGCGCATCTGATGGATCTGCTTGAAGACCCTGACTTTAACGAGGCTCGCAACGTGAGCGCACTGTTCTTGGTTCGCGAGTGGCTGAAAGGGCAAGGGCGGCTGTAGGCCATAAAAAAGCCGGGTGGCGGCTTCGCCTTACCCGGCCTGCAATTCTTTGCCCGGTTTTTACCGGGCATTTTTATGCTTAAAACAGCTCGTGCGTCTCGCCGTTATCAATAATCTCTGTTCCCACCTCATGCACCGCCTGTGTGGTTGGCTGCGTACCTTCGATGAAATACTCGGCACGGCTATTACCGCCGTTAGCGAGCTGGCCGGTGCTGCGGTCAATATTGACCGTCACCACGCCCGGTGGCGGCGTCAGCGGCTGCTCCGGCACGCCTTCAAGAACGGATTTCATGTAGGCATCCCAGGCCGGCTGCGCGCTTTTGGCGCCGCCTTCGTAGCCGGAAATCTGATCTTTAATCGCGCCGGATGCCGTGGTACGGCCTAAATCACGGCGATGATCGTCGAAACCGATCCAGACTGACGTCACTACGCCCGGCCCATAACCGGAGAACCACGCATCCTTCGAGCTGTTAGTTGTCCCGGTTTTACCGCCGATATCATGGCGCTGCAGATCGCGCCCTGCTCGCCAGCCGGTACCCTGCCAGCCGGGTTCACCGAAGATGTTGGTGTTCAGCGCGCTCTTGATCAGGAACGCCAGCGGCGTGTTGATCACATGCGGGGCGTACTCCTGCGCGCCGGTCTGCGCCACCAGCGACTGGTTAGCCTGCTCCAGCTGCGGCTGCGGCAAGACGATATTTGGCTGCTCCTGAGAAACGGCAGGGTCTTCCATGTCCTTGTTTTCGAGCACCTCGGATTTCGGCGTATTGCCGTAAATGACCGGAATATCACACTCAGGGCAGGCAATTTTCGGCTTCGCTTCAAACAGCACGCCGCCCTGGTCGTTCTCGATTTTGCTGATGAAGTACGGGTCAACCAGGAAGCCGCCGTTGGCCATCACCGAGTATCCGCGGGCGACCTGAAGCGGCGTAAAGGAGGCTGAGCCCAGCGCCAGCGACTCGGTGCGAACGATGTTCTGAGCCGGGAAGCCGAAGCGCTGCAGGTACTCTGCCGCATAGTCGACGCCCATCGCGCGCATAGCACGCACCATCACCACGTTTTTCGACTGCCCCAGACCCTGGCGAAGACGAATAGGACCGGCATACTCCGCAGGAGAGTTCTTCGGCTGCCAGTCGGAACCGGCACCGGCATCCCAGCGGGAGATCGGCACGTCGTTTAGGATGCTGGCAAGGGTCAGCCCCTTATCCATCGCAGCCGTGTAGAGGAATGGCTTGATGTTGGAACCCACCTGACGCAGCGCCTGCGTGGCGCGGTTAAATTTGCTCTGGTTGAAATCGAACCCGCCGACCAGCGCCATTACCGCCCCGTTCTGTGGGTTGATAGAGACCAGAGCCGAGTTCACATCCGGTACCTGCGCCAGCCACCAGGCATCGCCTGACTTGCGCACCCAAATCTGCTGCCCGGCCTGTACCACGTCGGTCACCTTGCGCGGCGTTGGCCCCTGCAGGGTGTCCGAACGGTATGGACGCGCCCAGCGAATACCGTCCATGCGCAGGGAGACGGACGTGCCGTCCGCCAGCGTCGCAACGGCTTCCTGAGGATCGGCCTGCGTCACTACGGCTGGAAGGAGCGGACCATAGGTTGGCAGCGCTTTCAGCGTGCTGGTGATTTTTTTGCTGTCCCATGCGCTTTCGCCCACTTTCCAGAGCACGTTCGACGGTCCGCGATAACCGTGACGCATATCGTAGTCCATCACGTTATTGCGCACCGCGTCCTGAGCCGCCTGCTGCACTTTACGGGTAACGGTGGTGTATACGCGATAGCCATCTTCATAGGCCTTGTCGCCATAACGACTCACCATCTCCTGGCGCACCATTTCGGTCAGATAAGGGGCTGAGAAGGCGATCTCAGGGGCGTGATAATTGGCGTCAATGACGTCGTTACGCGCCTGGTCGTACTCGCTCTGGCTGATATAGCCTTCGCTCAGCATACGTGACAGGACGACATTACGGCGTGAGGTAGCGCGATCGAGCGAGTAAAGCGGGTTAAACGTGGACGGCGCTTTTGGCAGACCGGCAATGGTTGCCATTTCGCTTAAGGTGAGCTGTTCAACAGGCTTACCGAAGTACACCTGCGCGGCTGCCCCCACGCCATAGGCACGGTAGCCCAGGTAGATTTTATTGAGGTACAGCTCAAGGATCTCGTCCTTGTTCAGCAGTTGCTCAATACGGATCGCCAGGAACACCTCTTTGATCTTACGCGTCAGCGTCTTTTCAGGGCTGAGGAAGAAGTTACGCGCCAGCTGTTGCGTAATGGTGCTCGCCCCCTGGGAGGCGTGACCGGAGAACAACGCAATGCTTGCGGCACGGAAAATCCCGACCGGATCGACACCGTGGTGCTCGTAGAAACGGCTGTCCTCCGTGGCGATAAAAGCTTTCACCATCACGGGGGGAATTTGTTTTAAGGTCAGCGGGATACGACGCTTCTCGCCATACTGCGCCATCAGCTCGCCATCGGCGCTATAGACCTGCATTGGGATCTGGAGACGCACATCGCGGAGCGTGGCGACATCAGGTAGCTGTGGCTCAATATATTTGTACAAACCGTAAATCGAGCCTGCTCCCAGCAGAATGCAACAGACTGCAAGGATGAATAAATACTTTACGAACTTCACCGGAGATTTCCCATTTGGTTTCACTTGGGCAGTTTCTAAACAATCGCGCGGTAGTATAAAGGCAAGCCTGATTCATTGATATAGCCGTCAAGGCGACGGGCGATAAGGAGATCGTGAAGCATGGCTTTCAAAACATGGCAAACGGGCGTTCATATTCAACAGGATAAGGTCCTGATTACGGCACTGGTCCGGGAGAGAGGCGGCTGGTGTTTACGCCGCTGGTGGGCCATTTCTCTGGCCGAAGGCATCATTCGTGACGGCAAAATTTGTCAGCCAGAAGCGCTGGCCGATGCCTTACGCGGCTGGCGAAAAGCGCTCCCGCACTACCACCGGGTATTTCTCTCTTTTCCTGCTGCACGGACTCTGCAAAAAACGTTGCCCCGACCGGCTCTTGCATTGCGCGACAGCGAGCAGCTCTCGTGGATGGGGGCGGCGCTTTCGCGCGAACTGGAGATGTCGACAGAGTCCCTCTGTTTCGACTACACCCAGGACACCTTCAGCAATACGTTTCACGTGACTGCTGCACAAAACAAAGAGGTTGAAACGCTTCTTGACCTGGCGAAAACGCTACGTTTGCGGCTGGCGACCATCACCCCGGATGCCAGCGCGCTGGCGAACCTGCTGCCTGCGTTAGCGCCGACGCAGTGCGTCGCCTGGCGGGATGCGCATCACTGGCTGTGGGCTATGCGCCATCAGTGGGGGCGTCGTTATACCACTGAAGCAGAAAACGTCGCTGAGCTGGCGGCGCTGCTGGCCCTCAACCAGAATGACATCGCGCTCTTTGATGCCGAACGGTCCCCATGGGAAACGCTGCAGCGCTGGCATGCGCCTCTTCCCGAATGCGGGGCTGACTATACCGTCGCGCTGGCGCTGGCCATGAGCGAGGCGCCTGAATGAACGTGACCAACTTCCTGCCCTGGCGTCAGCAGCGGCGCGCGCGATGCCTGCGTTTCTGGGGAACCGTGTTTTTCGGCGCATTGCTGCTCATGCTGGTGACCGTTTTTAGCGTAAGGATGAATTATCTGGTAACGCTGCGCGCGCTGCAGGCCCAACTGGCGGGTACGCAGTCCGTGCAGCGTGGTCTTGTGTCTCGCCAGCGACCCACCGCAGAGGTGCAGAACCCTGCGGGCACGCCGCCGCGCCGCGCATGGCAACCGGTGCTGGAGTCACTTTCTGAGGCCATGCCTGCGCAGGTATGGCTGACAGAGCTGCGTTATCAGCCTCCTGCTCTGATGTTGATCGGATATGCCACTACCCTGCAGGCGCTTTCTGCCTTGCGTAATGGGCTGGAGCACATAGACGGCTTTACGCCCGGCTCTGAGGGGGAACTCCGGCAGGATAGCC
This sequence comes from Enterobacter cloacae complex sp. I3, assembly GCF_014896175.1. Classification (NCBI taxonomy): domain Bacteria; kingdom Pseudomonadati; phylum Pseudomonadota; class Gammaproteobacteria; order Enterobacterales; family Enterobacteriaceae; genus Enterobacter; species Enterobacter cloacae complex sp. I3. The sequence continues at coordinate 131,878 of NZ_JADBQZ010000010.1, forward strand.
AGGGGCGCTGGATGTTCACTCTGCACCTGAAAAGCGAGGGGTAATGCGTGGAGACCTTGTTAGAACGCTGGTGTGAAAGTCGTCCCTGGTGTCGGCTGGTCTGCGGGGGGCTGGGTATTCTCCTGATGGGCCTGACAGCATGGGGTGTATTGCTCCGGCCAGCAGAGAGGCAGTGTGCGGATCAGCGGCAGCAGTTGAGCCAGGCGGCGCGGACTAACGCGTCGCTGTGGCCCACCGCCAGTCAGGTGCCGTTTAGCCCGCAAACCCGGACGGCACTGGAGATAAAGTCCTTTTCACCGCTCGATTTTCAGGGGAAGGGCACAAGGCTCCTTCACTGGAAGCCGTTGCAAAACGGTGGTGAACTGGCGCTGGAGGCGGAGTGGCAGGCGATCCCGCCTCTTTTTTCCCGGCTGGCGCAGCGGGATGTGCGGGTCGCTGCTTTTACGCTTGCGCCACAAAGTACGGCGTTACGCCTGAAGCTGGAGCTGGAACATGCGAAATAGCGCGAGATACCTGCTGGTTTGCTCGGCGCTGCTGTTGACCGGCATGCGCGATCCGTTTCGCCCGCCGGACGACCCCTGCGCCACAGCCGAACTGGCACAGTGGCACTACCGCGGAATGGTGGGAGGGCAGCAGCGCGTTGGTATTTTGCTGGATGGGCAACAGCGCTGGCATCGTCTGAAAGAGCACGATCGTTTCCCGGCGGGCTGGCGGATAACGGCCATCAATGAAACGGAACTGGTTGTTGATGTGGGTGACACATGCGATCCCGAAGAATGGGCGTGGCAACGAGAAGGAAAGGATAAAAATGAAGTTAAGGATAGTGCTGTTGCTGCTGGCGTTCAGCCGCCCGCTGTGGGCCGCCGCGCCAAAGCCGGTCACGCTGGTGGTGGATGACGTGCCGGTGGTTCAGGTGCTACAGGCGCTGGTTGCGCAGGAGAACCGTAATCTGGTGGTATCGCCGGATGTCGGCGGCACGCTCTCGCTTAACCTGACGCGCGTTCCCTGGCGGCAGGCGTTACAGACGGTAGTCACCAGCGCCGGACTCGTTTTACGAGAGGAGGGCGGTATTTATTATGTCCATACCGCGGCCTGGCAGCGTGAACAGCGGGAACGTTTAGAGCAGGAGCGAGCGCGTCGACAGCTTGATGCTCCGCTGGTCTCGCACAGCATCCCATTTTCTTATGCGGATGCCGGAGAACTGCAAAAAGCGGCTGAAAAGCTCCTGAGCCCAAAGGGGAGTTTATCTGTCGACAAACGCACCAACCGTCTGCTCATCAGGGATAACCAGGCGGTGCTGGAGGCGCTGCAGCAGTGGGCGACGCAGATGGATATTCCCGTCGAGCAGGTCGAACTGGCGGCGCACATTGTCACCATTAATGAAAAAAGCCTGCGAGAGTTGGGGGTGAAGTGGAATCTTGCCGAGGCCACTGAGGCGGGCAAGGTTGGACAGCTCACGACGCTTGGCAGCGATCTTTCCGTGGCCAGTGCTACCACGCATGTGGGGTTTAATATCGGGCGGATTAACGGCAGGCTGCTGGATCTGGAGCTCTCTGCGCTGGAGCAAAAACAGCAGGTCGATATCATTGCCAGCCCGCGGCTGCTGGCCTCGCACATGCAACCGGCCAGCATTAAGCAGGGGAGTGAGATCCCGTATCAGGTTTCAAGCGGTGAAAGCGGGGCGACCTCGGTGGAGTTCAAAGAGGCGGTACTCGGAATGGAGGTCACGCCGGTAGTATTGCCCGGTGGGCGCGTGCGCCTGAAACTACACATCAGTGAAAACATGCCGGGACAGGTGCTGCAGCAGGCCGATGGCGAAACGCTTGCCATCGATAAGCAGGAGATAGAAACCCAGGTGGAGGTAAAAAGTGGAGAAACGCTGGCGCTGGGGGGAATTTTCTCGCAAAAGAACAAAACCGGCAGTGACAGCGTGCCCGGGCTTGGGAGCATCCCCTGGTTGGGACACCTTTTTCGCCATGATGGAAAAGATAATGAGCGGCGTGAGTTAGTGGTGTTTATTACGCCACGTCTGGTCGGTATTCACTAACGGGTAACGATCCCCGCAATGATTTTGCATTCAGTTTGTTGCAGATGTTTGACGTGGGGCATGAATTAGCATACAAGGAGTACCGATTTGAGTTGGACTTACGTCTTATTACCTTATGCGTCCGGCGCGGTGATTTAATCAGTTGCCAAACAAGCCGGAGTATTGAGATAATTTTTAGTCTGACTCTCGCTCTATTGCATATGAGGTTTCAGTTCATGTCCTGCTACGCCGGGTGTCTGCGAAGCGGGGATTACCATTAACGAATAGTCTTAGTAGTACCGATAAAATGGCAGAGAAACGCAATATCTTTCTGGTTGGGCCTATGGGTGCCGGCAAAAGCACTATTGGGCGTCAGTTAGCTCAACAACTCAATATGGAATTTTACGATTCTGATCAAGAGATTGAGAAACGAACCGGAGCTGATGTGGGCTGGGTTTTCGATGTAGAAGGCGAAGAAGGTTTCCGTGACCGAGAAGAAAAAGTGATCAACGAACTCACGGAAAAACAGGGCATCGTACTGGCAACAGGCGGCGGCTCTGTGAAATCTCGCGAAACCCGCAACCGTCTCTCCGCCCGTGGCGTAGTGGTCTATCTTGAGACGACCATTGAGAAACAGCTGGCACGTACGCAGCGCGATAAAAAGCGCCCGCTGCTGCAGGTTGAAACGCCACCACGCGAAGTTCTGGAAGCGTTGGCCGACGAACGCAATCCGCTGTATGAAGAGATTGCCGATGTGACCATTCGTACTGACGATCAGAGCGCTAAAGTGGTTGCAAACCAGATTATTCATATGCTGGAAAGCAACTGATTCTGGCTTTATATACACTCGCCTGCGGGTAAAAGCATTAAAGGTGGATGTCGCGTCATGGAGAGGATTACAGTTACTCTCGGGGAACGTAGTTACCCTATCACCATCGCGGCTGGTTTGTTTAACGACCCAGCTTCATTTTTACCACTAAAAGCGGGTGATCAGGCGATGCTGGTCACCAATGAGACGCTGGCTCCGCTTTATCTCGACCGCGTGCGTCACCTGCTTGAGCAGGCAGGCGTAAAAGTCGACAGTGTGATTCTGCCCGATGGCGAGCAGTATAAAAGCCTGACGGTACTCGATACCGTCTTTACCGCATTGCTGCAAAAACCGCACGGTCGCGATACAACACTGCTTGCCCTGGGCGGCGGTGTTGTGGGCGATCTGACCGGCTTTGCGGCCGCAAGCTATCAGCGTGGCGTCCGTTTTATTCAAATCCCGACCACGTTGCTGTCTCAGGTCGACTCCTCTGTCGGTGGCAAAACGGCAGTCAACCATCCCCTCGGCAAAAACATGATTGGCGCGTTCTACCAGCCTGCGTCGGTGGTGGTGGATCTCGACTGTCTGAAAACCCTGCCGAAACGCGAGCTGGCCTCTGGCCTGGCTGAAGTGATCAAATACGGCATTATTCTGGATGGCGAGTTCTTTAACTGGCTTGAAGAGAATATGGATGCGCTGCTGCGCCTGGATGAGGCGAAACTGGCATACTGCATTCGTCGTTGTTGTGAGCTGAAAGCAGAAGTTGTCGCGGCAGACGAGCGTGAAACCGGCTTACGTGCTTTACTGAATCTTGGGCATACGTTTGGCCACGCCATTGAAGCCGAAATGGGTTACGGCAACTGGCTGCACGGTGAAGCCGTCGCGGCTGGCATGGTCATGGCAGCCCGCACCTCTGAACGTCTTGGGCAGTTTAAACCGGAAGAGACGGCACGTATCATTGCGCTACTTGAACGTGCAGGTTTGCCGGTAACCGGGCCGCAGGAGATGTCGGCGCAGGCGTATTTACCCCACATGATGCGCGATAAAAAAGTATTGGCAGGTGAGATGCGTCTTGTACTCCCGCTTGCAATAGGGAAGAGTGAAGTGCGCGGCGGAGTGTCGCACGATGTCGTTCTTGGCGCCATTGCTGATTGCCAGCAGGCGTAACAACTAGAAAGGTCAGGCCACTGTTATCGGTGGTCGTTTAGCTTCAGGCGAAATGCAAAGACGTAGGCATAAGCCTTTGAGTGGGGTGTTAAATGGATGAATTCAAACCAGAAGACGAGCTGAAACCCGATCCCAGCGATCGTCGTACTGGTCGTTCTCGTCAATCTTCAGAACGTGATAACGAGCCGCAGATCAACTTTGACGATGTTGATCTGGATGCAGACGATCGTCGCCCTTCGCGCAGCCGCAACGCGCGTGATGAGCGAGAAGAAGAGGATTATGAGTCCGAAGAAGATTCAATGGACGAACAGCCTGTAGAGCGTCGCCCGCGTAAACGTAAAAAAGCCGCTGCGCAGAAACCGGCCTCCCGTCAGTACATCATGATGGGACTAGGCGTTCTGGTGCTTGTGCTGCTGATTGTTGGCATTGGCTCTGCGCTGAAAGCACCGTCCACCAACTCAACCGAACAAACCGCCTCCGCAGAGAAGAGCATCAACCTCTCCGGTAATGATGCGACGGATCAGGCGAATGGTGCACAGCCAGCGCCGGGCACCACTTCCGCTGAGCAGACTGCCAGCAACACAACGACGCCGCAGGATGTTTCTCTGCCGCCCGTTTCATCAACGCCTGCTCAGGGCCAGGCACCTGTCACGCCCGAAGGCCAGCAGCGTGTTGAAGTTCAGGGAGACCTGAACAATGCGCTGTTGCAGCCGCAAAACCAGCAGCAGGTTGATAACGTTGTGGTTAACTCTACGCTGCCAACTGAACCTGCAACCGTCGCGCCGATCCACGGTGCTACCGCGCAGCCGCAGACGGCAGCAACGGAAACTAAACCGCGCCAGACGCAAACTGCGACGCGTCCTGAACGTAAGCAGGCGGTCATTGAGCCGAAGCGTGAAACCAAGCCTCAGGCCGTGGTAAAAGCGCCTGAAGTGAAAGCCGCACCGGCACAGCCGAAACGCTCTGAAACGGCTGCCGTGAGCGAGCCGGCCAAAGCGCCAGTCACGCAGACTGCGCCGAAAGCGACGGCAACCACAACGGCACCTGCTGCCACCGCTGCGCCTGCCGCAACGGCGACGGCATCCAGTGCTGCAGCAGGTAAATCAGCTGGCAACGTCGGTTCGCTGAAATCTGCACCGTCCAGCAACTACACGCTGCAGTTGAGCAGTTCGTCTAACTATGACAACCTCAACGGCTGGGCGAAGAAATCGAATCTGAAAAACTACGTGGTTTATCAGACAACCCGTAACGGACAGCCGTGGTACGTGCTGGTGAGCGGTGTGTATGCTTCCAAAGATGAAGCGAAGCGCGCCGTGGCGACACTGCCAGCAGACGTTCAGGCGAAAAACCCGTGGGCGAAGCCGATTCATCAGGTGCAGGCCGATCTGAAGTAATGTTTAAAGCGCAGGATGCTGTCGGAGCTTTCTCCACAGCCGGAGAAGGTGTAATCAGTTAGTCAGCATGAAAAAAAATCGCGCTTTTCTGAAATGGGCAGGGGGGAAATACCCCCTGCTCGATGATATTAAAAAGCACCTGCCAAAAGGCGAGTGTCTTATCGAGCCCTTCGTGGGTGCGGGATCGGTGTTCCTGAACACCGATTTTTCTCGTTATATCCTGGCGGATATCAACAGCGACCTTATCAGCCTCTATAACATCGTTAAGCTGCGTACCGATGAGTATGTGGAAGAGGCGCGCAAGCTGTTTACGCCAGAGAACAACAGCCCTGACGTTTACTATCAGTTCCGCACGGAATTTAATCAGAGCCAGGATCCGTTCCGCCGCGCGCTGCTGTTCCTTTACCTCAACCGTCATGGTTACAACGGCCTGTGCCGGTATAATCTGCGCGGCGAATTTAACGTGCCGTTTGGTCGTTATAAGCGCCCGTACTTCCCGCAGGACGAGCTGTATCATTTTGCGAAGAAAGCGCAGAATGCAGAGTTCCACTGCCTCTCCTATGAAGAGTGCATGGAACTGGCGGGCGTAAACTCGGTGGTTTACTGCGATCCGCCTTATGCGCCGCTGTCTGCGACGGCGAACTTCACCGCCTACCATACCAATAGCTTCAGCCCGGCCGAACAGGCCCGCCTGGCGGAGATGGCGGAAAAACTGGTCAGCAAAAGAATTCCGGTGTTAATTTCAAATCACGATACCCCTGATACGCGCGAATGGTACAAAGCCGCGAAGCATTTTCAGGTTAAGGTGCGGCGTAGCATTAGCAGCAACGGCGGCACACGTAAAAAGGTGGACGAACTCCTGGCTCTTTATCGCCCCTGAGCCGTTTTGCCCGCCGGTAAACACATTTCAAGGAGATGCGGATGAAACAGTTTTTGATTGCCCCCTCAATTCTGTCGGCCGATTTTGCCCGCCTGGGTGAAGACACGGCGGAAGCTCTCGCAGCTGGCGCAGATGTCGTCCATTTCGACGTTATGGATAACCACTACGTTCCCAATCTGACCATCGGTCCGATGGTGCTCAAAGCCCTGCGTAACTACGGCATTACCGCACCGATCGACGTTCACCTGATGGTGAAGCCTGTCGACCGCATCGTGCCTGACTTCGCCGCAGCGGGCGCCAGCATTATCACTTTCCATCCGGAAGCCTCCGAGCACGTTGACCGCACGCTGCAGCTGATCAAAGAGAACGGCTGTAAGGCGGGGCTGGTGTTTAACCCGGCAACACCGTTGAGCTATCTCGATTACGTGATGGACAAGCTGGACGTGATTTTGCTGATGTCCGTCAACCCGGGCTTTGGCGGTCAGTCGTTTATCCCTCACACGCTGGATAAGCTGCGCGAAGTGCGCCGTCGCATTGACGAGTCTGGCTATGATATTCGTCTGGAAGTGGACGGCGGTGTGAAAGTGAATAATATTGGCGAAATTGCGGCAGCGGGCGCGGATATGTTCGTTGCAGGTTCGGCAATTTTCGACCAACCGGATTACAAAAAAGTCATTGATGAAATGCGCCGCGAGCTGGCGAAGGTAAGTCATGGATAAATTGCAGGCAATTCGGGGTGTGGCATTCGACCTCGACGGCACGCTGGTGGACAGCGCGCCGGGCTTAACGAGCGCCGTCGATCAGGCGCTGTATGCACTGGAACTGCCCGTTGCGGGCGAAGATCGTGTGATTACGTGGATTGGCAACGGTGCCGATGTCCTGATGGAGCGTGCGTTGACGTGGGCTCGTCAGGAACGCGCGTCGCAGCGTTCCGCGCAGGGGAAACCAAGCGTCGATCACGCCGATATCCCGCAGGATGAGCAGCTGCGTATTCTGCGCAAGCTGTTCGATCGTTCCTACGAAGAGGCCGTCGAGGAGGGGAGCTTCCTGTTCCCGGACGTCCAGGAAACCCTGAGCGCGCTGCACGCGAAAGGCATCCCGCTGGGACTGGTGACCAACAAGCCGACGCCGTTTGTTGCGCCGCTGCTGGAGGCGCTCAATATCGCGAAATATTTCTCCGTGATTGTAGGCGGGGATGACGTGCAGAATAAAAAGCCGCATCCGGAGCCGCTGTTGCTGGTGGCAGGAAAATTATCCTTAACGCCTGCGGAGCTGCTCTTTGTCGGGGATTCGCGTAATGATATTCTGGCTGCCCGAGCGGCGGGGTGTCCTTCCGTCGGTTTAACCTATGGCTACAACTACGGTGAGGCCATTACGCTGAGTGAGCCGGATGTTGTGTTCGACCACTTCAAAGATTTGTTGCCCGCACTCGGGCTTTCGCACAGTGAACATCAGGAATTGAATAATGACTAAGCCCATCGTTTTTAGTGGCGCACAGCCTTCAGGTGAACTGACCATTGGTAACTACATGGGTGCGTTACGTCAGTGGGTGAGCATGCAGGATGACTACCACTGCATTTATTGCATCGTGGATTTGCATGCTATCACCGCGCGTCAGGATCCTGAGAAGCTGCGCAAAGCCACCCTGGACACCCTGGCCCTCTATCTGGCCTGCGGTATCGATCCTGAAAAGAGCACCATTTTCGTTCAGTCTCACGTGCCGGAGCATGCGCAGCTGGGCTGGGCGCTGAACTGCTACACCTATTTCGGCGAGCTGAGCCGCATGACCCAGTTCAAGGATAAGTCTGCCCGCTACTCTGAAAACATCAACGCTGGCCTGTTCGACTATCCGGTGCTGATGGCGGCCGACATCCTGCTGTACCAGACCAACCAGGTGCCGGTGGGTGAAGACCAGAAGCAGCACCTGGAGCTGAGCCGTGATATCGCCCAGCGCTTTAACGCGCTTTACGGCGACGTATTCAAAGTGCCAGAGCCGTTTATTCCGAAATCCGGCGCGCGCGTGATGTCGCTGCTGGAGCCAACCAAGAAGATGTCCAAGTCTGACGATAACCGCAACAACGTTATCGGCCTGCTGGAGGATCCGAAATCGGTGGTGAAAAAGCTCAAGCGCGCGGTCACCGACTCCGACGAGCCGCCTGTGGTGCGCTACGACGTGCAGAACAAAGCGGGCGTCTCCAACCTGCTGGACATTCTCTCCGGCGTGACCGGCCAGAGCATTCCCGAGCTGGAAAAACACTTCGAAGGCAAGATGTACGGCCACCTGAAGGGTGAAGTGGCAGAGGCCGTTTCCGGCATGCTGACCGAGCTGCAGGAGCGCTACAATCGCTACCGTAACGACGAAGCTTTCCTGCAGAAGGTGATGAAAGACGGCGCGGAAAAAGCCAGCGCGCGCGCGTCCGAAACCCTGAAAGCGGTGTACGAGGCGATTGGGTTTGTGGCGAAACCTTAAGCCGCCACCCGACAAATACGGACTCAATAAAAAACCGGGAAATCCCCGGTTTTTTTACGCCTGAAAAACGCTTACTGCTGTGCCGCCGGGCCGCAACCGCCGATGATCTTCGAAATGGAGATCGCCGGGTGCAGTAGGTAATCGTAGCTGCAGTTATTTTTAGTATTTTGAACGTGACCGGTGCAGGCGGTCAGAGTCGATAACAGGCCAACCAGAACGGCGGCTTTTGCCAGCTTGAACATACGCATTCCTTGTCAAAAAATCTTAAATTGGATGTAACACGAGGGAATAAATGGAAAAGTTCCACTATGCGAGCGGTATGTTATCGACTGAGGTATGAAGGGAGTAGTCCGCTTAAGGACTACTCGAAGGAGGGAGAATATGCGTTAGTGATTCGAGAACCAGTTCAGCTTATCGCGCAGTTCAACCACGCGACCCACCACAATCAGCGCCGGGCTTTCGACCTGCTGCGCCAGCTCACCGAGCTGCGTCAGCGCGCCATTCACCACGCGCTGCTTGATTGACGTCCCGTTTTCCACCAGCGCAACGGGCATATCAGCCTCCATGCCGTGTTCCAGCAGTTTCGCCTGGATGGTGGCGGCCTGGTTCAGCCCCATGTAGAACACCAGCGTCTGCTTTTCAGCGGCCAGGTTATGCCAGTCCAGTTCGCTGCCGGTTTTCAGGTGGCCCGTGACCAGACGCACGCTCTGGGCGTAGTCGCGATGGGTCAACGGAATGCCAGAGTAGGCTGAACAGCCGGATGCCGCCGTTATGCCCGGCACCACGGAGAACGGAATGCCTGCATTGCACAGGGTTTCCAGCTCCTCGCCGCCGCGGCCAAAGATAAACGGATCGCCGCCCTTAAGGCGCACCACGCGTTTTCCCTTTTGCGCTTCACGCAGCAGGATCTGATTAATCTCCTCCTGCGGCACGCAGTGGTAGCCTGCCCGTTTACCGACGAAGACGCGGTCGGCGTCGCGGCGCACCAGGTTCATGATGTCATCGGAGACCAGGCGGTCATACACCACGATATCCGCCTGCTGGATCTGCTGGAGCCCTTTCAGGGTCAGTAAACCCGCATCTCCCGGACCAGCACCGACCAGCACCACTTCACCTCGGTGATCCAGCGGCTCGCTCAGCAGCTGCTCGGTCGTCTCTTCAACCGCTTTCGCGTCCTGATTCGCCAGCGACTGCGCCAGCCTGTCGTTAACGAAAAATTTCTCCCAGAAGCGACGACGCTCACCCACGGTTGAGAAGGTTTGCTTCACGCGGGAGCGAAGTTGCCCGGCGTAGTGGGCTATCTGGCCGAGATGCTGCGGCAAAATAGCTTCCAGTTTTTCCCGCAGCAGGCGGGCAAGTACGGGCGAGCGGCCGCCGGAAGACACCGCGATCATCAGCGGTGAACGGTCGATAATCGACGGCATGATAAAGCTCGCCTCTTTCGGCGCATCCACCACGTTACAGAAGATCCGGCGCGCTTCGCAGGCGTCGCTGACGCGCTGGTTCACTTCATCGTCATCCGTCGCGGCAATCGTCAGCCAGCAGGTATCCAGCAGGGACTCATCAAACTCCCCCTGCATCAGCGTGAGCATCCCTTCCTGCGCCCAGACGTCAAACTGCGGAGCGAAGGTGAGGGCATTGACGGTCAGTCGGGCTCCAGCATCCAGCAACAGGCGCGCTTTGCGTTCAGCCACATCGCCGCCGCCTACAAGCAGGCAGTCGCGATGGCGTAATTGACAGAAAATCGGCAGGTGGTCCACGACGTTACCTCACAGCATTCAAGGAGGGGGTAAGAATTGACGTCAGGATAACAGCAGGAATCGTACAGAACATACGGTTTTTCCTGCCGTTACCCATAAGGGGTCATAAGCCTTTCCTATTGGAAAGGCGGAGGGTTACGCTTTGAGCTGCACCTTGCCGTCCTTCACGCGGGCGTCGTAGTGCTTCACGGAGAAGCTTTCATCTTCCATGCAGTGCCCGTCGGTTAAGCGGAAACGCTGCTTTTTCAGCGGGCTGGCGACCCACAGCTCACCCTGGTGTTCAGCAATCAGACCGCGGGAGAGCACGCTGGCCTCAAAGAACGGATCGATATTGCTGATGGCAAAGACCTGTTCATCGTGGCGAGGGCGAAAAATCGCCACCTGCTCGTTACCCAGCAAAGCACAGACGCCGGTTGCTGGCAGAATGTCGTTAATGTTGCAGATGTTCACCCACTGGCTCATGCGTTTTCCTCCACCAGCATCACCGGAATGCGTTCATACGGGGTTGCAGGACGATGCTGTTCGCGCTCCGGCACCACCTGCACGTTCGGGTCGCGCTGGGTGCTGTTGATAAAATGTTTGAAGCGCGTCTGCGCCGCCGGGGTGTTGACGGTTTCGGTCCACTCGCAGATCACCGCCTCGCGCAGGCGAGCCATCTCGGATTCCAGCTGTTCGTTCAGACCCAGCTTGTCATCAATGATGACCGACTTCAGATAGTCGATACCGCCTTCGAGATTATCCAGCCAGGAAGCGGTACGGGTCAGCTTATCGGCGGTACGAATGTAGAACATCATGAAGCGGTCGAGATACTGGATCAGCGTGTCGCGATCGAGATCCGCCGCCAGCAGGTCCGCGTGGCGTGGTTTCATCCCGCCATTGCCGCACACGTACAGGTTCCAGCCTTTCTCGGTGGCGATGATCCCTACGTCTTTACCCTGCGCTTCCGCACATTCACGGGTACAGCCGGAGACGCCGAACTTCATTTTGTGCGGGGTACGGATGCCTTTGTAGCGGTTTTCCAGCTCGACGCCGAATCCCACGCTGTCGCCCACGCCGTAGCGGCACCAGGTGCTGCCCACGCAGGTTTTCGCCATGCGCAGCGCTTTGGCATACGCGTGACCGGTTTCGAAGCCCGCTTCAATCAACTGACGCCAGATTTCCGGCAGATCATCCTTCTGCGCGCCAAACAGGCCGATACGCTGGGAACCGGTGATTTTGGTGTACAGATTAAACTCACGGGCGATACGGCCCACGGCGACCAGCCCTTCCGGGGTGATTTCGCCACCGGCGGAACGCGGAATGACGGAGTAAGTACCGTCTTTCTGGATGTTCGCCAGGAAGTTATCGTTGGTATCCTGCAGCGGCGTATGTTCTGGTTTGAGCACGTACTCATTCCAGCAGGACGCCAGCAGGGAGCCGACGGTCGGTTTACACACTTCACAGCCGTAACCCTGACCGTGTTTCTCCAGCAGCTCGTCGAAGGACTTGATGCCTTCCACACGGATCAGATGGTACAGCTCCTGGCGAGAGTAAGCGAAGTGCTCGCACAGGTTGTTGTTCACTTCGATGCCCTGTTTCGCCAGTTCAGCGTTCAGTACCTGAGTCACCAGTGGAATACAGCCGCCGCAGCCGGTACCGGCTTTGGTTTCGGCCTTCAGCGCCGCAACGGTGTGGCAGCCTTTGTTGATGGCGGAGATCAGCATGCCTTTGGTGACGTCGAAGCAGGAGCAAATCTGCGCGCTGTCCGGCAGTTTATCTACGCCGATAGAGGGTTTACCGCTGGAGGCGTGCGCCGGCAGGATCAGCGCGTCCGGGTTTTCCGGCAGCTCAATGGCGTTCAGCACCAGCTGGAGCAGGTTACCGAAGTCGCTGGTATCGCCCACCAGCACCGCACCGAGCAGGGTTTTGTTGTCCTGGCTGACGATAAGGCGTTTGTAGACCTCTTTGCTTTCGTCCAGATAGACGTAGCTGCGGGAGTTCGGGGTGCGGCCATGCGCATCGCCGATACCGCCTACGTCCACGCCCAGCAGCTTCAGCTTGGCGCTCATGTCTGCGCCGGTGAAGGCGTTTTCGCTGCCGAGGATATGGTCCACGGCGACCTGCGCCATTTTGTATCCTGGTGCCACCAGACCGTATACCCGGTTATTCCAGCTGGCGCACTCGCCAATGGCGTAGATATCCGGATCGGAGGTCTGGCAGGTATCGTTAATCATGATCCCGCCGCGCTGGGCTACGGCCAGGCCGCACTGCGTGGCGAGCTTGTCGCGCGGACGAATACCGGTGGAGAAGACGATGAAGTCCACTTCCAGCTCGCTGCCGTCGGCAAAGCGCATGGTTTTACGCGCCTCTGTGCCTTCCTGCACGATCTCTTTGGTGTTCTTGCTGGTGTGAACCTTCACACCCATGCTTTCGATTTTACGACGCAGCTGGTCGCCGCCCATGTGGTCCAGCTGTTCCGCCATCAGCATCGGGGCAAATTCGATAACGTGGGTTTCAACGCCGAGGTTTTTCAGCGCGCCTGCCGCTTCCAGGCCCAGCAGGCCACCGCCAACAACCGCACCGCGTTTGCTTCGACGTGCGCAGGATTCAATGGCGTTGAGGTCTTCAATGGTACGGTAAACGAAGCAATCCTGGGTTTCCGACCCTTTAATCGGCGGGATCCACGGATACGAGCCAGTCGCCATGATCAGCTTATCGTAAAAAACCGTACGCCCGGCGCTGGAGTGGATCACTTTCTCCTGACGGTTGATGGTGATAGCGCGTTCGCCCACCAGCACTTTTACGCCATGCTTCTCGTAGAACCCTTCGCGCACCAGAGAAAGCTCTTCGGCGGTATGGTGAGAGAAGTAGGAAGACAAGTGCACACGGTCGTACGCCTTGCGGGGTTCTTCACAGAACACGGTAATATCGAACTGGTCAGCATCGGCTTTATCGAGAAGATCCTCAATAAAGCGGTGGCCGACCATGCCGTTACCGATGATAGCGAGTCTGACTTTGCTCATTTTTGCCTCGATTTCTTTTCTATTACTGCCTACCTTAACGATTCAGCAGGGGCACTTATTGATGCAAATCAAATACGCCTTCACCTACCCCTTAGTGGGTATATCTATGATTTGTCAGGTTTTTTATAAGTAACGGATATTGTTTGATTTTTGTGCTTGCTTGTTTTTCGCACATATTTGACGGGGTTTTTACGAATCGGCAGTCAGAGCGGGTAAGCAGGGTAAAACCCCTTTGCAGAACGCAAAGGGGTTTTGACGATTAGTGGGTAGCCGTTGCCGTATTGTGCTGGCGGTGACGGGTCACAAAGCCCAGAATGAAACACATGATAAACACCACGGCATACAGACCGTTAGCGGTGTGCAGCGCGGCCAGCGGGCCGCTGTGCGCCACAATCGGGCCCGTGACCACGAAGGTCAGCATGGTGCCGATGGTGCCGCAGGTCAGCACGAAGTTCACCAGCTTTGGCGAAGCCACTTTGGTCTGCAGGGAGCCCAGGGTGATGATTGAGGTGTAAATCGCGCTGGAGAAGAAGCCCAGGGTCAGGATGAACCATGGCATATGCTCCGGGGCACCGTTGATGAACAGATACATCAGCACGGTCGCCAGACCCGCCAGGACGGTCAGAATACGTTGCAGGTCGAAGAAGCGCAGGATGAAGCTAAAGGCCCACATGCCGAACATGTAAGACATCCAGAAATCGCTCACCAGTTTGCCCGCGTCGTTCAGGCTCATGCCCAGACCTTTGGCGTATTCAGGTACCCACGAAATAAAGCCCAACTGACCGAGGATGTAGCACAGGGCGGCAATGGAGAGGAACAGCACGCCGATACCCCATTTTTCCTTCGCCACCGGCTCTGAGGTGGTCTGCGCTTTTTTGCCCAGCACCGGGAAGTCACAGCCGAAGGTCAGAATGAAGATCGCGACATAGACCAGACCGATACAGGCGTATACCCAGTACCATTCAATGCTGCGCGCGAGCAGATACGCGGCGACCATCGGGAAAATCATCCCGGCCATGCTGAAGAAGGAGTCGGTAAACAGCAGGCGCGCGCCGCGCTGGCGGCCTTCATACATGTGCGTAATAAGGAACGTACCGATCGACATCGTGATCCCGCTGACAAGGCCCAGCACGAACATGGCGGCGGAGAACAGGGCGATGCTGTGGCTCAACATCAGGCCCGCCACGGCGGCAACCATCAGCACGAAGCCGAAGCGCAGCTGGGTTTTCAGCGGGACGATTTCCATCAGCCAGGCATTCAGGAAAATTGAGATCAGGATCCCCGCGTTGAGGAAGGTGAAGGTGTTACTCATGCTGGAAACGGGCAGCTGGAAGTAGTCTGCGATATTTCCCATCACCATCCCGGTGACGATCACCAACGCGCCGGTCAGGGCGTAGGAGAAGAAGCTTATCCATGTGAGCTTGATGCGATTGCTGTTAGTCATGTCTGGCCTGTTCAGAAAAAGAAAAGCGCCGGGAGGGCGCTGAGAGCGGGCAGATTTTAGTCGCTAAAGTGATCTATTCCTATCTTTTAAGGGAAATGAATATGCCATTGCAGGTTTTAGTGTGATCTAAGTCACACTAAATGGCGGTATAACCAATCGTTTGCGCAGTAATAATTGTTTCAATTTCGTAAAATTAGGTAAAAGGCTGGTCTCGGTTCATACTGCTCTTTAGAATCAAGCCATTCGCTTTTTTTACTGCGCTTTGTTAAGGAATTCTCATGCTCAAATCAACACTGGCGGCTGTCGCAGCTGTGTTTGCTCTTTCTGCCGTTTCCCCTGCTGCGCTGGCAGCCAAAGGGGACCCTCACGTTCTGCTGACCACCTCCGCCGGGAATATTGAGCTGGAACTGAATAGCCAGAAAGCTCCGGTTTCTGTGAAAAACTTCCTCGACTATGTGAACAGCGGCTTCTACAACAACACCACCTTTCACCGCGTGATCCCGGGCTTCATGATTCAGGGCGGCGGCTTCAACGAGCAGATGCAGCAGAAACAGCCTAACCCACCCATCAAAAACGAAGCGGATAACGGCCTGCTGAACAAGCGCGGCACCATCTCCATGGCGCGCACGGCGGATAAAGACAGCGCCACCAGCCAGTTCTTCCTCAACGTGGCGGATAACGCTTTCCTCGACCACGGCCAGCGCGACTTCGGCTATGCGGTCTTCGGTAAAATTGTGAAAGGGATGGACGTGGCGGACAAAATCTCTCAGGTTCAGACCCACGATGTCGGTCCATACCAGAATGTGCCGTCTAAACCTGTCGTTATCATCTCTGCAAAAGTTCTGCCGTAATCCTCTTTGACACGGGCGATCCTCGCCCGTGTTGTGACCCCTCCCTGCGAAAGCGCGTTTTGCTGCTTATACTTGTGGCAAACGGACTATTCAGGGAGGCGTTAAGTGAAAAAACTCACCGATAAGCAAAAATCCCGTCTCTGGGAGCAACAGCGTAACGTCAATTTTCAGGCCAGTTGTCTCCTTGAAAAAGGTAATGGTCCTTCAGAGCCCGGCATTGAGACGCTGGAGCTTGGGCCTTCAGCGCCCGGGCTACCGCATCTGTGCCTCATTCATCGCCATCTGTATCACAGAGAGATGAAGCAGGCAGGCGAATTCCGTACCGACGATATTTTTAAGGGTGACATTCCCTTCTGCCATTTTGAGTACATCGAGACGATGGGTAACGAACTGATGGCGGCGCTGGAAAGTGATAAGTATCTTGTGGGTCTTGAAAAAGCGGCGTTTGTTGAAAAAGTGAGCCATTACTATTGTGAAATCAACATGCTGCATCCCTTTATGCGCGGTAATGGCATTGCTCAGCGCGTCTTCTTTGAGCAACTGGCCATCCACGCGAATTACGCGCTGGACTGGCGGGATATTGATCTCGAGCAGTGGGTAGCGGCGAACCGAAGCGGTGCCACGGGCGATTTGACCGCGCTGAGCGCTATCTTTGCCAAAGTAGTGAGCGAAGCGCGGGAATCTGAGTAGAATAGGGCGGCATTTTTTTCGGGAGCCGCCATGATTCTGCTGATTGATAACTACGATTCCTTCACCTGGAACCTTTACCAGTATTTTTGTGAACTGGGTGCAGAGGTGGTTGTCCGCCGCAACGACGAACTCAGCCTGTCTGATATTGAGACGCTGGCTCCGCAGAAAATCGTCATTTCGCCGGGACCGTGTACGCCGTCGGAATCGGGCATTTCTCTGGAGGTTATTCACCACTATGCCGGCAGGCTGCCGATCCTGGGCGTCTGTCTCGGTCATCAGGCGATTGCCCAGGCATTTGGGGCTACCATCGTGCGTGCCGCGAAAGTGATGCACGGCAAAACCTCGCCGGTCACCCACACCGGCACGGGCGTATTCACCGGGCTCAATAACTCTCTAACCGTGACGCGCTACCATTCGCTGGTGATTGACCCACCGACGCTGCCCGACTGCTTTGACGTGACCGCCTGGAGCGATACGCAGGAGATCATGGGGATTCGACACCGCGAGTGGGATCTCGAAGGCGTCCAGTTCCACCCTGAAAGTATCCTCAGCGAGCAGGGGCACGCACTGCTGGCAAATTTCCTCAATCGCTGAATATCTGTTGCCTTGTTGTGAGTTTTTATGCATATTTTGTGATTATATTTTCACAATGAATGTGACATAAAATGGATGGGCATGACATGGCAACTGAACAACCAGCAATTACCCGCGCGACATTCGATGAAGTGATTCTGCCGATTTATGCACCGGCTGAATTTATCCCGGTGAAGGGGAAAGGCAGCCGCGTCTGGGATCAGCAGGGCAAGGAGTATGTGGATTTCGCGGGCGGTATTGCGGTCACGGCGCTGGGCCACTGCCATCCTGCGCTGGTGGACGCGCTGAAAACCCAGGGCGAAACCCTGTGGCACACCAGCAACGTGTTCACCAACGAACCTGCGCTGCGCCTGGGCCGCAAGATCATTGATGCCACGTTTGCCGAGCGCGTGCTGTTTATGAACTCCGGCACCGAAGCTAACGAAACCGCCTTTAAGCTGGCGCGCTACTACGCCACCACGCGCCACAGCCCGTACAAAACTAAAATCATCGCCTTCCATAACGCCTTCCACGGACGCTCTTTCTTTACCGTCTCCGTTGGCGGCCAGCCGAAGTATTCCGACGGCTTCGGTCCGAAACCAGCCGACATTATCCACGTGCCGTTTAACGATCTGCACGCGGTGAAAGCGGTGATGGACGACCACACCTGCGCAGTGGTGGTGGAGCCGATTCAGGGCGAAGGCGGCGTGACCGCGGCAACCCTGGAATTCCTGAAAGGGCTGCGCGAACTGTGCGACGAACATCAGGCGCTACTGGTGTTTGATGAAGTGCAGTGCGGGATGGGGCGTACCGGAGAGCTGTTTGCCTACATGCACTACGGCGTGACGCCGGATATTCTGACCAGCGCGAAAGCGCTCGGCGGCGGTTTTCCGGTGAGTGCGGTACTGACGACGCAGGAGATTGCCTCTGCGTTCCACGTCGGGTCTCACGGCTCGACCTATGGCGGTAACCCGCTGGCGAGCGCCGTGGCAGGTGCCGCGTTCGACATCATCAACACGCCAGAGGTGCTGAACGGCGTTAGCGCGAAGCGCGAGCTGTTTGTGAAGTACCTGAAGCAGATTGACGAGCAGTACGACGTGTTCAGCGAGATCCGCGGCATGGGGCTGCTGATTGGTGCGGAGCTTAAGCCGCAGTACAAAGGCCGCGCGCGCGATTTCCTGCACGCCGCTGCCCGCGAAGGGGTGATGGTGCTGAATGCCGGCCCGGACGTGATGCGCTTTGCGCCGTCGCTGGTGGTGGAAGATAAGGATATTGAAGACGGGTTAACCCGCTTTGCCGCGGCGGTCGAGAAGATCGTAAAAGACTAATACTCGGTTCGCTTTAACCGCCGCGTTAACCAAATGCCGTGATGCGGACGCTGACGCCATGCCACCGACGAAATGGTGTGCATGGTGTTCAGATGTCCCAGCACGCGCTGCAAATGCTGCTCCAGGGTGCTCATCGGGCCGTGGGTCAGCGTCTCCGGTGCCTCCAGAATGTTCGAATCCCCCGACTCGCCCGGCGCGTCATACTCCAGACGCTGCTGACAGCGCTGCAACGCAATTTCACACGACTGCAAATAGCGCTGCGCCAGATCCGGAGTCAGCATCGTGTGCTCGCGCGCCAGCGTGGTCATGGCGTTAATGTGCTCGACGATAAACTGGCTGTGCGTGACCCACAGCTTCATATCGGCAAGATAGTGTGAGTTAAAGCCCGGCTCCTGCATCGCCTGGTTGAGCGAGTTAAACAGGGCGTTGTGCGCCTGGTTGACCTTCATCCGCTGATACGCCAGCGGGGAGGGCTGCGGATCGTCGCTCAGGATCAGACGAATGGCCTGCTGATCGGCCTCCAGCGCGTCGTGGGCGTTCTGCCTCAGCAGCCCGCTCTGCCACTGCGGCCACAGCCAGACCATGCCGCCGAAGGCAATCAGGCAGCCGATCAGCGTGTCGATCAGGCGGGCAACGATGAACTGTTCGCCGTTAAGCGTCAGTAGCTGCAGGGTATATACCGCCGTCACCGTAAAGCCCACCATCGCCCAGCCGTAGTTTTTGCGAATGATTAGATAGCTTACCAGGGTGATCGCCAGCATGCCCGCCAGGGTATAGCCTTCGGGCACGTGAAAATGCAGCGTCACGCCCGCAATAATCAGCCCCGCCATCGTGCCGCCTGCCCGATGCAGAATACGCACCCGCGTGGCGCCGTAGCCGTTCTGGGTGACAAACAGCACGGTCATTAAGATCCAGTAGGGCTTCGGCAGATGCAGCGCCATGCCCATCAGGCTGGCGATACTGAGCATGACGCTAATCCTTGCAGCGTTGCGCAGAGCGGAAGATTTCAGAGACAGGTAGCTTCTCAGCGCCGGCAGCAGCGGCAGACGTTTCTGTTTATCCGCCATCAGGTCACGGGAATAAAGCGGGCGCTGGGTGCGCAGCACGCGGGCGATGCGGCTGAAGTGCCAGGCGGCAAACTGGCCGACCGGGTTATCCGAGTGCTGACGGGCGATTTTCTCCAGCGCGCCGAGCTGTTTGTCCATGTTAAAGCGCGTGGGGTAGCGGTGGTAGAGAATATCATCGGCCAGCACCCGCAGGCGCGCGGAGACGGTTTGTGCGTTCCAGCGGATCACCGCTTCGGCATGGCTGCGCTCAACCAGCTTTTGCACCTCCTGCGGGTGGTGAAGGCTAACGGAGATATGCTCCTGAAGATCCAGCCCCACCTGAAAGGTGCGCAACAGCCGTTTATATTCGTGGTTCTTGTTGGCGGCGAGCATATGCAGCTGCTGATAGCACTGGCTTATCAGATCTACCACCTTTTGCTGGCGCGTCAGCAGCGGCGGTAAGGATTTTTCCGGATCCGTATGCTGGGTGAGCAGGGTGTATTTGGCTTCACAGTAATCCGCAAGCTGCACGTAGAGCAGGCTCAGAGATTCGCGCAGCGGCTGCTCCCGCCACAGCCAGAACCAGAACCAGTTAAACAGCCCGTACCACAGCGTGCCGAGGGCGTAGATCAACAGCGGCTCCCACACGGGCATATTACCGGCGAGGCTCAGGGTGAAGATGGCCGCAATGAGTGACGCGGGAAGCAGACGGGCATGGAGCGAGCTGATTTCGGCGGTGACGCCGAGGGTCATCGCCAGCACGGTCAGGATCAGCGGCAGGGGAATATCGCGAGCCAGCAGAAGCTGCACCGCGAGGCTACAGCCAGCAAACAGCGAGCCGCCAATTATCAGACGTTTGAAAAAGCGTTTATGGGGCGTGTCCAGACCGGCAATGTTGCAGCAGGCGGGGACGAGAGAAAACAGCAGGCCCTGCTGAAGATGTCCCAGGATCAGGCCCACGGCCACGGGAAGACACAGCACCAGCGTTTGTCGTAGTGCGTAGTTAACTTCCGGGTGATAGATCAGCCTGCGCCACATGGGGAAAAGAGACAAAAACGGCGTGACACCTCGCGATGGCACGCCGTTTAGGCAGGATTAACGGGTTCCGTAAACCACGATGGTTTTACCGTGGGCGGAGATCAGGTTTTGATCTTCCAGCATTTTCAGAATACGGCCCACCGTTTCGCGGGAGCAACCGACGATCTGACCGATTTCCTGACGGGTAATTTTAATTTGCATGCCGTCCGGGTGGGTCATCGCGTCTGGCTGTTTCGCCAGGTTCAGCAGAGTCTGCGCAATACGGCCAGTCACGTCCAGGAAGGCGAGGTTACCCACTTTCTCTGACGTCACCTGCAGACGGCGCGCCATCTGGGAAGAAAGACGCATCAGGATGTCAGGGTTTACCTGAATCAACTGACGGAATTTCTTATAAGAAATTTCAGCCACTTCACATGCTGTCTTTGCACGAACCCAGGCGCTACGTTCCTGGCCTTCTTCAAACAGGCCCAGTTCACCGATAAAATCGCCCTGGTTCAGATAGGAAAGGATCATCTCTTTGCCTTCCTCATCTTTGATCAGCACTGCCACCGAGCCTTTGACGATGTAATACAACGTTTCCGCTTTTTCACCCTGGTGAATCAGCGTGCTCTTCGATGGGTACTTATGAATGTGGCAATGAGACAAGAACCATTCGAGAGTCGGGTCTGTTTGCGGTTTGCCAAGCACCATGCGCTGTTATCCTCTGTTATAAGCTGTCACCAGAGTCATCAGATGCATCCGGACTCTGGGGTTGCAATCGAATTCTTACCCATACCCTGGGAAGTCGGCTGTCGTAACGTTTCGCAGCCAGTAAAGTTTGATGTCCTCTGCATACATGTGTAACGTCAATGTATTACTGTAGCATCCTGAGTGTTTTAGCATAGCTTTTGCCGCGTGTCTCCTGGTGTCTCGCTTCAGCATGATGCAGGTCGCCTTCCATTGCGAGAAATGTAACGCACGCGTAATCTGTCACCAAAAATGCAACGTTGGAGTTAATGAATATGCAAGCGCGCGTGAAGTGGGTTGAAGGTTTAACGTTCCTGGGCGAGTCCGCATCAGGACACCAGATTTTGATGGATGGTAACTCCGGCGATAAAGCTCCAAGCCCAATGGAAATGGTGCTGATGGCGGCAGGCGGATGCAGCGCGATTGACGTGGTGTCGATTCTGCAAAAAGGTCGTCATGACGTGACGGATTGCGAGGTTAAACTCACCTCAGAGCGTCGCGAAGAGGCGCCACGCCTGTTCACCCACATTAATCTGCACTTTGTTGTCACCGGGAAAGAACTGAAAGACGCGGCGGTCTCACGCGCGGTGGATCTCTCTGCGGAGAAATACTGCTCTGTGGCGTTAATGCTGGAGAAAGCGGTAAAAATCACCCATTCGTATGAAGTGATCGAGGCTTAATTATTGGGGCATCGTGCGTGTTGATGCCCTCACCCTAACCCTCTCCCACGGGGAGAGGGAACATGTTCACGCGATCTGCTTCCCTTCCATCAGTCGCTCCACCAGCGGCGTCATGATCAGCTCCATTGCTAGCCCCATTTTTCCACCGGGAACCACTAACGTATTCATGTGGGAAATAAACGAGCCCTGCAGCATCGCCAGCAGCCAGGGGTAATCAATGCCTTCAAGATTGCGGAAGTGGATCACCACAAAGCTCTCATCCAGCGACGGGATGCTTTTCGCCGCGAACGGATTGGAAGTGTCCACCGTCGGCACGCGCTGGAAGTTAATGTGCGTGCGGGAGAACTGCGGCGTGAGATAGTTGATGTAATCTTCCATGGAGCGCACCACCGAGTCCATTACCGCCTCGCGCGAATGGCCGCGCTCGCTCATGTCGCGCGTCAGCTTCTGGATCCACTCCAGGTTAACGATCGGCACCACCCCGACCAGCAGATCCACATGGCGCGCCACGTCGTGCTGAGGTGTGACAACGCCGCCGTGCAATCCTTCATAAAACAGCACGTCGGTGGGTTCCGGCAGCGGTTGCCAGGGGGTAAAGGTGCCCGGCACCTGGTTCCAGGGTACGGCTTCGTCGTAGGTGTGCAGATACTTACGGGACTGCCCGGTACCGCTCTGACCGTATTCGCGGAAGGTTTGCTCCAGCAGGCCGAAATCATTGGCTTCCGGGCCAAAGTAGCTGATGTGTTTACCCAGATCGCGCGCCTTGCGGATCGCCATGTCCATCTCAGGCCGCGTATAGCGGTGAAAGCTGTCGCCTTCGACCTCCGCAGAACGGAGATTCAGCTGGGCGAAAATCTTGCGAAAAGCGAGGCTGGTGGTGGTGGTTCCCGCACCACTCGACCCCGTAACGGCAATAATGGGATGTCTGGCAGACATAGCAACTCCCTGACGGAAAAGGTTGGAAGATCAGCCGTGAAACGCGTTGCGGGGCATGATATTGACTGTCTCATGCAGTTCTGACCACACCAGCACCACGTCGCCGCTTTTCAGCTGGCGTTTTACATCGTTGACCTTTTGCTCAAGCGAACGCTCATGTTCACCATAATCGGTGCCTTCGCGTAATACAAAGCTTTCAATCAGATTATCGAGCGTTTCGGGAGCCAGATCCTGCCAGGGAATGATCATTTTGCACCATCCAGATAAGGAGTCAGCCAGTCAGGAATGCGCGCTTCCAGCCACATTTTCGGCCTGCGCAGCGTGCCGCCGATGAACCCCACGTGGCCACCATGTTCGGTCAGCTGGTAGTGAACGTTGTCAGGCAGGAATTCCTGCGCGGGAATAGAGTGATGATCCATGAACGGGTCATCTTTGGCGTGAATAATCAGCGTCGGCTGCGTGATTTTGCTGAGCAGCGGCATGGCGCTGCACTGTCGGTAATAGTCGATAGCATCGGCGAAGCCGTGAATTTTGGCGGTGATCAGATCGTCGAATTCGCGGATGCAGCGTACCTTTTTCAGCTGGCGCAGGCTTACCGGCAGGGTATCCGGATAGGCCTTCAGCTTTCGCGCCGCGTTGGCTTTCAGCAGGTTGAGCAGATAGCGCTGATAGACGCGAGAAAAGCCTTTTTCCATGTGGTAGCTGCACTGCTCCAGCATAAACGGTGCGGAGACAATCACTGCAGCATTCAGCGGTACGCTGTCGCCCTCTTTGGCCAGCAGACAGGCGAGCATATTACCGCCCAGCGAGTAGCCCACGGCGGCCGTTGGCGCGGCGCCATAATTTTCCCGCAGCCAGTGCAGAAACCACGTGCCATCTTCGGTTTCACCCGAGTGATAAATGCGTTTCTGACGATTCGGCTCGCCGCTACAGCCGCGAAAATGCATCACCACGCCGAGCCAGCCGCGCGCTTTGGCGGCCTCAATTAACCCATGCGCATACGGACTGTGCAGGCTGCCTTCTAAACCGTGAAAAACCACCAGACGCGGCTTATGAAGAGCCTGTTCCGGCGCTTCGCTCCAGGCGAGATCCAGAAAATCACCGTCCGGCAGATCGAGCCGTTGCCAGTGCGGAGTGAACTGGACCTTGCGGCGGATCAGCCGCGGCAGCATGGTCTGCAAATGGCAGTTGGCCACGCCGCGCATGGGCACGAACTCGGTGCTGTCTTCGGCTGTAATGTCGAAGTCTGATGGAATGATTTGGGTCATAAGGACGATGCTGATTCTTGTCAGAAATTCACTATACTTTCCGAATTGTACCCCGTTTAGCCTGGATTTCCGAACCAGAGATAGATTCCGTTCGCACAACGGGGTAAAAATTCAGTCTGCCTGCAGCATCGCTTCCAGCTGTTCCTGGGCATCCAGCCATGCCATTTCGCACTCTTCGAGGCTGGATTTAGCTTTCGCCTGCGTTTGCAGACAATCCGTTAGCTCCGCTTTACGGCTCTGATCGTACAGGTCGCTGTCGCCCAGCTTCTCTTCGACGGCGGCAAGCGTGGCGTTGAGCTTTTCCATCTCTTTTTCAAGACGGGCAATCTCTTTACGCAGCGGCTGGGTCTGGGTGCGCAGTTCCGCTTCGCGGCGCTTCTGGTCTTTACGCGACTGTGCGCTGTTGACGTTGTCTTTCGCTGACTCTTCCGGCTGGTTTTCCTGCTTTTGTACGTCCGTCAGCCACTGCTGGTAGTCTTCCAGATCGCCGTCGAACGGTTCGACTTTGCCGCCGTGTACCAGGTAGAGATCGTCGGTGGTGGAGCGGATCAGGTGGCGATCGTGCGACACGACAACCAGTGCGCCTTCGAACTCAATCAGCGCTTCGGTCAGCGCCTGACGCATGTCGAGATCCAGGTGGTTGGTCGGTTCATCGAGCAGCAGCAGGTTGGGTCTCTGCCAGACAATCAGCGCCAGCACCAGACGGGCTTTTTCGCCGCCCGAGAAACGCCCGGTGTTTTCGGTCACCTTATCGCCCTGGAAGCCGAAGCCGCCGAGGTAGTCGCGCAGTTTCTGCTCCATTTCCTGCGGCGCAAGACGCGCCAGATGCTGAATCGGGGATTCATCCGCGCGTAAAAATTCCAGCTGATGCTGGGCGAAATAGCCAAGCTTAATGCCCTTCGCCAGGCCGATTTCACCGCTGGTTGGGTTAAGCTCGCCCGCGAGCAGCTTAATTAACGTTGATTTACCGGCGCCGTTGCGCCCCAGCAGGCCAATGCGCGAACCCGGCACCAGGTTAAGCTTGATAGAGTCGAGGATGATGCGATCCCCATAACCCGCGCTGACCTTTTCCATCTTCAGAAGCGGGTTCGGCAGGCTTTCCGGCGCGCGGAAGCTGAAGTGGAACGGGTTATCCACGTGTGCCGGGGCGATCATCTCCATGCGTTCCAGCATTTTAATGCGGCTCTGGGCCTGCTTGGCTTTTGACGCTTTAGCTTTGAAGCGATCCACGAAGCTCTGCAGGTGCGCCACGCGCTGCTGTTGGCTTTCATACATCGACTGCTGCTGGGCAAGGCGCGTTGCGCGCTGGCGCTCGAAAGAGCTGTAGTTACCGGTGTACTCGAACATGGTTTGCTGTTCGATATGAATGATTTTATCCACCACCGGGTCGAGGAAGTCGCGGTCGTGGGAGATGAGAATCAGAGTGCCCTGATAGCTCTTGAGCCACTTCTCGAGCCAAATAACCGCATCGAGATCGAGGTGGTTGGTCGGTTCATCGAGCAGGAGCAGGTCTGAGCGGCAGATCAGCGCCTGCGCCAGGTTGAGGCGCATGCGCCAGCCGCCGGAGAAGTCGCTGACCGGGCGTTCAAGCTGTTCATTGCTGAAGCCCAGGCCGTGCAGCAGGCTGGAGGCGCGGGAGCGAATGGTCCACGCGTCGATGGCGTCCAGCTTGCCGTGAACGGTAGCGATGGCGTGACCGTCGTTGCGCTCGTTGGCCGCGTTGAGTTCCGCTTCGAGCTTACGGTATTCGCGATCGCCGTCGATAACATAGTCGAGCGCCGGTTCGCTCAGGGCTGGCGTCTCCTGGTTTACCCACGCGAGCTGCCAGTTCCCCGGGAAGGTAAAGTTACCACCATCCGCGCTAATCTCGTTTTTCAGCAGCGCCAGCAGGGTGGATTTACCGCAGCCGTTTTTGCCGACCAGACCCACTTTCTGGCCCGGGTTGATGGTAGCAGTGGCGTTATCCAGCAGGACGCGCACGCCGCGACGAATTTGTAACGAGGAGAAAACAATCATAGAAGCGCCGTATGTTCCGACTATGTTAATTTGTCATTATGATAATGTAAGGTGTGGGCCATTTTCCCCACCGGGCCGCCATGGTAGCCCAAAACGACAACAATACACAAAAACAGAACCGGGAGGGGAGTGATGTCTCAGACAGCGAAAGTGCTGCTGCTGTATGCCCATCCGGAATCTCAGGACTCGGTGGCGAACCGGGTGCTGCTTAAGCCGGCCACACAGCTCAGTAACGTCACGGTGCACGATCTCTACGCGCACTATCCTGATTTCTTTATCGATATTCCTTACGAGCAGGAACTGCTGCGTCAGCACGACGTGATTGTGTTCCAGCATCCGCTTTATACATACAGCTGTCCGGCGCTGCTGAAAGAGTGGCTGGACCGCGTGCTGAGCCGGGGCTTCTCCAGCGGGGTGGGGGGCAACCAGCTGGCGGGAAAGTACTGGCGCAGTGTGATCACCACCGGTGAACCCGAAAGCGCTTACCGTCACGACGGGCTGAACCGCTACCCCATGAGCGACATCCTGAGGCCATTCGAGCTGACGGCGGCCATGTGCCGCATGCACTGGATGAGCCCGATTATTGTTTACTGGGCGCGGCGTCAGGACCCGAAAGCGCTGGCAAGCCACGCCAGAGCCTACGGTGAATGGCTGGCATCACCGATTCCGGCAGGAGGTCGTTAATGGAAGGATCGAATTTACTCCTCGCCGGGGTGCTGTTTTTATTTGCCGCCGTCGTCGCGGTGCCGCTTGCCGCCCGTATCGGCATCGGGGCGGTGCTGGGGTATTTGCTCGCGGGGATCGCCATTGGCCCATGGGGACTGGGTTTCATCAGCGACGTGGATGAAATTCTCCACTTCTCGGAGCTCGGCGTGGTGTTCCTGATGTTCATCATCGGCCTCGAACTGAACCCCTCGAAGCTGTGGCAGCTTCGACGCTCTATCTTTGGCGTGGGCGCCGCGCAGGTGCTGTTTAGCGCCGCGATTCTGGCTGGCCTGTTAATGCTGACCAACTTTTCCTGGCAGGCGGCGGTGATTGGCGGGATTGGTCTCGCAATGTCGTCGACGGCGATGGCGCTGCAGCTGATGCGCGACAAGGGGATGAACCGCAATGAGGCCGGACAGCTGGGCTTTTCGGTGCTGTTGTTCCAGGATTTAGCGGTGATCCCGGCGCTGGCGCTGGTGCCGCTGCTGGCGGGCTCGGGCGACGATCACTTCGACTGGGCAAAAATTTCCATGAAGGTGCTGGCCTTCGCGGGCATGCTGATTGGCGGACGTTTCCTGCTACGTCCGGTGTTCCGCTTTATTGCCGCCTCGGGCGTGCGCGAGGTGTTTACCGCCGCTACGCTGCTGCTGGTGCTCGGCTCGGCGCTGTTTATGGACGCGCTGGGGCTGTCGATGGCGCTGGGCACCTTTATTGCCGGCGTGCTGCTGGCGGAGAGTGAATATCGGCACGAACTGGAAATTGCCATCGATCCCTTCAAAGGGCTGCTGTTAGGCCTGTTCTTTATTTCGGTGGGAATGGCGCTCAATCTTGGCGTGCTTTATACCCATCTGCTCTGGGTTGCGGTGAGTGTTGCGATCCTGGTGGCGGTGAAAATGCTGGTGCTGTACGTCATGGCGCGTATCTACGGGTTGCGCAGTTCGGAACGCATGCAGTTTGCCAGCGTGTTGAGCCAGGGTGGAGAGTTTGCGTTTGTGCTGTTCTCCACCGCCTCCTCCCAGAAGCTGTTTAAAGATGACCAGATGGCGCTGCTGCTGGTGACGGTAACGCTGTCGATGATGACCACGCCTCTGCTGATGAAGATGGTGGATAAACTCCTGTCGCGCCGCCTGAATCCGGCAGACAATGAAGATGAAGCGCCGTGGGTAGAAGACGATAAGCCGCAGGTGATCGTCGTGGGCTTCGGCCGCTTCGGGCAGGTGATTGGACGCCTGTTGATGGCGAACAAAATGCGCATTACGGTGCTGGAGCGCGATATCAGCGCGGTCAACCTGATGCGCAAATATGGCTACAAGGTCTATTACGGCGATGCCACTCAGCTTGAGCTTCTGCGCTCGGCTGGGGCGGAAGCCGCGGAGTCTATCGTCATTACCTGCAACGATCCGGAAGATACGATGAAGCTGGTGGAGCTATGTCAGCAGCACTTCCCGCACCTGAATATTCTGGCGCGTGCCCGGGGGCGTGTTGAAGCTCACGAATTGTTGCAGGCAGGTGTGAAACACTTCTCCCGTGAGACGTTCTCCAGTGCGCTGGAACTGGGGCGCAAGGCGTTAATCTCCTTGGGGATGCATCCTCACCAGGCGCAGCGCGCCCAGATGCACTTCCGCCGGTTGGATATGCGCATGCTGCGCGAATTAATGCCTGTACATAGCGATACGGCGCAGATCTCCCGCGTGCGGGAAGCGCGGCGCGAGCTGGAGGAGATCTTTCAGCGAGAGATGCAACAGGAACGACGCCAGCTCGACGGCTGGGATGAATTTGAATAAAAGGTAACGAAAGATGGCTGTACGTAAACGCTTTATCGCGGGTGCAAAGTGCCCGTCTTGCCAGGCTCAAGATACGCTGGCCATGTGGCGCGAAAATAATATTGATATAGTTGAGTGCGTTAAGTGCGGTCACCAGATGCGTGAGGCCGACAAAGAAGCGCGCGATCACGTTCGCAAAGAAGAGCAAGTGATCGGCATTTTTCATCCAGACTAGCGATATGCTCTGAGTTTTTTTAAGCTTAAGGGTACACGGGTGCAGATTTCCGCTACAATCTGCGCCAGCAATTTTCCCACGCTCAGGAGATATCATGAAAGTAGCAAAAGACCTGGTGGTCAGCCTGGCCTATCAGGTACGTACAGAAGACGGTGTGTTGGTTGATGAGTCTCCGGTGAGTGCGCCGCTGGACTACCTGCATGGTCACGGTTCCCTGATTTCCGGCCTGGAAACTGCGCTGGAAGGTCATGAAGTTGGCGATAAATTCGACGTTGCTGTAGGCGCGAACGACGCTTACGGTCAGTATGACGACAACCTGGTTCAGCGCGTTCCTAAAGACGTGTTCATGGGCGTTGACGAGCTGCAGGTTGGCATGCGCTTCCTGGCTGAAACTGACCAGGGTCCGGTTCCTGTTGAAATCACTGAAGTTGAAGACGACCACGTCGTGGTTGACGGCAACCACATGCTGGCTGGCCAGAACCTGAAGTTCAACGTAGAAGTTGTTGCGATCCGTGAAGCGACCGAAGAAGAGCTGGCCCATGGCCACGTTCACGGTGCGCATGGTCACGACCATGATCACGATCACGGCCACGACGGCTGCTGCGGTGGTCACGGCCACGACCATGGTCATGACCACGGCCACGGTAAAGGTGGTTGCGGCAACGGCGGCTGCGGTTGCCACTAATTCCGTCATGCGGAAAATAAAAAAGCGGGATAATCCCGCTTTTTTTACGCCTCAATAATGAGGTGGTGGCGTCTCTTCCGACTGAGAGGCAATATTTGACGGCTGCGTCGCCTTCAGCTTTTCCGTCAGCAGGCGCATATGATCCCGCAGTTTCGCCATTTCGAGTTCGTGCGCGGTCACGGTCTGGTTAAGCTCTTCGATGGTGATGTCCTGAAAAGCCAGGCGGCTTTCCAGCTCAGCCATTCTCGCTTCTATCATTGTGTCCTTCATCATTCACCTCGTTTATATCTGATACGCCATATTGGCCCAGCGGCGGCGCAGTTTAACTGAGTTTATCCTTAAGTGCAGTCTCTATCCCGTTGGCAAGAAACTTATTTAAACAAAAATAGTCTGAAAAGTGGCGAGAATTGGAAGTGTCTGTCTGTAGATTTCTTCCGCAACGTTTTATAGTACGTCACTCATTTACGTTTAACGCTGGGGTGAGAGTCCCCAGGCCCTGGAGATATGGATGAAATCACTGTTTAAAGTAACGCTGCTGGCGACGACGATGGCTGTTGCACTGAACGCGCCGCTGTCATTCGCTGCTGATACTGCTGCGAAGCCTGCTGCCACTGCAGACAGCAAAGCGGCGTTCAAAAATGACGACCAGAAATCCGCCTACGCACTGGGCGCATCTCTGGGCCGCTACATGGAAAACTCTCTGAAAGAACAAGAGAAACTGGGCATCAAACTGGACAAAGCCCAGCTGATCGCGGGTGTTCAGGACGCCTTTGCTGATAAGAGCAAACTGTCTGACCAGGAAATCGAACAGACTCTGCAGGCGTTCGAAGCGCGCGTGAAGGGTGCCGCTCAGACCAAGATGGAAGCGGACGCTAAAGACAACGAAGCGAAAGGCAAAGCCTACCGCGACACCTTTGCTAAAGAGAAGAGTGTGAAAACCTCTTCTACTGGTCTGGTGTACAAAGTTGAGAAAGAAGGTACCGGTGATGCGCCTAAAGACAGCGACACCGTTGTGGTGAACTACAAAGGTACGCTGATCGACGGTAAAGAGTTCGACAACTCTTACACCCGTGGTGAACCTCTTTCCTTCCGTCTTGACGGTGTGATCCCTGGCTGGACTGAAGGCCTGAAAAACATCAAAAAAGGCGGCAAAATCAAGCTGGTTATCCCACCGGATCTGGCCTATGGCAAAACTGGCGTCCCGGGTATCCCGGCTAACTCCACGCTGGTCTTCGACGTAGAGCTGCTGGACATCAAACCAGCGCCGAAAGCGGATGCGAAACCGGAAGCGCAGGCAGATCAGAAAGCTGCGACAGACGTTAAGAAGTAATGTGATGCAAACCGCCGCCTTTTAAGGCGGCGGTTTTTTATTGTGGGGCAGATATAATTAACACTGGAAAGCGTTAGGCACGCTGTATTAATTTAGTTGTCCGTGTAGATAATGAGCCTGCCCTGAAAACCTAACGACAGGCTCCTGAAAAGGAGTGTTTTTTTCATGTCCAGGTCGCTTTTAACCAACGAAACCAGTGAACTTGATTTGCTGGATCAACGTCCTTTTGACCAGACCGACTTCGATATTCTGAAATCCTATGAAGCGGTAGTGGACGGGTTAGCGATGCTCATTGGTTCCCACTGCGAAATCGTATTGCACTCCCTGCAAGATCTGAAGTGTTCCGCCATCCGCATTGCTAATGGTGAGCATACCGGCCGTAAAATTGGTTCGCCAATTACCGACCTTGCATTGCGTATGTTGCATGACATGACCGGCGCGGACAGCAGCGTCTCAAAATGTTATTTCACCCGCGCCAAAAGCGGCGTGCTGATGAAATCAGAAACCATCGCGATTCGAAATCGCGAGCATCGTGTGATTGGGCTGCTGTGCATCAACATGAACCTTGATGTGCCATTCTCGCAGATCATGAGCACCTTTATTCCGCCAGAAACGCCAGACGTTGGCTCTTCTGTTAACTTTGCCTCCTCCGTTGAAGATCTCGTCACGCAGACGCTTGAGTTCACCATTGAAGAGGTCAATGCTGACCGCAACGTATCGAACAACGCCAAGAATCGCCAGATCGTACTCAATCTCTACGAGAAAGGGATTTTCGACATTAAAGATGCCATCAACCAGGTGGCCGATCGTCTGAACATCTCCAAGCATACAGTTTACCTCTACATCCGTCAGTTCAAAAGCGGCGATTTCGTGGGGCAGGATAAGTAATGCGTTTTGCATTAATGGTGACGGGCCCGGCGTATGGGACTCAACAGGCCAGCAGCGCGCTGCAGTTTGCGCATGCGCTGCTGGCGGCCGGACACGAACTGGCGAGCGTCTTCTTCTATCGGGAAGGGGTGTATAACGCGAACCAGTTTACGTCGCCGGCGAGCGACGAGTTTGATCTGGTCCGCGCCTGGCAGGCGTTAAATGAAAAGCAGGGCGTTGAGCTGCATATCTGCGTGGCGGCGGCGCTGCGTCGCGGCGTGACGGATGCAGCCGAAGCCGAGCGCCTGGGATTATCAGGCGCTAACCTGCAGCCTGGTTTTACGTTGAGTGGTCTGGGCGCATTGGCTCAGGCGGCGTTAACCTGCGACAGAGTGGTGCAATTCTGATGAAGCGTGTGGCATTTGTTTTTACTTCTGCGCCGCATGGCAGCACCTCTGGCCGCGAAGGCCTGGATGCGCTTCTTGCGACATCGGCGTTAACAGAAGATATCGGTGTCTTCTTTCTGGGGGACGGCGTGCTTCAGCTTCTGGCGGGCCAACAGCCGCAGGCCATTCTGGCGCGCGACTACATCGCCACCTTCAAAGTGCTGCCGCTTTACGATATCGAAACCTGCTATGTCTGTGCCGACTCTTTAACGGCGCGCGGTTTAAGCGATCAGACGCCTTTTGTGCTGGATGTTACGACCTTACCTGCCGCAGCACTGCGTGAACAACTATCCCACTACGACACCATTCTGACTTTCTGAGGCTTCCATGCTCCATATTCTCAGCCATTCACCATGGCAATGTGATATCGACACGCTGTTGAGCATGCTGTGCGAAGGTGACGATCTGCTGCTGATTCAGGATGGCGTGCTCGCTGCACTTGAAGGTGGACGTTTCGTTGAAATTCTCACGAATGCCCCCATAACGGTCTCTGCGCTGAAGGACGATCTGGATGCGCGGGGTCTTTCTGGTCAAATTTCAGCCAAAATTGACGTGGTTGGCTATACTGATTTCGTCAATCTTACTGTGACGCACGCCAGTCAAATGAACTGGTGATTTGAGATCGCTGTATATTTCTTGACACCTTTTCGACGTAGCCCTAAAATTTCGCGTCCTCATATTGTATGAGGTCGTTTTATTACGTGTTTACGAAGCAAAAGCTAAAACCAGGAGCTATTTAATGGCAACAGTTAACCAGCTGGTACGCAAACCACGTGCACGCAAAGTTGCAAAAAGCAACGTGCCTGCGCTGGAAGCCTGCCCGCAGAAACGTGGCGTATGTACTCGTGTATATACCACCACTCCTAAAAAACCAAACTCCGCACTGCGTAAAGTATGCCGTGTGCGTTTGACTAACGGTTTCGAAGTGACTTCCTACATCGGTGGTGAAGGTCACAACCTGCAGGAGCACTCCGTGATCCTGATCCGTGGCGGTCGTGTTAAAGACCTTCCGGGTGTTCGTTACCACACCGTTCGTGGTGCGCTGGACTGCTCAGGTGTTAAAGACCGTAAGCAGGCTCGCTCCAAGTACGGCGTGAAGCGTCCTAAGGCTTAATGGTTCTCCGTTAAGTAAGGCCAAACTGATTTATCTTAATGTCAAACTAAACTCGTAGAGTTTTGGACAATCCTGAATTAACAACGGAGTATTCCCATGCCACGTCGTCGCGTCATTGGTCAGCGTAAAATTCTTCCAGATCCGAAGTTCGGATCAGAACTGCTGGCAAAATTTGTAAATATCCTGATGGTAGATGGTAAAAAATCTACTGCAGAAGCAATCGTATACAGCGCGCTGGAGACCCTGGCTCAGCGTTCTGGTAAAAATGAACTGGAAGCTTTCGAAGTCGCTCTCGACAACGTTCGCCCAACTGTAGAAGTTAAGTCCCGCCGCGTTGGTGGTTCTACTTATCAGGTTCCAGTTGAAGTTCGTCCGGTTCGTCGTAATGCCCTGGCAATGCGTTGGATCGTTGAAGCTGCTCGTAAACGCGGTGATAAATCCATGGCTCTGCGTCTGGCGAACGAACTTTCTGATGCTGCAGAAAACAAAGGTACTGCAGTTAAGAAACGTGAAGACGTTCACCGTATGGCAGAAGCCAACAAGGCGTTCGCACACTACCGTTGGTAATCCCTTCGGAGTATTAGTCACCAGGCGGGCGCTTCAGAGAAGCTGCCCGCTCTGGGTAACTTAACTGAACGCCTAAAGAAACAAACGAGGAATCAAATGGCTCGTACAACACCCATCGCACGCTACCGTAACATCGGTATCAGTGCGCACATCGACGCCGGTAAGACCACTACTACCGAACGTATTCTGTTCTACACCGGTGTAAACCATAAAATCGGTGAAGTTCATGACGGCGCAGCCACCATGGACTGGATGGAACAGGAGCAGGAGCGTGGTATTACCATCACCTCCGCAGCGACTACTGCATTCTGGTCAGGTATGGCTAAGCAGTACGAACCGCATCGCGTAAACATCATCGACACCCCGGGCCACGTTGACTTCACCATCGAAGTAGAACGTTCCATGCGTGTTCTTGACGGCGCGGTAATGGTTTATTGCGCAGTTGGTGGTGTTCAGCCACAGTCTGAAACCGTATGGCGTCAGGCGAACAAATATAAAGTTCCACGCATCGCGTTCGTTAACAAAATGGACCGTATGGGTGCTAACTTCCTGAAAGTTGTTGGCCAGATCAAAACCCGTCTGGGCGCGAACCCTGTTCCGCTGCAGCTGGCAATTGGTGCTGAAGAAGGCTTCACCGGCGTTATCGATCTGGTGAAAATGAAAGCCATCAACTGGAACGATGCAGACCAGGGCGTTACCTTCGAATACGAAGATATCCCGGCTGAGATGCAGGACCTGGCTGACGAATGGCACCAGAACCTGATCGAATCCGCTGCTGAAGCTTCTGAAGAGCTGATGGAGAAATACCTGGGTGGTGAAGAACTGTCTGAAGAAGAGATCAAAAAAGCTCTGCGTCAGCGCGTTCTGAACAACGAAATCATCCTGGTAACCTGTGGTTCTGCGTTCAAGAACAAAGGTGTTCAGGCGATGCTGGATGCGGTAGTTGACTACCTGCCATCCCCGGTTGACGTTCCTGCGATCAACGGCATCCTGGACGACGGTAAAGATACTCCGGCTGAGCGTCACGCAAGTGATGACGAGCCGTTCTCTGCACTGGCGTTCAAAATTGCTACCGACCCATTCGTGGGTAACCTGACCTTCTTCCGCGTTTACTCTGGTGTGGTTAACTCTGGTGACACCATCCTGAACTCCGTGAAAGCGGCGCGTGAACGTTTTGGCCGTATCGTACAGATGCACGCTAACAAACGTGAAGAGATCAAAGAAGTTCGTGCGGGCGACATCGCTGCAGCTATCGGTCTGAAAGACGTGACCACTGGTGACACCCTGTGTGACCCGGATCACCCGATCATTCTGGAGCGTATGGAATTCCCTGAGCCGGTAATCTCCATCGCGGTTGAACCAAAAACCAAAGCTGACCAGGAAAAAATGGGTCTGGCTCTGGGCCGTCTGGCGAAAGAAGACCCATCATTCCGCGTATGGACTGATGAAGAATCTAACCAGACCATCATCGCTGGTATGGGTGAACTGCACCTGGACATCATCGTTGACCGTATGAAGCGTGAATTCAACGTTGAAGCGAACGTGGGTAAACCTCAGGTTGCTTACCGCGAAGCGATTCGCGCGAAAGTTACCGATGTTGAAGGTAAACACGCTAAGCAGTCTGGTGGTCGCGGTCAGTACGGTCACGTTGTGATCGACATGTACCCACTGGAGCCGGGCTCTAACCCGAAAGGTTACGAGTTCATCAACGACATCAAAGGTGGTGTAATTCCTGGCGAATACATCCCAGCCGTTGATAAAGGCATCCAGGAACAGCTGAAAGCGGGCCCTCTGGCTGGCTATCCGGTTGTTGACATGGGTATCCGTCTGCACTTCGGTTCTTACCACGACGTTGACTCCTCTGAACTGGCGTTTAAACTGGCTGCGTCTATTGCCTTTAAAGAAGGCTTTAAGAAAGCAAAACCAGTTCTGCTTGAGCCAATCATGAAGGTTGAAGTAGAAACTCCTGAAGAGAACACCGGTGACGTTATCGGTGACTTGAGCCGTCGTCGCGGTATGCTGCGTGGTCAGGAATCCGAAGTAACTGGCGTTAAGATCCACGCTGAAGTTCCGCTGTCTGAAATGTTCGGATATGCAACTCAGCTGCGTTCTCTGACCAAAGGTCGTGCATCATACACCATGGAATTCCTGAAGTATGATGATGCGCCTAACAACGTTGCTCAGGCCGTTATTGAAGCCCGTGGTAAGTAATCCACAGGATTAAAACCTAAGTCCCGTGCTCTCTCCAGAGGGGAGAGCACTATAGTAAGGAATATAGCCGTGTCTAAAGAAAAATTTGAACGTACAAAACCGCACGTCAACGTTGGTACTATCGGCCACGTTGACCATGGTAAAACTACCCTGACCGCTGCAATCACTACCGTTCTGGCTAAAACCTACGGTGGTTCTGCTCGTGCATTCGACCAGATCGATAAC